>NZ_CP099490.1:1571378-1885654 GCF_023923205.1 Ornithinimicrobium cryptoxanthini | reverse complement strand
GCGAGCTTCCTCACCAAGGACCTGCACGTGTGGTGGCCGGTCGGTGCGCGGTGGTTCCTGGACCACCTCATCGACGGTGATGTCGCCTCCAACAACCACGGGTGGCAGTGGGTAGCTGGGACCGGGACGGACGCGGCACCCTACTTCCGCGTGTTCAGTCCCGTCCGGCAGGGTGAGCGTTTTGATCCCGACGGTGACTACGTGCGCCGCTGGGTGCCCGAGCTCGCGCACCTGCCGGGCCCCGCTGTGCACCAACCCTGGGCACACCCCGAGGGCTACACCCACGGCTACCCACGACGCATTGTCGACCATGCCGAGGAGCGGGTGGAGGCCCTGCGGCGCTACGAGACTGGCAGGTCCGCCACCTCCTGAGCGCGCGTGGGCGCCAGACCCCGTCCTTGCGGACCGGCAGGCCGGGTTGAGTCGGTCTACGTTGGAACGCATGGACACCGACGACACCGGTCTCGACCTGGACCCGGAGCACTCCCGACCCGCCACGGCGACCGACGCAGAGATCGAGGCAGCGGGCACGGTGAGCGAGGCGCTGGAGAAGATCGAGCGGGCCCGCGGACACCTCTACTCCTTCCATCAGCTCATCGGCGCGGCCGACCTGGGCTTCGGTGAGGGCGCTGACCAGCTGGTCGCCAGCGGTCACGAAGACCTGGCGGGGCGCCTGCGCGAAGAGCTGATCGGCCTCAACGTGGTTGCCGGGCGCTGGAGCTTCCAGCTGGTCGAGGACTTCGACGACGGCTACTGGACGGCCGCTCGGGAGCTGGACCGTGCGGTCCGTGACGCGATGACCCAGGGTCGGCGGCACGTCTACGAGGCCGAGATGAAGCAGCGGCGGCGCACCCACGGCCGCTCCGGACACGAGGCTGGCCCGCAGGATCTCTGAGTCCTCTCGGACGCGCCGTCTGCGCCGCGGTCCAAGGTTTGTCCAAAGACCGGATAGGCTATGCCTCAGGAGGTGAGGCCCGTGCCCTACACGGTCAAGCAGGTCAGTGCCCTAACCGGGATCGGCCCCGACCGGTTGCGAGCCTGGGAGCGGCGCTATGGCGTGGTGTCCCCGACGCGCAGCGAGTCGGGCTATCGCCTTTATGACGACGCCGACCTCGCCCGGCTCCGGATGATGGTCCAGCTCGTCGAGACCGGCGCGCCCGCCTCACTCGCCGCGGAGCAGGTCCGGGCCTCCCACGCCCGCCCGGAGGTCGTCACGGGCACCGACGCCAACGCCGCGGTGGGGGCCAGCACTGCTGGCGGTCGCGACGCACCGGGGGTCACGCTGCCGGCCCTGCCCCCGGACAGCGCCTCGCCCGCACTCGAGGCACTGGTCTCCCCCGCCCGGTCCCTGGACGGCGGTGAGCTGGACCGGCTCCTGGACCGCGCCTTTGCGGCCGGCTCGTTCGAGTCCGTGGTGGAGCACTGGCTGCTCCCAGCCCTCACCGAGCTGGGTGAGGCCTGGGTCGACGGCCGGATCGACGTGGCCGGCGAGCACTTCGTCAGCGGGGCCGTGCAGGCTCGGTTGAGCCAGGCCTTCGAGGCCGCCGGCACCGCGCTCGAGGGGCCCGTGGTGCTGGTCGGCCTCCCACCAGGCTCTCTGCACGCGCTGGGGTCCCTCTCCTTCGCCACCTGCCTGCGCAGGCTGGGAGCCGACGTGCGCTGGCTGGGCAGCGACCTCCCGGTCGACAGCTGGGTCCACGCCGTCGGACGCCTCGCTCCTGCAGGCGTCGTCCTGTCCGCGCCGACGCCCCGAGACGCCGCGCCGGCGGTCACGGTGGTCCGGCGGCTGCGCGAGCTGTATCCAGGACTGCTGGTCTTCGTCGGCGGTGGCGCTGCGAAGGCCGAGGCCGTCGAGGGCATCCTGCTGCCTCACTCCGTGGTGCAAGCGGCGCGCGAAGTGGCGGTCAAGGTCCGCCCCGCGCGCTGACGCGCGGGCGTCCTCAGGATCGACGCGCCGAGTGTGTCTAGTGTTTGTCATATGTTTGTCTATGGTGCATGCTTGCTCTAGGCGACACACCGGACTTCCGGTCCCCGACGCACGAGATGAGCCACCATGACCAGACCAACTGCCGTCACGACGCGGCGAGTCACCACTCCCCCGGCGGTCTCAGCGCCCGAGACCGCCGTCGCCCCCGATCCTGCGCCCCGCTCCGCCTCGGCCCATCAGCGCTTCTTCGCGACCGGTCACGCACAGGTCGTGGACGAGCACGACCGGGTGCTCTGGCAGACGCTGCAGCAGCAGACCGAGGGCGGCAAGAGGTTCCGTCCGGCTCTGCTCACCGGCCTGTATGCCGCGCTCGGCGGGACGGACCACGAGGTCGCGGCCCGCGTCGGTGACGCGGTCGAGCTGTTGCACACGGCGTTTGTGATCCACGACGACGTCATCGACGGGGACGGCGTCCGGCGCGGGAGACCCAACATCACCGGGACGTTCACAGACCGCGCGACCGCGTCCGGTGCGGCTGCGGGCCCGGCCCGGCACTATGGGGAGGCGGCCGGCATCCTGGCCGGTGATCTGGCGCTTGCCGGGGCTGTCCGTGAGATCGCCCTGTGCGGCGCTCGTCCCACGGTGGTGGCCCGTCTCCTCGACCTGCTGGAGGAGGTCCTCCACCGCAGCGCCGCCGGGGAGCTGGCGGACGTGCGGGTGAGCCTGAGCGCAGACGCGTCGATGGTCGAGGCGCTCGACATCGCCGAGTGGAAGACCGCCGCCTACTCCTTCCAGCTGCCGATGCAGGCGGCCGCGATCCTCGCCGGCGCCGATGACGAGGTGGTGCACGCCCTCACGCAGGCCGGCAGGGCCCTGGGCATCGCCTTCCAGCTGCGCGACGACCTGGACGGTGTCTTCGCCCCGGTCGAGGAGACCGGCAAGGACCCGCTCTGCGACCTGCGGGAGGGCAAGTGCACCGCCCTCATCGTCGCGGCCCGCTCAACCCCGTTGTGGGAGCAGCTCGAGACCCTCGTCGGAGACCCCGACCTGTCGCCCCAGGGTGCCCAGCGGGCCCGCGACCTGCTGGTGGTCAGTGGCGCCCGGGACGCGGTGGAGACCCACGTGGGGGCGCTGCGTGATGCCGCCCTTGCGTCCTCTGCCGCCCTGCCCGACCGGGCGGCAGCCACCATGGCCGCGATGACCGAGCTGCTGCTGGTCCGGTCCGCTACGCTCAGGCCCTCCGACGAGACCGTGGCATCCGCCCACGAAAGCGCGCGAGGAGCCGCATGATGCCCCTGCCCCCCCGGCGAAGGCCACATCCCCCCTTGACGTCATACGACAACGCCGCGCGGGCTAGCGCCGCTGCCGTGATCGAGCACTACTCCACATCCTTCGGGTGGGCGACCCGGCTGCTCCACGAACCCGTCCGCACCCACGTGCGGTGCATCTATGCCCTGGTCCGCGTCGCGGACGAGCTCGTGGACGACGACCAGCAGCCCTGGGACGCAGACCAGCGGTCCCGGCTGCTGGACGGGCTGCAGGACGAGACCCACCGGGCCATCGAGGCAGGCGGGAGCGCCAACCTGGTCGTGCATGCCTTCGCGCTGACCGCAGCCGAGCACCACATCGGCGCTGACCTCATTGACCCGTTCTTCGACTCGATGCGCGCCGACCTGTCCGTGACGGTCCACGACCAGCAGAGTCTGTCCGGCTATGTCTACGGCTCCGCCGAGGTGGTGGGTCTGATGTGTCTGCGGGTGTTTGTTGGCGGGGACCACGAGGCCTATCACGACCTGGCGCCCGGGGCACGACGTCTGGGTGCCGCGTTCCAGAAGGTCAACTTCCTGCGCGACCTCCGGGCGGACCAGGACCTGCTCGGCCGGACCTACTTTCCCGGGATCGACCTGGGCACCTTCACCGACCGTGAGCGTGACCTGCTCCTGGACGACATCGACGCCGACCTCCGCACAGCGGCCCTCGCCATCTCCCGGCTGCCGCCCAGCAGCCGGCGTGCCGTCCACGCAGCGCACGCGCTCTTTGCCGCCCTGTCGGCCCGGTTGCGTGCGACACCGGCCGCGCAGATCTCCCGTGAGCGGGTGCGCGTGCCAGACCTGGTCAAGGCACAGATCGTGGCGCGTAGCGCACTGGTGGCTCGGTGACTCCGGCTCCCACCAGGATCGCGGTGATCGGCGGCGGGATCGCCGGCCTGGCCTCTGCTGCACTCCTGGCTGCCGACGGGCACGACGTCGACCTGTTCGAGCAGCAGCCGGAGGTCGGCGGCCGGGCAGGTTCGCGAACGGTCGACGGATTCCGCTTCGACACCGGGCCGTCGTGGCTGCTGATGCCCGAGGTGTTCGACCACTTCTTCCAGCTCCTGGGATCCTCGATGGAGGAGCAGCTCGACCTGCAGGTGCTCGACCCTGCCTACCGGGTCTTCTTCGAGGGCGAGTCTGGGACCGAGCCACCGCCGCACCTGGACGTCATGGCGGACACCGCGGCCAACCTGGCGGCCTTCGAGCAGATCGAGTCGGGGGCGGGCAGTGCCCTGGCGGCCTACCTCGACTCCTCGCGGGAGGCCTATGCCATCGCACTGCGCCACTTCCTCTACACCAACTTCACCTCTGCACTGGCCCAGGCCTCCCCCGACGTCGCCCGGCGGTTGCCACGTCTGCTGCCCCAGCTCGCCCGCTCGTTGGAGAGCTTTGTGGCGGCACGCTTCAGCGACGTGCGGCTGCGCCAGGTCCTCGGCTACCCAGCGGTGTTCCTGGGCTCCTCCCCCGACCGCGCGCCGAGTCTCTATCACCTGATGAGTGCCCTGGACCTGACGGGGGGCGTGATGTATCCCCAGGGTGGCTTCGCCCGTCTCATCGAGGTCATCGCCGCACTCGCCACGGAGCGCGGCGTGCGCATCCACACCGGTGCGACCGTCACCGCGGTGACCACTCAGGCCACCGGCCTAAGACGCGGCGCCCTGCCCGTTCCGCGGCTCCAGCGCCCCCGTGCCCGGGTGACCGGCGTGCGCTGGAGGGGCGCGGACGGTCTCGATCACGAGCACCACGCCGATGTCGTGGTCGGAGCGGGTGACCTGCACCATCTCGAGACACAGCTGCTCCCCCACGAGCTGCGCACCTATCCCCAGAAATACTGGGACACACAGGTCTCCGGGCCGGGAGCCGTGCTGGTGCTCCTCGGTGTGCAGGGTGAGCTCCCGCAGCTGCCCCACCACTCCCTGTTCTTCACCCACGACTGGCACGCAAACTTCGACGCGATCTTCGGTGGGCGCGTGCCGACCCCGGCGTCGGTCTACGTCTGCAAGCCGTCGGCCACGGACTCCGGCGTCGCCCCCAAGGGCCATGAGAACCTCTTCGTGCTCGTCCCGGTCCCAGCCGACCCGACGCTGGGCCGCGGTGGTGCACACGGAGCAGGAGACCCGGTCATCGAGCGGGTCGCTGACGCGGCCATCACCCAGGTGGCCGAGTGGGCGGGCATCCCGGACCTGGCCGAGCGGATCGTGGTGCGCCACACCATCGGGCCGGGCGACTTTGCCGCGGACCTGTCGGCATGGCAGGGCGGCATGCTCGGACCGAGTCACACGCTGAGGCAGAGCGCGATGTTCCGCTCCCGCAACCGGTCGCGCCACGTGGACGGCCTGCTCTATGCCGGCGCGAGCACGATCCCCGGGATCGGCCTCCCCATGTGCCTGATCAGCGCCGAGCTGGTGCTCAAGCACCTGCGCGGCGACACGTCGACTGGTCCCTCACCCGTGCCGACCAGGACCGGACCCCTGAGCGAGGCACCGTGAGCGGGCTGGCCTACGCCGGCGTGCTCCTGGCGGCGACGGCGTGCATGGCTCTGCTGGACAGGCGCTTCAACCTGGTCCTGTGGCGGGACCGCCGCCGCTCCCTGCTCGTCCTGGCCACCGGCATCGTCGTGTTCCTGCTGTGGGACGTCGCCGCGATCTCCCTCGGCTTCTATCACCGCGGG
Source organism: Ornithinimicrobium cryptoxanthini (assembly GCF_023923205.1). Classification (NCBI taxonomy): domain Bacteria; kingdom Bacillati; phylum Actinomycetota; class Actinomycetes; order Micrococcales; family Ornithinimicrobiaceae; genus Ornithinimicrobium; species Ornithinimicrobium cryptoxanthini. The sequence continues at coordinate 1,879,743 of NZ_CP099490.1, read as the reverse complement.
GACAGTGCGGCGATGACCGGCCTCATGCTCGCGCCCGAGCTGCCGGTCGAGGAGCTGCTCTTCATCACCTTCCTGTGCTACGTCACGCTGGTGCTCCGCGGGCTGGTCGAGCTGTGCCTCGCACGGGTCGGGGAGGGCGCACGATGAGCTATGCAGCCCTCGCGGGGGTCTTCGTGGCCGCGTGTGGCGCGGTGGCCGTGCTCGCCTCGGTCCGTTGCCGCCTGACCACCCGGTGGTGGCTGGCCACCGGCATCACCATCGGCATCCTCCTCGTCCTGACCGTCGTGTTCGACAGCTTGATGATCCAGGCGGACCTGTTCCGTTTCAACGAGGAGTCCCTCCTCGGGGTGCGGCTGTGGCACGCTCCTGTCGAGGACCTCGCCTGGCCCGTGGCAGCCGGACTGCTGCTGCCGGCCCTGCGCGAGCTGCTGATCCACAGAGAGGGGATCACATGACGGCCACCAGTTCGGCCTCCGCCACGTCCGGTCCCCCGGCCGTGGCGGCCGTGCGTCAGCTCGTCGGCTCCTCCCGCCCGGTGAGCTGGGTCAACACCGCCTATCCGTTCGCCGCGGCATACCTCATGTCAGGTGGCGGGATCACCCCCGCGCTGGTGGTCGGCACCCTGTGGTTCCTGATTCCCTACAACCTGCTGATGTATGGCGTCAACGACGTCTTCGACTACGAGTCCGACCTGCGCAACCCCCGCAAGGGAGGGCTGGAGGGCGTGATCCTGTCGCGGCGCTGGCACCGGCTGACCCTGTGGGCCGCAGCCGTGACCAACCTGCCGTTCGTGGTCGTCCTGGTGCTGTGGGGCGACCTGCGGTCCACCATCATCCTGGCCGTCAGCGTCTTCGCGGTGGTCGCCTACTCGGCACCGGGCCTGCGCTTCAAGGAGCGGCCGGTCCTGGACTCGGCCACGTCCAGCACCCACTTCGTCAGCCCGGCCGTGTTCGGCCTGGCCCTGGCGGACGCCACGTTCTCGCCGCCAGTCCTGGCTGCCCTGGCGGCATTCTTTGTCTGGGGCATGGCGTCCCAGGCCTTCGGTGCGGTCCAGGACATCCAGGCCGACCGCGCCGCCGACATCTCCTCCGTCGCGACCTGGCTGGGGGCCGCGCGCACGGTGCGAGCGGCCTTCGTGGGCTATCTGGCGGCGGGGGTCATCCTGCTGCTCACCGGGTGGCCGGGAGGGCTCGCGGCCCTGCTGGTCCTGCCGTATGCCGCCAGCGTCGCCCCCTACCTCGGGCTGGCAGATGCGGACTGCGAGCAGGCCAACGCCGGGTGGCGACGCTTCATCTGGCTCAACCTGGTCACTGGCTTCCTGGTCACCCAGCTGTTCATCTGGATCAGCCTTGCCTCCTGAGCTCCTGGTGCCCGGCCCTCGGTGGGCCAGGGTGGCGACCGATCTCGTCGCGGGCGTCGCCATCGTCTCCTTCCTGGCCGCGTTCTGGTGGGACGGTGTCGTCGTCGCGGTCTTTGCCCTCGTCCTGCTCGGCGTGACGGTGCCCCGGGTGGCCGGGTTGTCCGGTGTCGTGCAGGCCGCCACCGGAGCGACCCTCATCCTGGGAGCCTGGGCCGCCACCCTCGACTGGTACGTCAAAGTGCCCGGGCTCGACCTGCTCGTCCATGCCGTTGCCAACGGGTTGCTCGCCCTCGTGGCCGTGCTGGTCATGGTGCGTTACCGGGCCGTCGCCCCGCTGATGTCCCGGCTGGGCGCGATCATCGTGACCGCCGGCGTCGGGGCGCTCCTCGGCGTAATCTGGGAGGTTGGCGAATGGTTCGGCTACACGTATCTCAACGACGCCATCGGCGTGGGTTATGACGACACGGTGGGTGACCTCGCGGCCGGGACGGTGGGATCGGCACTGGCCGGTGCGACGCTGGGAGCAGTGGCTGAGGACGACGATGAGTGACGTGAGCGTGGTGATCCCGGTGCGCAACGACGCCCGGCGTCTGGAGCGGTGCCTGCAGGCCCTGGCCCGCCAGACCGTGGCACCGCTGGAGGTCGTCGTGGTCGACAACGCCTCGAGCGACGACTCCGTGGCAGTCGCGCTCGCCCACGGCGCACGGGTCGTCACCGAGCCCTCGGTAGGCATCCCCGCGGCGGCCGCCACGGGCTATGACGCGGCCACCGGCTCGGTGATCGCACGGCTCGACGCGGACTCGCTGCCGTCCAGGGCGTGGGTCGAGCAGGTCGTCCGAGCCCTGGACCGCCGGCCCGGCACCGTCGCCGTCAGTGGGGTGGGCGTCTTCCACGATGCACCGCGGGGACTAGGGCACCTCCTGTCCGTCGCCTACCTGGGCAGCTACTACGCGCTCGGCCTGCTCGCGGCCGGGCACCATGTGCTGTGGGGGTCGTCGATGGCCATCCGCCGTGACGCCTGGCAGCAGGCGTCAGCGGCGGTGCACCGCGACGACCGCGAGCTGCACGACGACATGGATCTCGCCCTGGTGCTGGGCCCTGCCGCGCGGATCGACCTGGTCCCCTCCATGACCGTGGGCGTCTCCATGCGGTCCCTGCGGGGCGCCGTCCAGCGACGGCGCCGCATGACCCGCGCCCTGCGCACACTGCGGGTCAACTGGCAGGACATCCCGCCCTGGCAGCGATGGGCAGACACGTTCACGCGTCCAGACCGACGCCCCCTCCGAAAGGCCACCACGTGACACACCCGACGACTCCGACCGACGACGACCCTGGACTCGGCGACCTCCCCGACGAGGTCATCCTGCTGGACGAGGACCTCACACCCATCGGTTCTGCTCCCCGGGCGACGGTGCACCACGAGGACACGCCGCTGCACCTGGCCTTCTCCTGCCACCTCTATGACGAGCAGGGCCGGGTGCTGCTGACCCGGCGTGCTCTCACCAAGCGCACCTGGCCGGGGGTGTGGACCAACGCCTTCTGCGGTCATCCGCGCCCCGGCGAGGACCCGGCCGATGCCGTGCGCCGGCATGCCCGGCACGAGCTGGGTCTGGAGGTCACCGACCTGCAACCGCTGCTCCCCACCTTCCGCTATAGAGCCGTCGACGCCTCCGGCACGGTCGAGAACGAGGTATGTCCCGTCTTCACCGCCCGGACCTCGCAGCAGCCTCACCCCAACCCCGACGAGGTGATGGACCTGCGGTGGGTGACCCCCGGTGAGCTCTCCGCCGCCGCCGCGGCTGCCCCGTGGGCCCTGAGCCCGTGGCTGGTCGAGCAGCTGGCGCAGCTGAGTGACCGACCAGGTGCCTGACCCGCCTGCTCAGCCACTCGGCACAGACAGCGTCCCCGGCACCGAAGCTCCCCCGGAAAACGTCGTGACGACACCTGGTCCACCCCGTCGGACCCACGAAAGGTTGGGTGGGGCGCCGAAGTCTGTCAGACGATTCGAGACAGCGTGCTGACCTGCGTGCTAGCGTCATGTATGCGCGTCGCCGACCTGATCAAGAACAAGGGCAGTTCCGTCGTCACCCTGCCGTCCACCGCGACGGTGACACAGCTGCTGGAGACCCTCGATGACCACAAGATCGGTGCTGTCGTCGTCCTGGACGAGGACACCGTCGTCGGGATCGTCTCGGAACGTGACGTGGTCCATCATCTGCGGACCGGTCACGAGCAGACCAGCCCCCTGTCCGAGTTGATGTCCACCGAGGTGCACTCCGTCACGGCCGGGGACGACCTGGTCAACCTGGCCGCGACGATGACAGAGCGGCGCCTGCGGCACCTGCCGGTGATCGAGGACGGTGCACTCAAGGGCATCATCTCCATCGGTGACGTGGTCAAGGCCCGGCTCGACGCGCTCGAGGCCGAGCGCGACCACCTGGAGGACTACCTGCGCCGCTGAGCTCAGCCGAGGCGGTCGACAACGTAGGCGGCGACAGGCTCGGTGCGACCCTTCAGCTCCAGGTCACCCAGCGGCTGGGTGACCACGCCGTCGGGCAGCTGGTCCAGGGTGGCGGCGCTGATCGCGACACGCCCCACCGGGGCAGCACCTTCCAGCCGGGACGCCGTGTTGACGACGTCCCCGATGACGGTCAGGGTCCGACCTCCCGCGCTGCCCACGATCCCGACGGCGACCTCACCGGTGTTGATCCCGACCCGGAACCGTGGCCACCTCGGGTGCTGCTCTGCGATGCGGCTGGTCTCTGCCTGGAGCGCCAGCCCGGCTCGGGTGGCCTGCACCGCATGGTCCGGCTGGTCCCCGAGGCTGTTGAAGGTCACCATGAGCGCGTCCCCGATGATGCGGTCCACCACTCCCCCGTGCCGGGTCACCACCGGCGGGATGGCGGCGTCGAAGTAGGTGTTGAGCATGGTGCGGACCTCGTCGGGTGGGTGCGACTCCGAGAAGGTCGTGAACCCTTGCAGGTCGGCAAAGAGGACGGTCATCTCACGGGTGCCGGAGACGGTCCGGTCGAGGTAGAGGTCAGCGAACCGCTCCTCATGCCACTGCCGGTTGGCCCCCCAGGCGACCAGGGCGAACGCCACTAGCAGCAGGAGGTGCCACTCCCACCAGCTCAGGTGCCAGTTCGGCGCGAGGGTCACCGCGACCATCGCCTCGCCCAGGAGGACGAACGCGGCGGCTACCGCCAGCGGCATCAGACCGCCCCGGCGACCCCACAGGCGAAGATAGGCCACGGCTGCGAATCCATAGAGACCTGTCGCCGCAACCGCGATGGTCACAAACCACCCGGACACACGCTCCGGGGTCGAGCCGCCGCCGAGCGGGGGCAGCTCCAGCAGCGAGACCGCCGCCCAGGCCGCCATCACGGTCAGCAGGGTGAGGCGCAGCAGCCGCGCCCGACGCACTGATGTCACCGCGGCAGCGCCCTCCACCTCGCGGGCGGACAGCGCCGCGAGGGCAGCCCCGAGGGCGATGCCGACAGGTGTGGACAGGTCGAAGCCCGCGTTGCCGCCGGCCAGCAGGACGCCTGGTGTGGCCAGAGCGTGCAGCGCCAGGAAGCCGGCGGGGGCCAGGAAGGCGAGGGAGACGAGCATCACGCGTGCGTCCGCGCGGCGAGCGGCGTTGACCCAGGTGACATAGGACAGAGCCACGCTGAGCAGCGCGGCCCCCAGCACGATCCAGAAGTGCGAGGGGTGATGCTGCCAGACAAGGTCCAGCTGGGGAAAACCAAGCAGGAGGGCTAGACCGGCGAGCGGGAGCGCCAGGGCGATGGCCGCTGGAAGCAGCCTCGCCCGCGGTCTCATCGCGGCCCGGGACCGCTCAGGGCGAGGTACTGGTGGATCTGTGCGACGACCACTGATCCCTCGCCGACAGCCGCGGCAACGCGTTTGACCGAGCCGCTGCGGACGTCACCGACCGCAAAGAGGCCCGGGACCGAGGTCTCGTAGGACAGGTGCGGGCGGTCCGGGCCGTGCTCGATCCCGGTCGCCACGAAGCCCCGCGTGTCCAGGGTGACCTCCTCGGGCAGCCACTGGGTGTGGGGTTCTGCACCGATCATCACAAAGAGGCCCTGCACCGGGTGGACCGTCTCCTCCCCCGATGTGCGCTGTCGCAGCGTCACCGACTCCAGCCACTCCTCGCCGGTCGCCGCGACGACCTCGCTGTCGGCCAGCACGGTGATCCGGTCGCTGGAGTTGATCTCGTCGATCAGATACTGCGACATGGTCGCGGACAGGTCGGGCCCCCGGATGACAATGGCGACCTGAGCGGCATACCGCTGCAGGTGCAGGGCTGCCTGTCCGGCGGAGTTGCCTCCGCCGACCACCATGGTCCGGGCACCCTTCAGCCCCTGGGCCTCCGAGACGTTCGCGCCGTAGTAGACCCCGGTGCCCTGGAGGCGGTCGAGGGCCTCGACCGGGAGGCGGCGGTAGGCGACGCCTGTCGCCAGGACCACCGCCCGTGAGCGGACCGGTCCCTCGCCCTCGACCTCGACCAGGAAGCCGACATCATCGGCCTGCAGTGCGGTCACTGGCCGGGTGATCACGAAGCTGGTGCCAAAGACCCACGCCTGCTGGAAGCCTCGCTGGGTGAGCTCGGTGCCGCCCAGTCCACGGGCAAAACCGAGATAGTTACGGATCAGGGAACTGGTGCCCGCCTGGCCCCCGAGCGCGAGGTGCTCCAGACACAGGACGCTGAGCCCCTCTGACGAGGCTGAGACCGCCGAGGCCAGACCAGCCGGGCCGGCACCGATCACCACCAGGTCGACGTCACGGTCGCCAGGAGCGAGGGTCGTGTGCAGGCCCCACGCCTCGCCGAGCTCGGCATCGGTGGGGTCCTGCAGGACGGTGCCGCCGATGGCCGGCATCCACACGGTCAGGGGGCCGGTCACTGACTCGGGATCGGGCACGCCGCTGCGCCCGAGCGCCTCCGCCCCAGCCGGGGTGCCGCGTTCGAGGAAGGCGTGCGGGATGCCGTTGCGGGTCAGGAAGCTGCGGACCTGGTGGCCGCGACGGTCACGAGGCTCCCCGACCACCACGACCTCACGTTCGGCACCGGCGACGCTGCGCGACCACAGCTGGACGAACTCACTGACGGTCTTGTTGAACAGCTCGTCCGGCGTGGTCCAGGGCTTGAGGACGTAGTAGTTGATGTCCCCCCGCGACATGGCCGTCAAGATCTGGGTCGTCGTCTCCCGGTGACCCCACGCGCCCCACGGCACCATCAGGCCACGGCCCGCGTCCGGATGCAGGGTGCGCACCCGGGCGAGCAGCTCAGCCCCGGGAATCTCCGGCAGCCAGGTGTCAGCCAGCACGAGCGCCACCGGCTCGCCCGTCTCGGCCGCGCGCTCCAGGTGGCGCAACGCATCGTCGGCCGAGGTCTCCGCGCGCACCGTGTAGTCGGCGCCGAACCGGCGACTCAACTCTCCCTCGGTGCGTGACAGTGCCTCGGGCTCCGGATCCACGGCCATGATCAGCGGGCGCGCCACAGCGCCGAGTCTAGCGCCCGCAGGGACTCGTGGGAATGGGTTCAGCCACCGGTCCGGTGGCGCCGGGCCGGTGCCACCGGTTGTCGTCAGAACATGCGACACCGCGCCCTGCGTCATACGGTGAACGCATGGTGCGCAACGGTCTCCCCACGACAGTCATGTTGCGTGACCTCGTGGAGGAGGTCATGGACGGTGGGTGGCCAGGCACCGAGGCCGAGCTCGACGCGTTCCTCGGGGAGCTGCGACTCACCCGCGCCGACACTCTCCCCGGCTATCCAGGCCGCGCCTTCCGCCTCACCGGCGAGCGTGAGCTGGACGCCAGTTTTGTGCTGGCTCACACGTATGACGGGGCGCTGGTGGGGCTGCACATCCTCGGCAACGGCATGGCCCAGGACGTCCAACGGGTCTGTGGTGAGATGAGTGCTGACCTGACGGAGGTGCACGGACCACCGCGCAAGGACTACGACCGGCGTCGCCCCCCCAGTGAGGCATCCCACTGGTTGGTGGGTCCGGCCCGGATCAGCGTCTACTGCCACGCTGACTACCAGTCAGCCGCGATGACGTTGCAGCTCGCCCTCGAGCACGTGGAGCGCACCGACCAGGCGGAGGACGACTTCCTCACCGAGGCCTGACGCCTAGTCACTCACCGCGATGGCCGGCGTGTGTGGCTCAGCCGCCGGCGAACGGTGGCAGCACGTCGACCACGGCGTCCGCGGAGAGCACCACAGTGGGATCCGACACGTAGCGTCCCTCGTGGAGCAGCGAGCTGCGGGCGAGCACGGCGTCCATCGCATCTCCGTGCCTGGCGACCAGTCCGCTGAGCAGCGACTCAATCGTGCTGGCGCTGACCTGCTCCTGATCGGTGCCAGCAGCCTCGGCGGCGGCTGCGAAGTATCGAACGGTGGGCACGGTGTCCTCCTGTGGGTGAACCCGTAGTCTCTCAGATCGAACCGGCGATGTGGCGGCGCCTGTGGTGTCGGCCGGTGAGGGCGCACAGTCCACAGGGTGTACCCAGACCGCCGTGCGTCCACAGTGGGCGGCTGCCGGCTCGACCGACCGCGTCCTGACCGGCGAGCCTGTCAGCATGAGTCCACCACCGAGATCAGCTCGTGCCGCTCCCGAGATCGAGACCCGCAACACCGTCCACCTGGTGGGCCGGGTCAGCTGGGGCCCCGAGTCACGCGTGATGCCCAGCGGTGACGAGGTCGTCCAGCTCCGCGTCGTCGTGCCGCGACCACGCGCGCGCAGCCGCTCCGCGCCCACGGGCGAACCACCCGGGAAGGCCAGGACCCAGGTGGACGCCATCGAGGTCGCCTGCTGGAGCGCTCGCACCCGCGCGGCAGCCAAACGCCTGACCGTCGACGACATGGTGGAGGTCGAGGGAGGCCTGCACCGGCGCTTCTTCGCCACCGGGGCGGGTCGCGCCTCGCGCTATGAGGTGGAGGCCAGGGCCCTGCGCCGCGCCAGAGCCGCCCGACCCTGAGGTCACCCGTCCCGACGGGGTCTCAGGCCCCTCGTCACTCGGCCGTCAGGAAGGTGCGCACGGCGGAGGTGAACGCCTCCGGCCGCTCCGAGTGCACCCAGTGCCCGGCACCCTTGATGGTGACCAGCACGGTCCGGGGGAAGAGCTCCTCCATCGCGGGACGGTGCTCTGGTTGGACATAGGGCGAGCGCTCACCGGCGACCCAGAGCACGGGCCGGTCGAACGGCGCACCGTCGGGGATGAAACCGCCGATCGTCGGCAGCTCGGCGAGCAGCAGGTCCAGGTTGGCCTGCCAGCGCCAGCCGTCCCCGTCGGCACGCAGGTTCTGCAGCAGGAAGCCCCGGGTGCCGGTGTGCGGGATGCGGTCGGCCAGCCGGTCATCGGCGGCGCTGCGACTCGGCAGGTCGTCGAGGTCCAGGGTGGCCAGCGCACCAAGGAGGTGCTCGAACTCGCTCATGTCGGCTGATGACACGGGCGCGATGTCGACCACGACCAGGCGGTCCACCAGGTCGGGGTGGCGCAGGGCCAGGGCCATCGCGACCTTGCCACCCATCGAGTGACCGACGACGTGCACCCGGCCGTCCGCCGCGAAATCCTCGCGCAGGTGGTCAGCCACGGTGTCCGCCATGTCGGCATAGGAGAACTCCTGGGTCCACGCCGACCTGCCGTGGTTGGGCAGGTCCACGAGCAACGAGGTGAACCCCGGCTGGAGCGCCTTGGCGATGGTGGTGAAGTTCTTGCCCTGGCCGAAGAGGCCGTGCAGGAAAACCACCCGCTCGTCGGCCCCGGCCTCGCCGACGGTGGTGGTGTTGAGCGTCGGGGCTGTCAGGTCAGTCACGGCCCCAACCCTACGTCGCACCCGTCGTCTGCGTGCCGGCCACCGCAGCCGACTACCCTGGCCTGGTGTCAGACGCCCACCCCCTCGGTCAGCTGTCTGTCGCCCAGGTCATGCAGTGCGACTACTTCGATGCTGGCAGGTGTCGTTCCTGCTCGCTGATGGGGACCGACTATGCCGGTCAGCTCGCTGACAAGCAGTCGCGCGCGGCCCGTGCGCTGGCGGCAGCCTGTCCAGGTCTGAGCTGGGAGGCGCCGTTCGGCAGCGTGCCGGAGGGCTTCCGCAACAAGGCAAAGCTGGTCGTCGGCGGCACGCGGGACGAGCCGACAGCCGGCATCCTCGACGCCCACCGGCAGGGTGTCGACCTGCGGCACTGCGGTCTCTATGAGCCAGGTCTGGCCGAGGTCGTGGAGCAGGTGCCGGAGGTCATCGCCACCCTGGGGCTGGTGCCCTATGACGTCGTGCGTCGCAGCGGCGAGCTCAAGCACGTCCTGCTGACCCACTCCCCCGACGGGGAGCTGATGATCCGGTTTGTCCTCCGGTCACCGGGTCAGCAGGTGCGCATCGCGCGTGCCCTCCCCTGGTTGCTGGAGACCATCCCCGGGCTGCGCGTCGTCTCGGTCAATCTCCAGCCGGACCATGCCGCAGTCCTGGAGGGTCCGGAAGAGATTGTCCTGACCGTGGCCGAGGACCTGCCGATGCAGGTCAACGAGGTGCGGCTGCGTCTGCGGACCGGGTCCTTCTTCCAGACCAACACAACGGTGGCTGCCGGCCTCTATCGCCAGGCGCAGGACTGGATCCACCAGGTCGACCCCGTCACGCTGTGGGACCTGTATTGCGGCGTCGGTGGTTTTGCGCTGCACGCCCTGCTGCGTCCTGACGGCACACCGCGCGATGTCCTGGGCCTCGAGATCTCGTCCGAGGCCGTGGCCAGTGCCCGCACCACAGCGGCGGAGCTGCCGGGCGCGGCCAGGTTTGAGGTCGGGGACGCCGCCTCCGGTGTGGGAGCCGGTGAGGCAGGGCCGCTCCGAGGGCTGGCACCACCCGATCTGGTCGTGGTCAACCCGCCGAGACGGGGCATCGGCCCCGTCCTGACCGAATGGCTGGAGTCCTCACAGATGCAGCACGTGCTCTATTCCAGCTGCAACGTGGACTCGCTCGCCCGGGACCTGGAGCGCATGCCCTCACTCGTGCCGGTGCGGGCGCGACTGTTTGACATGTTCCCGCAGACACCGCACCTGGAGGTGCTGACCCTGCTCCGGCGCGGTTGAGGGGGTGGGCCTCACTCCAGCCGGGCCTGCCAGGCCGCATGGTCCTCCCACGTGTCGATGTCGCCCACGTGGGCCGCGCTCGCGGGGGCCCAGGAGAGGTCAGCGACGAGTCGTCGGACCGACGTCCCGTGACCCGTGCCGACGCGGTCCAGTGCGGAAACCAGCGCGGTGGTGCGGTAGGCGGCGAGCAGCCACTGAGGGTGCCCCGTCGTGTCCTGGGGACACACCATCTCGACGTGAGACCCGGCGTGGGCGGCCGCCTCGAGCAGGTCGGGGACCGCGGCGGCGGCCTGCGGCTGGTCCACCGCCAGGACCAGGGTCCACGCGACCGTGCCGGGCAGCGCACCAAGGGTCATCATGCCGGCGGCGATGCCGGCGACGGGTCCGCCGCCAGGCGGCTCCTCCACCGTCTGCAGGACCGGCTCGACGACAGCGACCGGCCCGACGACCACGACCCGGCGTGCCGCCGCCGCAGAGTCCAGCACCCGGTCCAGCAGTCGCCGTCCGGCGACCTCAAGCGCCGCCTTGTCCATCCCGCCGAGCCGGGAGCCGCGACCGCCCGCCAGCACGATGATGTCGTGCTCGGGTCGGGCCGGTCGCTGCGGCGCCCGGTCATCGCTCGGCATCAGTATCTCGGCAGACTCGGGTCGACGTCCTCGATCCACTGCAGGATCCCGCCGGTCATCACCCGCACGTCGGGGTGGCCGAGATGGACCAGGTGGCGGGCCGCCCGGCCGGCCCGCGGTCCGGTCTTGCAGTAGAGCACCACCGGCCCGTCGCCGACGGCGGCCCGGTCCTCCCAGGTCAGCACCTCGCCGACAGGGATGGTGCGCGCACCCGGCACCGTCCCGAGCGCGTGCTCCCCCGGCTCCCGCACGTCGATGACCTGCAACGCGTCCAGACCGTCATGCACCTCGGTCGCCGTCATCTCCGGGATGGCCACGAGGTCCCGGCTCTCACCGGCCTCGGGCATCCGGGCACGGTGCGGCGTCGCGGTGCCGGCGTCGGCAGCCGCCGGGCGCAGCGGGATCTCGCGTGTGCGCTGGGTGAGCGCGTCGAGCAGGAGGATCCGCCCCACCAGCGGCTCGCCGGTGCCGGTGATCAGCTTGACCGCCTCGGCAGCCATGATCGAGCCGACCTGACCGACCATCGCGCCCAGGACGCCGGCCTCGGCGCAGCTGGGCACGTCCTCGGGGCGCGGCGGCACCGGGAACAGGTCGCGCAGCTGCACGGCGCCGGCGCCACCCAGCCCAGGGGGCAGGAAGGTGCTGATCTGCGCGTCGAAGCGCAGGACCGCTGCCCACACGAGGGGGATCCCCAGGGCCATCGCCGCGTCGTTGACGACATAACGGGTGTCAAAGTTGTCGCTGCCGTCCAGGATCACGTGGTGCCCGGCAAGGATGCCGCGCACGTTGTCCTCGTCGAGATGGTCGCGCACACCGTCGACGGTGACCAGCGGGTTGAGGTCGCGGACCGCGCGAGCGGCACTGTCCACCTTGGACATCCCGACGTCGGCAGTGCGGTGGATCACCTGGCGCTGCAGGTTTGTCAGGTCGATCTGGTCGTCGTCGATGACCGTGAGGTGACTGACGCCGGCTGCGGCCAGGTAGAGCAGCGCCGGCGAGCCGAGCCCGCCAGCACCGACCACGGCGACGCGGGCGTTGACCAGCCGCTTCTGGCCCTCCAACCCGATCCCCGGCAGCAGCAGATGGCGCGAGTAGCGGGTCAGCTGGTCAGGGGTGAGGCTGTCGACTGGATCGACGGTCGGACTGTTAGCCAACCTTCTCCCAACCCCGCTTCGGTGCTCGAGTGCCAGCGCCCGCGCCCGGACGATCGTCGCGGCTGCGGTAGACGATGTAGGGCCGAGTGAAGTAGCCGATCGGAGCGCTGAAGACGTGGACCAGGCGGGTGAACGGCCACATCGCAAAGAGCAGGAACGCAAAGAACGCGTGCAGCTGGAAGCCGAGCGGTGCGCCCTCCATCAGCGAGGCATCCGGCTGGAACCAGAAGATCTGGCGGAACCACGGCGAGACACCGTCACGGTAGTTGTACTCGCCTCCGATGGTCAGCAGACCGCCGGCGATCGTGTTCCACATGCCGAGCACGATGACCAGTCCTAGCACGGCATACATCACCTTGTCGTTGACGGTCGTCGCGGAGAAGACCGGACCGACGGTGCGGCGGCGATAGACCAGGATGACCAGACCGGCGAGCGCGGCGATGCCGGCCGGGATGCCGAAGGCCATCGCGACGAAGTGATACATGTCGTGGCTGATGCCGATCCGGTCGGTCAGGCTCTGCGGGACGATCAACCCCAGGAAGTGCCCGCCCGCCACACCGAGGATGCCGAAGTGGAACAGCGGGCTGCCGATCCGCAGCAGCTTGGTCTCATAGAGCTGCGAGCTGCGGGTGGTCCAGCCGAACTTGTCGTAGCGATAGCGCCAGACGTGCCCGACGACAAAGACCGCCAGGCAGATATAGGGAAAGATCACCCAGAGGAAGGTGCTCATCGGGGGGCTCCTACGGGGATAGATGTGCCGAGAGACTGACTACTGCTGGTCGAGGTAGAACCGTCACCGCATCCCGCTGCCGGGGCGTGCATCTGGTCCAGTGCCGGGTCGATGGCATAGGGGGCGTTGAGCGCCGCGTCGTCCAGGCCGACCGTCTCCTGCGGTGGGCCCTGGGAGATCAACCGGGCGAGTGCCTGGTTGTCGTCACCCTTGAGCTCGGGCAGGGTGGCCCGGACCGCCTGGACCACGTCGGCCCAGGGGGACTCTCGCTTCAGCAGGGCCCTGCGCAGCAGCTCGATGCCTACGCGGTGGTCGTTGAGGATCTTCCACGCCGCGTCGGGGGCGACGGTGGCCCCGAACTCGAGCACGACCGCGAGATGGTCGGGCAGCTCGCCGTCGCCGTCCGTGAGCTCGACCCCGTGCTCACGGAAGAGCTGCTTGAACTGGACCAGCGCCACTCCCCTGTTGCGCGTGTCGCCGTGCAGGAAGTAGGTCAGGTGCAACGCGCACTTGCGGGTGACGTCGAAGGTCTCGACGTAGTCCTGCTGGAGCACGTCGAGACTCGTCCCGCCCGCATGGGTCAGGAACCGTGCCAAGGGCTCGGCCAGCTCCGGCGGCAACGCGGCCGCGACCTCGCACAGGACCGGGAGCCGCTCCACCAGTGCTTCGTCCGGGTAGTCGAGCAGGAGCGAGCACAGCTGCCAACCGTCGGCCTGCACCCTGGGGTCCAGACGTGAGGTGGTGCGCCGGTGTCGCCGCCAGGGAAGCATCAGGTGACCTTCCCGTCCGACCCGGCGGTGTTGTCCGGGCGGGAGTGCGGGCTGTCCAGCTGGGCCGGCTCGTCGACGGTCCTGACCGAGGCGTCCTTCTCGCTGTCCGGGAACATCCCCGCGGGCACGCCCTTGCCGTCCCAGTTGAGCAGGTTGACCCGCCCCCTCTTGGAGCCACCGGACAGCAGGACGTCAGAGGTCTGCCGCTGCTGGAGCATCTGGAAGTTCTCGACGGCGACAGGAGTGGTGCCACCACGACCGGACCCCTCACCGAAGGGACCCGACAGCTCCATCAGCTCGTCGTCGTAACCACTGACGGGGCAGTCCGTGGCAGTCTCCTCCAGAGCGTGCGCCTCCTCACCATGCGCCGACGGGATCACGTAGCGCTCGTCATACTTGGCGATCGCGAGCAGGCGATACATCTCGTAGATCTCCTCCTCGGTCATGCCGACCGACTCGGGGATGTGGGCCTGCGGGTCACGACCCAGGTTGATGTCACGCATGTAGGAGCGCATCGCCGCAAGCTTGCGCAGGACCAGGTCGACCGGCTTTGGGTCGCCCGCCGTGAACAGGTTGGCGAGGTATTCGATCGGGATCCGCAGCGCATCGATCGCCGCGAACAGGTTGTCGGTGTCCTCCGCGTCATGACCGGTGTCCTTGATCACGTCGACCACCGGTGACAGCGGCGGGATGTACCACACCATCGGCATGGTGCGGTACTCCGGGTGCAGCGGCAGAGCCACCTTGTATTCACTGATCAGGCGCCACACCGGCGACTTCTTGGCCGCCTCGACCCAGTCACCGGGGATCCCGGCACGCTCGGCCTCCCGCTGGACGACCGGGTCGTGCGGGTCGAGGAAGACCGCGCGCTGCGCCTCATAGAGGTCGTGCTCGTCCTCGACCGACGCCGCCTCGAGCACCTTGTCGGCGTCATACAGCATCAGACCGATGTAGCGCAGCCGGCCCACGCAGGTCTCGGCGCACACGGTCGGGATGCCCACCTCGATGCGGGGATAGCAGAAGGTGCACTTCTCGGCCTTGCCGGTCTTGTGGTTGAAGTAGACCTTCTTGTAGGGGCAGCCGGTGACGCACATCCGCCAGCCACGGCACTTGTCCTGGTCGACCAGGACGATGCCGTCCTCCTCACGCTTGTAGATCGCTCCGGAGGGACAGGCCGCCGCGCAGCTGGGGTTGAGGCAGTGCTCGCAGATCCGCGGCAGATAGAACATGAAGGTCTCGTCAAACTCCATCTTGACCTTGTCCTCGATGCCCTTGAGCATCAGGTCCTTGGCCGCGTGCTGCTTGCTGCCGCCGAGGTCATCGTCCCAGTTGGCAGACCACTCGATGTTCATCTGCTTGCCCGAGATCAGCGAGTAGGGCTTGGCGACCGGGAAGTTCTCCTGGGCCGGGGCGTTCAGCAGGGTCTCGTAGTCATAGGTCCAGGGTTCGTAGTACTCCTCGATCGAGGGCAGCTTGGGGTTGGAGAAGATGTTGAGCAGCCTGTTGAGCCTCCCGCCGGAGCGCAGCTTGAGCCGCCCCGCCGGGGTGCGCACCCAGCCGCCCTTCCACTCCTCCTGGTCCTGGTAGCCGCGCGGGTAGCCCAGCCCAGGCCGCGTCTCGACGTTGTTGAACCAGACGTACTCCATGCCGCTGCGGTTGGTCCAGGCCTGCTTGCACGTGACCGAGCAGGTGTGACACCCGATGCACTTGTCCAGGTTCATGACCATGGCCATCTGTGCCATGACTCGCATGTGATCTCTCCTGTATGCCGTCACCCGGGGGCGCTGCCCCCGAGCGCCCCCGGAGGGGCTCGGGTGGGTGGTCTTTAGTACGTCACCGGTGCGGTGCGCTTGCGGATGGTGGTGACCTCGTCGCGGTTGTTGCCGGTCGGGCCGATGTAGTTGAAGAAGTAGGCGAGCTGGGCATAACCACCGATCAGGTGGCTGGGCTTCATCAGGATCCGGGTGAGGCTGTTGTGGATCCCGCCACGCTTGTTGTCCGTCTCGGTCAGCGGCACGTCGATCAGCCGGTCCTGCGCGTGGTGCATGAAGACGGTGCCCTCGGGCATCCGGTGACTGACGATGGCTCGCGCGGCGACCACACCGTTGCGGTTGACCGCCTCGATCCAGTCGTTGTCCAGGACGCCGATCTTGTCGGCGTCCAGGTCTGACATCCAGATCGTCTGGCCACCTCGGGACAGCGAGAGCATGAACAGGTTGTCCTGGTACTCACTGTGGATCGACCACTTGTTGTGCGGGGTCAGGTAGCGCACCGAGACACCGAGCTCACCCTCGGCCCCGATCTCCGGCTCGCCGAAGAGGAGGGTCATGTTCAGCGGTGGTCGATAGGTCGGCAGCCCCTCCCCCATGTCGAGCATCCAGTCGTGGTCCACATAGAACTGTTGGCGCCCGGTGAGGGTGTGGAACGGCTTGGACCGCTCGATGTTGATGGTGAACGGCGCATACCGCCGCCCGCCGCTCTCGGAGCCGGACCACTCCGGGCTGGTGATGACCGGCACCGGAGCTGCCTGGGTGTCCGCGAAGGTGATGATCTTGCCCTCGTGCTCGGCCGACAGGTCGTGCAGCTGCACGCCGGTGCGCTTCTCCAGGTCCTTGAAGCCCTGGGTCGCCAGGTGACCGTTGGTGGTGCCCGACAGGTGCATGATCGCCTCCGCGACGTGCACGTCGGTCTCCAGCTTCGGCTGGCCGTCGGCCACCCCTCCCCGGACGGTGCCGTTGACGACGCGGAGCCGGTCGACAAAGTCGGACGGGTCGTACTTCACGCCCTTGGTGACCATCCCGACCTTCTCGAGCAGGGGCCCGATCGCGGTCATCTTGGCGTAGATCTGCGTGTAGTCGCGCTCGACCTCCACCAGGACCGGCATGGTCTTGCCCGGGATCGGCTCGACCTCACCGGTCTTCCAGTCCCGGACCACACCGTGCACCGTGGCCATCGCCTCGGGGGTGTCGTGCCACAGCGGTTTGGCCACCACGTCCTTGCGGGTGCCCAGGTGGTCGGCGGCCAGCTCGGAGAAGCGCTTGGCCACCTCCTTCCAGGCGTCCCAGTCGTTCTTGCTCTGCCACGGCGGGGAGATCGCCGGGTTGAACGAGTTGATGTAGGGGTGCATGTCGGTGGTGTTGATGTCGTGCTTCTCGTACCACGTCGCGGCCGGCAGGACGATGTCAGAGAGCAGCGTCGAGCTCGTCATCCGGAAGTCGATCGTCATCAGCAGGTCGAGCTTGCCCTCGGGCACCTCGTCCGGCCACGCGATGTCGCGGGGACGCTGGTCCGGCCCGGCCTGGCTGGCGCGGACCGCGTTGGTCGTCCCGAGCAGGTGCTTGAGGAAATACTCGTTGCCCTTGGCCGAGGAGCCGAACAGGTTGGCCCGCCACAGGGTGAGCACCCGGGGCCAGTTCTCCTCCGCCTCCGGGTCCTCGACGGCAAACCGCAGCGAGCCCTCCTTGAGCTGGTCCACGACATACGCCTTGACGTCGGTCCCCGCCTCTGCAGCCTCGTCGGCCAGCACCAGGCTCGACCGGTTGAACTGCGGGTAGGACGGCGTCCAGCCCAACCGGACCGACTGCGCGAGCAGGTCCATCATCGACCGCCCCTGGAAGGCGCCGGTGCCGGCGCCGACGTCGTCAGTGGTGAAGGTGTCGTAGCGGTACTGGCTGGTGTTGACATACCAGTAGGCCGTCTGGTTCATGTGCCGCGGTGGACGCACCCAGTCCAGGGCAAAGGCCATGTGCTGGAAGCCCATCAGCGGACGGACCTTCTCCTGCCCCACATAGTGCGCCCAGCCGCCGCCGTTGCGGCCCTGGCAGCCGGTGATGGTGGTCAGGACGAGCATCGCGCGATAGATCTGGTCGGAGTGGTACCAGTGGTTGGTGCCGGCGCCCATCAGGATCATGCCGCGACCACCGGTGTCGATGGCGTTCTGGGCGAACTCACGGGCCAGACGGGCGATCTGGTGCGAGGGCACCGAGGTGATCGCCTCGGCCCAGCCCGGCGTGGCTGGCACCGACGGGTCCTCCAGGTCCTCCGGCCAGGTGCCGGGCAGCCCCGGACGGCCCACTCCGTAGTGCGCCAGCATCAGGTCGAGGACCGTGGTCACCAGGTGTCCACCGATGCGCCGGACCGGCACCCCGCGCTGTTCGTAGACGACCTTGTCGCCGCTGTCGAAACGGGGCAGCTCCAAGGGCACCGAGTCGCCGGTGTCGGCATACAGCGACAGGACCGGATCGATGTCGCCGAGGTCAAGGTTCCACTTCCCCTCGCCCTCGGGGCCGAAGCGGTGCCCGATCGAGCCCTGCGGCACGGCCACGTCGTCGGTGCCTCGGTCCAGCACCACGGGCTTCCACATGGCGTTCTCCGACGAGCCCTCGGGGTGGCCCTCGAGATCGCCCGCGACCACGAACTTCCCAGGTCGGTAGGAACTCGCACGGGAGGCTCCGCCCCCCGTGTCCCCCCCGACCCCGGCCTCGTCGTCGACCGGAACCAGTGAGACCAGGAACGGCAGGTCGGTGAAGCGCTTGGTGTAGCCCTCGAAGAACTCGACCTGCTGGTCGACGAAGAACTCCTTGAGGATGACGTGGCCCATGCCCATGGCCAGCGCGCCGTCGGTGCCGGGTGCGGGGGCGACCCACTCGTCGGCGAACTTGACGTTCTCGGCATAGTCCGGCGCCACGGCGATGACCTTCTGGCCGCGATATCGCGCCTCCACCATCCAGTGCGCGTCTGGGGTGCGGGTCATCGGGACGTTGGAACCCCACATGATCAGGTATGCCGCGTCCCACCAGTCGCCGGACTCCGGCACGTCGGTCTGGTCGCCCCACATCTGCGGCGAGGCGTTGGGCAGGTCGGCATACCAGTCGTAGAACGACAGCATCGGAGCACCGATGAGCTCGTTGAAGCGCGCGCCGGAGACGTAGCTGACCTGCGACATCGCTGGGATCGGGGAGAACCCTGCGATCCGGTCCGGACCCCAACGCTTGATGGTGTAGACGTGGGCGGCGGCGATCATCTCGACCGTCTCCTCCCACGTGGAACGGACCAGCCCGCCCTTGCCTCGGCCGGACTTGTAGACCTTGGACTTCTGCTCGTCCTGCACGATGCTGGCCCAGGCGACGACGGGGTCGCCGAACTCCTGCTTGGCTCGGCGGTAGAGCTCCAACAGAGTCCCGCGGACATAGGGGTATCGCACCCGGGTGGGGCTGTAGGTGTACCAGGAGAACGCCGCGCCACGGGGGCAGCCGCGAGGTTCGTACTCCGGCCGGTCCCCGCCGGTTGTCGGGTAGTCGGTCTGCTGCGCCTCCCAGGTGATGATCCCGTCCTTGACGTAGACCTTCCACGAGCAGGAGCCGGTGCAGTTGACGCCGTGGGTGGAGCGCACCACCTTGTCGTGGCTCCACCGGTCGCGGTAGAAGGAGTCGCCCGCGCGCCCGCCCTCGAGAGAGAGGGTGCGTTGGTCGTCGGAGACCTTGCCGCGCGTGAAGAACCTGCGGGTCCCCACGAGCGCGGCGGACAGTGGGCCGTCGAAGCCAAGCTGCTCGTTCTGCGGTCGTGCTGCGGTGTCTGTCATCTCTGCTCTCCACGGTCGGCGAACGGGGTGGTCACAGTCAGGTGTGCTCGGCAGGTGCGCTGATCGACCAACGGCGCGAGGTCCAGCTCGACGCTCTCCTCGCCCAAGGCGTCCAACGCACCGCGCAGCAGGCCTCGGTGAACGCCACAGACCAGGTGCGGCTGGTCCTTGGCCAGGGCCAGGAAGGGGCAGTCCCGCAGGAGGATGTCGGTCTCGGCTGTTCCGGCCGTGGTCCGCAGCTCGGGGGCGTGCCCCCAGCCGACCAGCAGGTCCAGGACGACGCCGATCTTGGCCAGCCAGGCGCCGGGGGTCGTCGCGGGCCCAAGCTGGCTGACCTCGACGACCACCCGGTCCACGCGGTCGCGCGCCCACTCGCGGCCCGACTCCTCCAGCACCCGCGGTGTCTGCTCCAAGGGGGACTGGTCGTGGTCGGTGCGCTCACCAGAGGGGCTGGCGGACTGTTCGGTGGCGCGGGTCACGATCTCGGACAGCGCGGCATAGGCCTGGAGCGCGTGTGGCTCGGTGGGCGCCTGCATCGGCACTGTCGGCACCGAGTAGAGCTTGCGGGGTCGTCCGGCGCCTCCAGAGGGGGCCGCCCGGACCGCCATGAGCAGTCCGGCGTCCACCAGCTGGTCGAGGTGGAACCGGACCGTGGTCAGGTGCAGGCCGACGACCTCGGCGAGCTCCTGCGCACTCAGCGCCTGCTGGCGGCTCGTGTGTCCGGTAGCACCGGTCGAGGTCCCGGCCGGCAGGCTGGACAGGTGGTCGAACAGGCGTCGGCGCACGTCAGAGCGGAGCAGCTCCAAGCCCGCTCCCGACGGCTGCGCTGTCATGGTGACCATCTCTCCGTGCGATTTAGCGGAATGCACTTGGGCGCCACCCTAGCGCGTTGACCGTAGTCGCGACAGGGGGGCAGACGCGTGTCGTGACCTGCAGTTTCGACCCACCTTACGGCTGGATTAGGGCACGATCCCATGCGCTAAAACGGCATTTTGTCTGAAGTCGTCGGCGCGACCGGCATATTTAGCGGAACAGCCGCGCGAGGCCTGGCCGGCCGCCGCCTATGGCCGTACGCGACACGTGGAGCTGGTGGGCGAGCGCCTCAGCGCTCAGGGTTGCGGATCGCGCGCGTCATAGGTCAGGAAGCCCCGCTGGACCCGTGCCAGGCTCAGCATCGCGACGACGCACGCCAGACCACCGAGGAGCAGTGCTCCCCACTCCGTCCACGCGGAGGCGATGGTGCCAGAGACCAGTTCGCCGAGCCTGGGGCCGCCAGCCACCACCACGATGAAGATCCCCTGCAACCGCCCTCGCAGGTGGTCCGGTGTCGCCGCCTGCAGGATGGTGTTGCGGAAGACCGCCGAGACCGAGTCCGCTGCTCCCGCCGCCGCGAGACCGAGGCAGGCGAGCACCAGGGCCGCGCCGGGACCGAAGACGCGTCCGGAGCCCAGCACCGCCAGTCCGACGAGGACGATGCACACGCCCCAGGCCACCACGGCCCAGACCACGGCGCGTCCCTGGTGGATGACCGCACCGAGCGGGCCGGAGAACATCATCGCCACCACTGCCCCCACCGCGAGGGCGGCCGAGAGCACGCCCACGGTGGCCTCCCCGCCGGCCAGCGCCACCACGGCGATCGCCGGGAACAGCGCTCGGGGCTGCGCCAGGATCATCGCGCAGAAGTCGGCCAGGAAGGTCATCCGCACGTTGGGGCGGGTGCCCAGGAAGCGCAGGCCGTCGACCACGCTCGACAGGCCGGGTGCCCTCCTGGTCGCCTTCGTCTCGGGCCTGATGGGGGGAAGGGCCGACAGTCCCCACATCGCGACGGTGAAGAGCAGGACGTCCAGGATGTATGCCGTGGTGTAGCCACTGAACTGGACGATCACCCCGGCCAGCAGCGGCCCGACCGTCATCGCGATGTTCATCGAGGCCACACTCAGGGCGTTCGCCGCGGGCAGCTGCTCGAGGGGCAGCAGTCGCGGATAGATGGACGACCTGGCCGGGCTCATGATGGCAAACCCAGCACTGTGCAGCGCCACCAGCGCATAGAGCACGCCGACCTCGGTGTTGCCGAGCGCCGCCTGCGCCACGTTGAGACCGCCGGTAACCCACAGCACGATCCCGCCGACCAGAGCCACCGTCCGGCGGTCGTGGGTGTCGAGCACCGCCCCGCCATACAGCCCGAGCACGACGATCGGGACCAGCGCATAGAGGCCGACCAGACCGACGGCGAACGATGATCCGGTCAGCGCATAGATCTGCAGAGCGATGGCGGTGGTCGCCAGCTGGGCACCGATGCCCGAGGTGACCATCCCCAGATAGAGGTGGCGGTAGGGACGCGACTGCCGCAGCGGGGTGATGTCGAGCAGGACGCGGCGCACCGCCCAATGCTGCCACCCGCCGGTGCTCGAGCCGGTGGCGGTGTGGGCCCGCCAGAGTGGTCAGGCGGTGGCCGGCTCGGCCTGCTTCTTGCGCACCAGCGTGATCGTCAGGATCAGCGCCACGATGGCCGTGATGGCCAGCAGGAGCAGACCGAGCGCGTAGGACTCGGTGCGGCCATAGATGTAGCCCATCAGCAGCGGCGGCAGGAAGCCACCGAGGCCGCCGGCGGCACCCACGATGCCGGTGACCCCGCCGACGCGGGCCGGCTCGGTCACCTTGGCGATGAGGGCAAAGGTTGCGCCGCTGCCGGCGCCCAGCGCGGCAGCCATCCCCAGGAACGCGAAGGTGCCCAGGTGCTCCAGGATCGGCGTGGTGGAGGCGATCGTCGCACCGATGGCCACCACCAGGAAGCATCCGGAGAGCACCTCGATGGCACCGAGCTTGTCGGCCAGCCACCCGCCGAGGGGCCGGCCGATGACCGCCACGATGACGAAGCCGGCCATCCGGTTGGAGGCGTCACCGGGGTCGAGTTCGTAGGCCACCTTCAGATAGGACGGCAGGTAGACCGAGAAGGCGACGTAGCCGCCGAAGGCCACGGCATAGAGGAAGGCCAGCATCCAGGTGATGGACAGCTTGGAGTTGGCGACGACGCGGGCGACCAACGACGTGGTCGGGATCGTGCGTCCCGGCGCGTCCCGCATGACCAGCCACGCGGCCACGGCATAGATGGCCAGGGCGATCGCGGTGACCAGGAACGGCAGCGACTCGGACTGGTTGTAGAGCGGGACCGTGGTGAACGCGCTGATGGCAGTGCCGCCCATGCCGGCTCCGAAGATGCCGATGGCCAGCCCGCGCTGGGCGGGCGGGAACCACGAGTTGACGAAGGGCACGCCCACGGCGAAGGCGGTGCCGCCGATGCCGAGGAAAATGCCGGTGATCAGGAGGGCGATCAGGGAGCTTTGCGCCCAGAAGCCGATGACCAGCACGGGGACGATCGTGGCTGCGGACACCAGGGGGAACATCACCCGGCCGCCGTAGCGGTCGGTCCAGGCGCCGACCAGGATGCGGCCGAGGGACCCGACGATGACCGGCACAGCCACGAGCAGCGCGACGTCGCCCTCGGTGATGTCGCCGAGGGCGTTGTTGTCCCGCCAGAGTGGGCCCAGTGGGCTCAGCAACGCCCAGGCCCAGAAGTTCACGGCGAACCCCAGGGTGGCCATGATCAGCATCAGCCAGGCGCGGCGGGGCGCCTTCGTCGTCGGGGTGTCGGTGGTGGTGCCCGCTAGCTCGGACATCGCGCTCCTTAGTGGTGTGCACACGCCGTGGCGGTGGATGCCGTGGTGGTGTGGACGCCAGGCCCCTCCCACCTACTACGTGGTGTCATATTGTGCCGTGTCTCAGGGCCGTAGGTGCAACCGACATGCTCCCGGTTCGGCGAAGGGCAGGAGCTCGACCCCCACGCTCGAGGCGCCGGCCTGGTCCAGCGCTCCCTCGACCAGTCCCTGGTGGACCTGACAGATCACCTCGGGCATCTCCTCCGCCAGCTCCAGCAGCGGGCAGGTCCGGAGCGCTATCCCCTCCCCCGGGTTGGTGGCAGGAGGAGGGACCGGTGTGAAACCGAGTCGGGCCAGCAGTTGCATGATCATGCCTGCGGGGTCAGCGCGGCCCGGGCCCGCATCGTCACCGAGCTGACGGCCCCAGGCTCGACCGATCTCGCGGGCCTCGTCGGAGGGGTTGTCCGACCTCGATGCGAGATAGGTCGCGAAGGCCGTGGTCAGGCCGCGGTACTCCGCGAACGCGGGGTCGTTGACTCGGGGCACGGCGCGCCCCTCGTCGGTGATGGAGTAGCGGTGGGCCGGTCGCCCCCGACCCACGGAGGCCACCGTCTCCATCCGCACCAGACCTGCCTCGGTGAGCTCCTGCAGGTGGGCCCGCACAGTGTTGGCGTGCAACCCGATGACCGCCACCAGCTCGGCGGTCGTGACCGGCCCCACCTGCTCGGTCAGAGCCGCCAGAACCCGCTCGGCGGGCGACTGATCCGTCGCACCAGACGGGCGCCAGGGCTCGGGTCCGAGCCGGTTCGATTTCTTCACATTGTGAGTGTAATAATACTTGAGTCACAACCGCAAACCCCAGGAGAACCCACCATGACCAGCGAGATTCCCGTCCAGGACGTGTCCGGCCAGTCCGCCTCTGCCTGCACCTGCGGTGAGCACGACCATGACGTCCCCGAGCTTGACGTCCGCGCCATACCGCACGCGATCCGCCACGCCACCGTCTTCGGGGCACTGTCCGCGGTCAAGGTCGGCGGCGCTCTCGACCTGGTGGCTCCGCACGACCCCAAGCCGCTGCTCGCCCAGATCAACGACCGCGAGAGCGGTGCCATCGACGTCGAGTACCTCGTGCCCGGCCCCGAGGCCTGGACCCTGCGACTGACCCGCACGCGCTAGGTCGCGTCCACCGGACGCTCACGTCCGTCCCCCGGCCGCGGCATCGTCCGCAGATCGCCGCGCAGCCCTGCCCCGCGAAGCCACCGCCCGCACAGACCAAGGAGTGTGCCCATGTGTTCCTACTGTGGCTGTCAGTCGATCACGGTCGTCGGCCGGTTCATGGCTGAGCACGACGAGATCATCAATGCGACAGGTCTGATGGTGCGGGCGGCCCAGGCCGGGGACGCAGCGGAGGTCCGGGCCACCGCGGAGGTCGTGGCCCGGTTGCTGCACCCGCACACCCAGGCCGAGGAGGTCGGGCTGTTCAGCGTCATGCGCGAGCAGGAGGAGTTCACCGACCACATCGACGTGCTGTGCGGAGAGCACACCACCCTCGACGAGCTGCTCGAGGTGGTCGTCGGCGGTGCCTTCGCACGGGCGCCAGAGTTTGAGCTCGCTCTCCGGACCCACATCGACAAGGAGGACAACGGCCTGTTCCCGGCTGCCGCGATGTCGCTCGCCGGTGCGGAGTGGGAACGGGTGGACGCCTCGACACCTCCCCCGCAGGCACCCTTGACCGATGGCCGCGGACACCTCCTCGGGGGCGGGCACGAGCACCCCCACGACCACCCGCACGAGCACGACCACGGGCACTCGCACGACAACGGCCACTCGCACGAGCACCACCCGTGACCCGACCCACCCGGTTCCTGCTCCTGGCCGGCGGCGGCATCAGCATGCTGGCCGGCCTGAACGCCGCACTCCTGCTGCTCGGTCTGCCCGCACCCGTGACCCTCGACCGTCTGCCGGATGTGCACGGCATGCTCATGGTGCTCGGCTTCCTCGGCACCGTCATCGCCCTGGAGCGGGCGCAGGCACTGCGCAGGCTGTGGGGGGCCCTCGCCCCTGGGCTCCTCGGAGCCGGCGGTCTGGCCCTGATCAGTCCTGCACCCCTGGTTGTCGGCCAGGTCCTTCTGGTCCTGGGCTGCCTGGCGCTGGTCGCGGTCTATGCCGCGCTCTGGCAACGGGCGCACGAGGTGACTGTCCTGGTCCAGCTGCTCGGCGGCATACTCGCGGCCGGTGGTGCGGCCCTGTGGCTGCGCACGGACGTCGGGGCTGTGCTCCCCTGGCTGGTCGCCTTCCTGGTCCTGACGATCGCGGCCGAGCGTGCCGAGCTCGCTCGCCTGGCCATGCCCAGGGGCGCGGGTGAGCAGCTGATGGCCCTGTCTCTCCTGCTGACCGCCGCGGTCGCGACCTCACTGATCTGGCCAGCCGTCGGAGGGCCGTTCTTCGGGCTCTCCCTGCTGATCCTGACCGCCTGGCTGGCACGGCACGACGTGGCCAGACGGTTCATCAACGGCACCGGCCTGCCGCGCTTCAGCGCAGCAGCGCTCCTGGCCGGCTACGGCTGGCTGGCCGTCGCGGGGAGCCTGTGGGCCCTCGGCGCGGTCCCCGGCGCCGGCGGTGGGCTGCTGGCCAACCACCCGACGGCCTATGACACCGTCGTGCACGCCACCTTCCTGGGCTTCGCCATGTCGATGGTGATGGCTCACGCGCCCGTGATCCTGCCTGCGGTGCTCTCCGTAAAACTGCCCTACCGCCCACTGCTCTGGGCACCGCTGGTGGTGTTGCACACCGGAATGCTGCTGCGCGTCGGTGGCAACCTGCTCGGCGGCGCCAGCCCGGTGGCCTGGCAGTCCGGCTCCGTCCTGACCATCGTCGCGGTGCTCCTGCTCGCGATCTGCGCGATCTATCTGGTGGCAACCTCATGAGTCTGACGACGTCCCCCCGTCCCGCGCCCTCCGGCCGTCAGGCACGAGGCAGGTGGCCGATGCGCGACCACCCGAGCCTGCTCTGGATGGTCCTGGCCGTCGTCGTCGCGGCGATCCACCAGTGGGTGCCGGACGCGACGTGGCTGATGGTGCACCTCGTCCTGCTCGGGGCGCTGACCCATGCCATCTTCGTGTGGAGCACCCACTTCGCCCAGGCGCTGCTGAAGACTCCTGACGAGCTGGACTCCCGATCCCACCAGAACCGCCGCCTCGTGCTCCTGCTGGTCGGCACCTCGGTCGTCCTGGTCGGCGTGCCCACCGCCACCTGGTGGCTCGTCGTGGTCGGGGCCAGCCTGGTGTCGGTCGCAGTCATCTGGCACGCGCTGATGCTGCGGCGCCGACTGCGGCACGCCCTGCCGGGACGGTTCCGGATCACCCTGCGCTACTACCTGCTGGCCGCGGTCTGTCTGCCGCTCGGCGCCGCCTTCGGGGCCACGCTGGCCCTCGGTCTCAGCCAGAGCTGGCACGAGCGGCTGCTGGTCGCCCACATGATGACGAACCTGCTCGGGTGGGTCGGACTGACCGTCACCGGCACCCTGATCACGCTCTGGCCGACCATGTTGCGCACCCCGATGGACACCCGGGCCGAGTCGCTGGCCACCCAGGCCCTGCCCCTGCTCGCGACCGCGCTGGTGATCCTCAACGCTGGCGCCTTTGCGGGCTTGCGCTGGGTGACGGTCGCTGGCCTGCTGGTGTATGCCGCAGGCCTGGTGTGGTGGGGCCGTGCCCTGTGGCGGCCCGCCCGTCGGCGCCCGCCGCGTGAGTTTGCCACGGCTTCCGTGGGCTCAGCCCTGGTCTGGCTTGCCGTGGGGATCGCCGTCACGACCTGGCTCGTCGCACGGGGCCCGGTCTCGGACTCGGTGGGTCTGCTGGCCTCGATCTTCGTCGTCGGCTTCGCCGCCCAGCTGCTCACCGGGGCCCTGTCCTATCTGATGCCCGTCGTCCTCGGCGGGGGCCCGTCCTTGGTCCGCATCCCGCAGGCCTGGTTCAACAAGCTGGCCGCGCTGCGCCTGGTGGTGATCAATGTCGGACTCCTGCTGTGCCTGCTGCCGGTGCCCAGTCTGGTGCGCGTGACCGTGTCCGTGCTCGTGCTGGCGGCCTTGGCTTGCTTCATCCCCCTGATGATCGCCGCGATCGTCAGTTTTGTCCGGGCCCGCCGGGCGGCCGCCGACAGTCCGCCCGCGGTGCCGGTGCGCCAGCCCGGCACCCCTGTCGAACGCCCTGCGTCGGCGCTGACCGTCGCCCAGTCGGTCGGTGGCGTCTCCGCACTCCTGGTGGCGATCACGATCGGCGTCGGGCTGGACCCCGTCGCCGCCGGTCTCAGCAGCACCACTCCGACATCGGCGGCCCAGGCCCAGGGGGTGGTCGCGACCGGCGAGACCACGCGGGTCGAGGTCTCTGCCGACGGCATGTCCTACACCCCGTCGAGCATCACCGTGCCCCTCGGCAACCGTCTGGTCATCGACCTGGTCAACAACGACCCGTCCACCACGCACGACCTCGTCCTGGGCGACGCCAAGACCCCGCGACTGGGCCACGAGGAGCGCGCCGAGGTCGTCATTGACGTCGTCACCGGCCCGATGGACGGCTGGTGCACCGTCGTGGGCCACCGGCAGATGGGGATGACCTTCACGGTGCAGACCGAGGGCGCACCCGCGGGCACGTCGGCCGACAGCCCCAGCGGTCCCAGCGGCGACACCCAGGGCGACCTGCACGGCGGTCCGGCGGGCTCGGCCCCCGCCGCGCCGATCCTCACAAATGACCCCCCACCGGTCCTGGCACCGATCGACCCCGTGCTGGCGCCAGCCCCTGAGGGCACCCTGCACAAGGTCACCTTCACGGCCCAGGAGGTCGCGCTGGAGGTCGCGCCCGGCGTGTGGCAGAAGCGGTGGACCTTCAACGGGACGGCCCCGGGCCCCACGCTGCGCGGCAAGGTCGGTGACGTCTTCGAGATCACCCTCGTCAACGACGGCACGATGGGCCACTCCATCGACTTCCACGCCGGGTCGCTGGCGCCGGACCGTCCGATGCGCACCATCCCCCCGGGTGAGTCCCTCGTCTATCGCTTCACAGCCACGCACTCGGGCATCTGGATGTATCACTGCTCGACCATGCCGATGTCCAGTCACATCGCGGCGGGCATGACCGGTGCGGTGATCATCGACCCGCCCAACCTCCCGGAGGTCGACCACGAATATCTCCTGGTGCAGTCCGAGGTGTATCTCAGCGAGGTCGCCACGTCGGCCGACGACGCCACCGAGGTCAGTGCCGACAAGATCGTCGCCGAGCGCCCCGACCTGGTCGTCTTCAACGGCATCGCCAACCAGTATGACGAGCACCAGCTCGAGGCCGGGGTCGGTGAGCGGGTGCGGATCTGGGTGCTGGACTCCGGTCCAAACCGCGCCAGCAGCTTCCACGTGGTCGGTGGTCAGTTCGACACCGTCTATGAGGAGGGCCGCTGGGTCCTCGGCGGGCCGGACGGCGCAGGCTCGGACAGTGCCGACGGTGAGGGCACCGGCAGCGCTCAGGCACTGGGCCTGCAGCCGGCCCAGGGCGGTTTCGTGGAGCTCGTGCTCCCGGAGGCCGGGCACTATCCGTTGGTGTCACACGTGATGGTCGATGCGGAGCGCGGTGCCCACGGGGTCCTGCGGGTCACCGAGTAGCGGTCAGCTGAACTGTGCGGGATCCCCTGCGCCCTGCCGCACCACCTCGGGGTAGCCCTGCGAGAAGTCGATCACCGTCGTCGGCTCGTGGCCGGTCGCATCACCGTCGATCACGATGTCGACCTGACCGTCGAGTCGCTCCTTGATCTCCCAGCCGAAGGTCAGCGGCTCCTCGTCACCGGGCAGCAGCAGCGTGCTGGAGAGCATCGGTTCGCCCAGCTCCGCAAGGATGGCCTGGGTGATCCGGTGCTCCGGGATCCGCACCCCCACGGTGCGCTTCTTGGGGTGCAACAACTTCTTGGGCACCTCGGGCGTGGCCGGCAGGATGAAGGTGAACGGCCCAGGTGAGGCGGCCTTGACCGCCCGGAACACTGCGTTGTCGAGCTGCACGAACTGCCCCAGCTGTGCGAAGTCGGCACAGACCAGCGTGAAGTGGTGCTTGTCGTCCAGCTTGCGGATGTCGATGATCCGGTCCCTGGCCGAGCGGTTGCCCAGCTCGGCCCCCAGCGCATAGCAGGCATCGGTGGGGTAGGCGACCAGTCCGCCCTCGCGCAGGGTGTCGACCACCCGGCTGACGAGACGGGGCTGCGGGTCCACGGGGTGGATGTCGAGGAAGGTGGCCATGCCTCACAATAGCCACGCGGGGGCGGCACCGTCAGCGGCGCAGTGCCTCCCGCTGATAGGACGCCGTGGTCTTGCTGAGCACAAAGCCCGCCTTCTCATAGAGCCGGGTGGCCCCCGTCGGGCTGTGGGAGTCCACGTCGAGCGAGATCGACTCATATCCTTCCGCGCGACCGATCGTGCGGAGGAGGGCAGCGTGCGCCAGCCCGCGACCGCGCGCTGCGGGAACGGTGCCGACCAGGTTGACGTAGGCCTCCCCCGCAACCCACTGGCCGACCATCACGTAGGCGAGGACACTGCCGTCCGCGTCCAGTGCGAGGGTGGACAGGGCCGGGCGGTTGGAGCGTGCGGTCCAGCTGTCGGCCCAGCGCTCGGGCGTGGTCGGTCCCGACCCCCAGTGGTCGCGGAAGGCCTCGTTGTGGGCCAGGCGGGTGGCTTCCTGGTGCTCGTCGGTGGGCGACACCAGCAGCGCGTCCACCTCGGGCACGTCCACCGTGGCAGGCAAGAGCTGCTTCATCTCGTTCCACCACCGCACGGGCCGGTAGCCTCGGTGCTCCAGCATGGGCCGCACCGAAGCGCCCTCCAGGTTGCCTGACGCACCCCAGAGCTGGCGCGCACCTGGATGACGCTGGTCGCCCAGCTCGACTGCGCGCGCCTCCATCCGGTCCATCAGCGCCCGGCCGAGGCCCCGCCCCCGGTGATCAGGGTGTATGCCGCCGCCCAGGTGGGCCACCACGTCACCCTGGTGGTCCTGGCGCAACCGCAGCTGGCCATAGCCGACGAGCTGCTCCGCCTGCCACAGCGTCCACGAGTCCAGCTCCGACGTGAACCCGTGCTCGGTCAGCTCCTCGGCCAGGTCCTCCGGCTCATAGAACTCCTCGGTCTCGTCCACGCGCGCCAGAAGGTTGGTCAGCTCGGCCCAGGCGGGCACGTCCTCGGTGCGGAGGTGTCCCCAGGTGGTCATGCCCAAAGTATCCGGGTCCGCATCTCTGCCTTCAACCTGTTTAGGCCGTCCCGCCCGTCCCGCCGGAGGGGCGCGGGAAAAGGTAGGCCAGCACACCGAGCCCGAGCACCACCGCGTCGCTGAGTCCGAGGCGGCGCGCGAGCTCTGTCAGGTGATGACGTAGTCCACCGGCGTGGGGAGCTGGACGGTGCGCGAGACGGTGCACAGCCGGTCCCGCGACTTGGCCACCGCGTCCGGGAGCCGGGTGCGAGCGGCGTCTCCCTCGGGTCCGGCTGGGAACCGCGCGGTGAAGGTGATCCTCACCTCGCCGAGGTGGTTCCCCTCGTGGTCACGCAGCTTCTCCGCCTCTGCTGCGACGTCGAACTGGGTCGGCTCGGCCAGTCGCGTGGTCAGGTAGTCCACGTCGATGGCGGAGCAGCCTGCGATCGCGGTCAGCAGCAGCTCCACCGGCGTGAAGTCTGCCGACTGCCCCTCCCCGAAGGTGAGCCGGCCCCCTCTGGGGTTCTCGGCCTCGTAGTCACGCTCCCCCGTGCGGGTCAGGGTGATCTTCCGCAGGTTGTCATCGCTCATACGCACTAGCCTGCCAGAATGACGCAGCGACTGATCCTGGTCCGGCACGGAGCGACCGAGTGGTCGGAGTCCGGTCAGCACACTGGCCTGACCGACCTGCCCCTGCTGCCCTCCGGCGAGGAGGGAGCCCGAGCGTTGCGGCCGCTGCTGGCGCGGTTCGACATCGCCCATGTGCGGTCCTCACCTCTGCAACGAGCTCTGCGCACGGCAGAGCTGGCCGGTCAGCGGGTCGACACCGTGGACCCTGATCTCGTCGAGTGGGACTACGGCGCCGCCGAGGGCATCAGCACCGCGCAGATCCGCGCTGAGACCGGCACTGCCTGGAGCGTCTGGCGTGACGGTGTGCAGCCCGGACGGACACCCGGAGAGACCGTCGAGGAGGTCGCGGCCCGGGCCAGCCGGGTGCTGGCGAACGTCAGCCACCTCGAGGGTGACGTCCTGCTCTTCGGTCACGGCCAGTCGCTGCGGATCCTGACGGCGGTCTTCCTGCGCACCGAACCCCGGTTTGGCGCGCACCTGACCTTTGAGACCGGAGCGGTCGGCATCCTGGGACACCACCGGGAGGATCCGGTCATCGAGGGGTGGAATATCCTCGCCTGACAGGCGGGGTGGGAGGCCGGTGCCGTCCTAGCCGGGGAGCTCCCAGGTGTGCACCGGCCGGTTCTCGTCCATGTTCTCGATGTAGAGCGCAAACATCTTGTGCAGCGCGGTGGGACGGTCATCCCCCTGCTCCTCGAAGTGCTCGGTGCAGGCCACCTGCCAGGACGAACCGTTCTGACCCGACCGGCACCGCTCGGCGATGACCTCCAGATAGTGCGCCCGCACCTCCTTGCGCAGCCCCAGGCCGGCCAGCCCCTCGTCGGCCAGCGGCAGCAGGTGCTCGGCGACCAGCTCGGTCACCGGCAGCTTGCCGAGCCCGGGCCAGGCCAGCGAGGAGACGATGCCGTGGCGGGCCGCCTGCTCGAAGTTGTCCTCGGCGTCGCTGAACGGCATCTTGGTCCAGATCGGGCGCCCGCTGCTGGTCAGCTTCTCGAGCAGCCCGTAGTAGAAGCACGCGTTGGCCACCATGTCGATCACCGAGGGGCCGGCGGGCAGGACCCGGTTCTCGACGCGCAGGTGCGGCACGCCGCGCACGTTGTCATAGATCGGCCGGTTCCAGCGGTAGACGGTCCCGTTGTGCAGCCGTAGCTCCCCGAGGGTGGGGACCTCCCCAGACTTGTAGACCGCGACCGGATCCTCCTCGGTCTGCTCCGGCAGCAGCGCCGGGAAGCAACGGACGTTCTCCTCGAACAGGTCGAAGATCGAGGTGATCCAGCGGTCGCCGAAGTAGGCCCGGGGGCGCACGCCCTGGGCCTTGAGCTCCACGGATCGGGTGTCGACCATCTGGCTGAACAACGGGATCCGCGTCTCGGCCCACAGCCGCCGGCCGAACAGGTATGGCGAGTTCGCGGCGAGGGCGACCTGCACCCCGGTGATGGCGGAGGCCGCGTTCCAGTACATCGGGAAGTCCTGCGGGGTCACCTGCTGGTGCAGCTGCACGGAGGTGCACCCCGACAGCGGTCCGATCGTCTCGAAGTAGCCCGAGACCCGCTCGCCGGTCGGGCCCTCGATGTCCAGCTCCAGGCCCTCTCCACGCTCGGCGAGGATCGCGTTGTTCAGCGCGGTGTAGCGCACGCCGAGGCTGAGCCACTCGTCGTCAAACAGGTCCTGCATCAGGGTCGGCAGGATGCCGACAGCAGTGACCTGCGCCCCGTGGACCCGGGCAGCATCCCCAGCGCGGCGCAGGGACTCGTTGAGCCAGCGCTCCAGACGCACCGCCTGGTCGCCGGCCATCGGGCGCGGCGGCACGTTCATCTCGATGTTGTAGCGGCCGACCTCGGCCTGGAAGTCGAACTCGGTCCCCTCGAGGTCCGCGAGGACCACCTCGTTGATAAGAGCAGGGTCAAGGGCGCTGTCGACCAGGTTGAGCTCGATCTCCAGACCCATCTGCGGGCGGGTGAAGTCGAACCGGCTCTGCTCGAGCATGTGCTCGAAGATGTCGAGCGACTGCAGCACCTTGTGCCGGTAGGCCTGCCGGTCCTCACGGCTGAACGCAGCAGAACTGACTTCCTGTCCCATATGGCGCCTCCTGACGTTGAAGACAGACTAGTCAGACGCAGACAGGTTGTGCCTGCCGGACACGTCCGGCAGGCACAACCTGACAGGCTCGAAGGCTCAGTCCTCGAACGCCTCGGGTGGCGGACAGGAGCAGACCAGGTTGCGGTCTCCGAAGGCGCCGTCGATGCGCTTGACCGGCGGCCAGTACTTCCCGGCTGCACCCCCAGGGAAGGCCGCGGCCATGCGGTCGTACGAGTGCTCCCACTCCCCCGCCAGCTCCAGCGCTGTGTGGGGGGCACCGCGCAGCATCTCGCGGGCACCCTCGTCGTCCATCTCGCGGCGGATCGCGATCATCGCGTCGATGAAACGGTCCAGCTCGCCCAGGTCCTCGCTCTCGGTCGGCTCCACCATCAGGGTGCCGGCGACAGGAAAGCTCATCGTCGGGGCATGGAACCCGTAGTCGATCAGGCGCTTGGCCACGTCGTCGACGGTGACTCCGGTCTCCTTGGTGAGGCCGCGCAGGTCGAGGATGCACTCGTGGGCCACCAGGCCGTTCTTGCCGGCATAGAGCACCGGGTAGTGCTCACCGAGGCGCTTGGCGACGTAGTTGGCGTTGAGCACGGCAACCTCGGCCGAACGGGTCAGGCCCGCGCCGCCCATCAGGCGCACGTAGGCCCACGAGATGGGCAGGATGCCTGCCGAGCCGTAGGGTGCCGCCGAGATGGCACCGACGCCGGACTCGGGGCCGGCGCTGCTGTCCAGCGGGTGGTTGGGCAGGTGGGGGGCCAGGTGCTCACGCACCGCAACCGGACCGACACCGGGGCCGCCGCCGCCGTGCGGGATGCAGAACGTCTTGTGCAGGTTGAGGTGCGAGACGTCGCCGCCGAACTCGCCCGGACGGGCCAGTCCCATGATGGCGTTGAGGTTTGCGCCATCGACGTAGACCTGGCCTCCGGCTTCGTGCACCAGCTCGCACAGCTCGCTGATCGTCTCCTCGAAGACGCCGTGGGTCGAGGGGTAGGTGACCATGATGGCCGCCAGCTCCTCGCGGTGATTGTCGATCTTGGTCCGCAGGTCGTCCATGTCGATGTCGCCGCCAGGGGCGGTCTTGACCACGACGACCTTGAGCCCGGCCATGACCGCGCTGGCGGCGTTGGTGCCGTGGGCGCTCGCCGGGATCAGGCAGATCCTGCGGGCTTCATCGCCCTGGGCCAGGTGGTAGGCGCGAATGGCCAGCAGGCCTGCGAGCTCGCCCTGGGAGCCGGCGTTGGGCTGCAGGCTGACCGTGTGGTATCCGGTGATCTCGGCCAGCCACGACGCCAGCTCGCTGACGATCTGCCGCGACCCGACCGTCTGGTCGTGCGGGGCAAACGGGTGCAACGAGGCAAACTCCGGCCAGGTGATCGACTCCATCTCGGTCGTGGCGTTCAGCTTCATCGTGCAGGACCCGAGCGGGATCATGCCGCGGTCGAGGGCGAAGTCCTTGTCGCCGAGGGCCTTGATGTAACGCAGCATCTGCGTCTCGCTGCGGTGGGTGTTGAAGACCGGGTGGGTCAGGTAGTCACTGGTCCGGGAGAACGTTGGGTCCCAGGCGGGACCCTCAGCTCCGGGAGCGGTCGGGGCCTCGACCCCGAAGGCACGCAGCACCTTGTCCAGGTCAGCCCGGGTGATCGACTCGTCGGTGCTGAGCAGCACGTGCTCGGGGTCGAGCGGCCAGAGGTTGACGCCCTCGGTGAGGGCGGCGGAGACAACCGCCGCGGAGTCGGCTCGGACCGTCAGCGTGTCGAAGAAGTTGGTCGTCACCACCTCCACTCCTCCGGCGACCAGCGCGTCGCGCAGGTAGCGTGCGCGGCCGTGCACGAGCTCGGCGATGCGGCGCAACCCGTCGGGACCGTGCCACACGGCATACATGCTGGCCATCACGGCCAGGAGCACCTGTGAGGTGCAGATGTTGGAGGTCGCCTTCTCGCGCCGGATGTGCTGCTCACGGGTCTGCAGGGCCAGCCGGTATGCCGGAGCGCCGCTGGCATCCCTGCTCACCCCGACGAGGCGGCCGGGCATGGTCCGCTCCAGCCCCGCGCGCACGCTCATGAAGCCCGCGTGGGGGCCTCCGAAGGCCATCGGGACGCCGAACCGCTGGGTGGTGCCGACGGCCACGTCGGCACCCCACTCCGCCGGTGCCCGCAGCACCGTCAGGGCGAGCAGGTCCGCGGCCGCGGTGACCAGCCCGCCGCCGGCGTGCACGGTCTCGGCGAGGGCGGACCAGTCGCGGATCTCTCCGTCGGCGCCGGGATACTGCACGATGGCCCCGAAGACGGGCCTGCCAGCAGCCAGCGCCTCTGGATCGGACAGGTCGCCGGTGACCACCTCGATGTCGAGGGACTGCGCACGGGTGGCCAGGACGGCGGCGCTCTGCGGCAGGAGGTGCTCGTCGACGAGCAGGACCGCGTCGTCGCCGAGCTTGGTGCCGCGACGCATCAGGGTCATCGCCTCGGCCACCGCGGTGCCCTCGTCCAGCAAGGAGGCACCCGCCGTGGGCAGGCCGGTCAGGTCGGAGACGACGGTCTGGAAGTTGAGCAGCGCCTCGAGCCGGCCCTGGGAGATCTCCGGCTGGTAGGGCGTGTAGGCGGTGTACCACGCAGGGTTCTCGAGGATGTTGCGACGCACGACGGGCGGTGTCTGGGTGCCGTAGTAGCCCAGACCGATCATCGAGGTGACGACGGTGTTCTGGCTAGCGACCTCGCGCAGCTCGGCGATGACCGCCTGTTCGGACTCGGCCGGTTCGATGTCGAGGGCTGCGCCGGTGCGGATCCGTGGGGGCACCGCGGCGTCCACCAGAGCCGCGAGGCTGGGGTAGCCGACGGTCTCCAGCATGGTGGCGACGTCGTCGTCGCGGGGGCCGATGTGACGGCTCGCGAACTCCGGAAGCGTTGACATGAGGGCTCCTTCTGGTGCGCCCCCTCTGTCCGGTGACCCGTTCAGAGTTGCCTCGGCCGCGCGTTCCTGGCGCCTGAGAGCTTGGCGGGGAGATTGCCCCTTCGGCGCCTCACAGCGTGAGGACTCTCACGCGCGGGTTCAACAGCAGTGCCGAGTCTAACCAGAAAGGTGCCGACCCGAGAGGTCTGCGGTTCAGCTGCTCTTGCGGGCGCGCCGGCGCTGCGAGAGCTCATCGTCGCCTGCGCCGGGTGCCTCAGCCTTCTCGCTGGGCATGGAGGCCAGGGTCCCCTCTACCTCGCGCCACACGCTTCCGACGGCGATGCCGAAGACGCCCTGTCCGCCGCGGACCAGGTCGATGACCTCGTCGTCGGAGGTGCACTCATAGACGCTGGCGCCGTCGCTCATCAAGGTGATGTGCGCCAGGTCCTGCACCCCTCGCTCGCGCAGGTGGTTGATGGCGACCCGGATCTGCTGCAGGGAGACCCCCGCGTCCAGCAGCCGCTTGATGAGCTTGAGGACCAGGATGTCGCGGAAGCTGTAGAGACGCTGGGTGCCCGACCCGCTCGGGTTGCGCACGGACGGCTCCAGCAGCCCGGTCCGGGCCCAGTAGTCCAGCTGTCGGTAGGTCACCCCGGCCGCGCTGCACGCGGTCGGACCGCGGTAGCCGATGCCCTCCTCGAGCGCTGGCACGTCGGAGGTGAACAGCAACCCCTGCTCCGGCGACGCGGGATCCTGCGGGCCGCGCACTTCGGCTCCTGTGCCCACTGGCAGTCCTCCTAGACTACGTTGGTGTGATTCGACGGTAGGCGTAGTTGCGCCCTGGGTCAATCACCGCCACGCGGTGGGTCGTCCTGTCCTTCGTCAAAGTCCTCTGCCGACACCTGGTCCAGGAACTCGCGGAAGCGCTCCACCTCGTCCTCGTCATCGACAGCCATCGCCACGCCGGCGGCGTCCAAAACGTCCTCGGCAGCCAGGATCGGCGTCGCGGCTCGCAGCGCGAGGGCGATGGCGTCCGAGGGCCGGGCCGAGATCTCGATCGTGCCGTCAATGACCAGGACCGCATAGAAGATGTTGTCCTCGAGCCTGGTGATCCGCACCTCGTCCAACCGGTGACCCAGATCCTCCAGGACGGTGACCATCAGGTCGTGGGTCAGCGGTCGCGGTGCCTGCACGCCCTGCTGGGCGTAGGCGATCGCAGTGGCCTCGGGCGCGGCGATCCAGATCGGCAGGTAACGCTGGCCATCTCGTTCCCGCAACAGCACGATGGGGTTGTTGGTCGGCATCTCGACGCGCACACCCAGGACGTCCAACTCCTTCACGCACCCCAGGCTACTGCGTCTGACCCAGACCTGCCCGCACGAGGGCCACGTGGAGGGCGAGGGTGTGGGCGATGATCTCCGTCTCGAGCGCCTCCGGGTCAGCCTCGGGCACCCCTCGGGCTCGCCGACGGCGGACCGGCTCGAGGATCTGCTGGGCCAGGCTCACCTCCCGGTCGGCGGCGACCCGAAAGAGGCGCAGGTGGCGTGGTTCCAGCCCGTAGGCCGCCAAGGCGGTGCACTCCCGGGCGACGTCCAGGTCGTCGGCCGGGTGGCGGCCCGAGGAGTCGAGCCGGATCAGTCCGAAGGCCTTGAGCTGGGTGTAGGCCGCCAGGTCCAGCCCGGTGTGCTCGCGCAGCTCGAGCGGGGTCAGCCGGATCGCTCGTCGGCGCCGCAGCTGGGCGGCCGTCGGCAGCCGGGGCGCGGCACTGGCAGAGGTGTCGGTGGCCGCGCTGCCGGCCGGGCCGTCGCCGGTCCCGGCCTGGTCCTCGGTGCCCGGTGCCTCGGCATACTCGTTGGTCGATCGCTCCGGAGTCTGGAGGTCCACCCCCAGGTCCATCCGGTCCAGGGCTGCCTTGATGACCTTCAGCGGCCAGAACTTGTCTCGCTGGGCCCGCAGCACGAAGCGGAGGCGCACCACATCGTCAGGGGCGAAGGCACGCTGACCCGACTCTCGGCGCTGCGGCAGCACCAGCCCCTCAGTCTCGAGGAATCGGATCTTGGAGACGGTGAGATCTGGGAACTCCTGCTGCAGCTCGCGCAGCACCTGTCCGATCGTGAGCAGACTCACTGCCGCCCAAGATAGAAGACCAGCCGGAACTTCCCGATCTGGACCTCGTCCCCCGGCTCCAGCGTCTGCTGGTCGATCCGCTCACGGTTGACGTAGGTCCCGTTCAG
Organism: Ornithinimicrobium cryptoxanthini; assembly: GCF_023923205.1. Taxonomy (NCBI): domain Bacteria; kingdom Bacillati; phylum Actinomycetota; class Actinomycetes; order Micrococcales; family Ornithinimicrobiaceae; genus Ornithinimicrobium; species Ornithinimicrobium cryptoxanthini. The sequence continues at coordinate 1,841,721 of NZ_CP099490.1, read as the reverse complement.
CGACCCGATGTCGCGCACCTCATAGCCGGAGCCCGATCGCGCGAAGACCGCGTGCCGACGCGAGACGGTGACATCGTCCAGGAAGATGTCACTGCTCGGATGCCGTCCAGAACTGACCTCCTCGGCGTCGAGCAGGAAGCGCGCGCCGGTGTTGGGTCCGCGCAGGACGATCAGCAGGGCCGTGCCCGGCAAGAGCGCATCGACCGTGCGCTGGTCGGCGTCGGACAGCCGCGGCAGGTCCTCGTCGAAGGAGTAGCCCTGCGCCGGCAGGTCGGCCCCCGGGGGCAGGTTGGCTGTCGGGTCCACACCGGACCCGTAGTGCTCACGCTCCCTGTCGCTCACAAAACCTCCTCGTTTCGACCGCCAGCCTAGTTGACCTGCTCCCGGTAGGCGCCCGCATCCAGGAGCCCGTCGAGGTCCGCCTCGTTGGCCAGCTTGATCTCCATCATCCAGCCCTCACCGTAGGGGTCGGAGTTGAGCAGTTCGGGGGTGGCGTCGAGCGCCTCGTTGACGGCGACGACCTCACCGGCGAGCGGTGCGTAGATGTCACTGACGGACTTGGTCGACTCCACCTCGCCGCAGGCGTCACCCACGGCCAGCTCATCGCCGACGGCCGGAAGGCTGGCATAGACCACGTCGCCCAGCGCGTCCTGGGCGTAGGACGTGATGCCGACCCGGACCACGCCCTCTCCCTGGTCCCGGATCCACTCGTGGTCGCTGGTGTAGCGAAGGTCCTCGGGGTACTCAAGTTCGCTCATGTCTTCCAGTCTCCTCATCGAAACGTTCCGTGGTGCCGACCCTACTCTGACGGGACGGGGCGAGCGTAGCGAGGCTCGCCCGTGATCTTCAAGGAGTCGATGAGCAGCGACTCACCCTCCACGATCTGCACGTCACCACCGATGCCGCGCACGCTGTCGGTGAAGCCGCCGGGGATCGCCATCGCGCCGGAGAGGGTGTGCGAGTCGCCGATCGCGAGGATGCGGAAAGGTGCCTCCACGATCTGCCCGTCCACCGTCAGCTGCCCGTCCTCGGTCCCGATCCAGGTGTTCGCGACGACCCGCACGGTGCCGAACTGGATGGCCTCTGCTCCGGCGTTGCGCAGCTCCTGCATGACGTCGATCATCATCGTCGGAGTGAACCCGCCCTCTGGTGCCGACACACTCATCGTGATGCCTGGTCCGATGACCGGCACCGACCCGGCAAGGATCTGGTTGCTGGTCAGGCGTGCCTGGGCGGCCTCCGCTGCCTCGACACCCGACCCCTGCTCCAGGGTGCGCCGGTCGGCTTCCAGGAGCCGGATCTCCTCCTCGAGCGAGTCGGCCCGCTCGCTCACGTCGTCGAGCAGCGCCACCAGCTCGGTCTCGGAGAGGTCCTGCAACCCGCCGCCCTGCGCGTTCTGCACCTGAGCGACCAGGGCAAACCCGACTGCGAGCGTCATCAGCGCAGCGAGCACGTTGCCGGTGCTGATGCGAGGCTTGAGCAGACGTTCGAGGCGGCGCCACGCGTGGCGCGTGGAGACCGGCATGTTGCCGCCTTCTGCCGCTGGCGTGGCGGGATCGTCGTCGACCGGGCCGGCATCGACCGGAGCGGCAGCAGCGGTCTCGGTCGGGATCTCGTATGCCGCATCTCCTGCTGGCGGGACATCGCCCGGCTCGTCACCGTCCGGGGCAGCATCGCTCGGTGTGGCATCGCTTGGGGTGGCATCGCTCGGTGTGGCATCGCTCGGTATGGCATCGCTTGGGGTGGCATCGTTTCGCTGGTCCATGCCTGGTGACTCGACCGCCGGTTCGTCGGCGGTCGAGTCGCTGACCACCTCAGCAACAGGTGGCTGGCCGAGGTCGATCGCGACGTCCGGAGCTGAGCGGACGGGCGGCGGTCCCTGCCGGCGCACCGCCCGGCGCTTCTTGCGGGGCTGTGCCACGGGCTAGGCCCCCATGAGGTGGCGCCGGATGGCGGCGACGTTCGAGAAGATCCGCAGCCCCAGGACGACCACGACACCCGTCGAGAGCTGTGCTCCGACCCCCAGCTGGTTGCCGAGCAGGACGATCACAGCGGCGACGAGCACGTTGGACAGCACCGACACGACGAAGACCTTGTCGTTGAAGGCACCGTCCAGGGCAGCACGAACACCGCCGAACACCGCGTCAAGGGCAGCGATCACGGCGATCGGCAGATAGGGCTCGAGCCACAGGGGCACGGTCGGCGACAGGAACAGCCCGATAAAGACGCCCGCCAGCAGGCCGATGAGAGGGATCACGAACTGTCCTCCGTTGTCATGCTGTCGTCCGGCACACGCGCGACCCGCGTGCTGAGCCGGGCCGCTGCCGGCACGGTGATGTCATCGTCTGCAGCAACGTCGACCACGATCCTGAACTCGGACCTGAGGTCGCTGAGATAGGTGCCCGTGTCACCCGAGGTCAGCTCGGCCATCAGCTGTGCCTGCGGGCCGATGGCGCTGATCACGTAGGGGCGCGCCAACCCCTTGTTGTCGACGACGATGGCCTTGCCCGCAAACCGGATCGTCGAGGTCGAGGTCAGCCGGAGGTCGTTGATCGAGATCGCCTCGGCGCTGTTGGCCCAGAGTCCGTTGACGATGAGCTGCACGTCTCGGGAGAGCACCCGCTCGCCCTCCTGCGCATCCGCCGAGAGCGGCGGGTCGTTGAGCGTGACCACAACTCCGGGTCCGACCAGTGCCGCGGCCCCCGCGTTGATCGACGCCGCGCGCGCAGCAGCGGGGTCAGGTTGCGCGGCCAGCTGCGAGGCCTGCAGCGCCGCCACCTCGGTCCGCAGCACATCGATCTCAGCAGCCCGCTCGTCACCCAGCAGGTCGGCGGCCTCGACTCGCTCCCGCAGTTCGCTCTCCGCCGTGCCGTCGTCGAGGGCGGGGGTGCGCAACGTCTGCGCCGACACCGTGAGCAGGAAGCCCAGCGCCACTGCCGTCACGAGCAGGAGCCAGCTCTTGCCCCCGGTGCTCCGCGGCAGCCCACTGAGCTCGCGCGTCTCAGCCCAGGAGCTGTATCCCGGGTCGAGCGGTGGGTCCATCACCTCGCGGAGGAGAGCCATCGACTCCGCGGGGTCCCGATCGGGGTCGACGACTCGGTTGCGTAGGAACCTCACGCATCCACCGCCTGCCACTGTCTCCGTCGTTGGCCGAGCATATCGCTGACCTGCCACGCATAGAGCAGCCCGCCCAGCCAGTAGAGCCCCGTGCCCCACCAGGCGAAGGCCCAACCAACCGGCAGGGCGACCGTGCCGAGCCAGGAGTCGAAGCTGCCCAGCAGCAGCAGGGGAAAGGCATAGATGAGGTTGAAGGTGGCGGCCTTGCCGATGAAGTGCACCGGGGGCACCGGAAGGCCGTAGGAGCGCACCGCGGGATACATCCCGAGGATGAAGGCGTCGCGAGCGACCAGCAGTGCGACCAACCACCACGGGATGATGTCGCGCCAGGCCAGGCCGAAGAGGGTCGAGGCGATGTAGAGCCGGTCGGCGATCGGGTCGAGATATTGGCCCAGCGTCGTGACCAGGCCATAGTGACGGGCGATCTTGCCGTCGAGGTAGTCGGTAATCCCCGATCCCATGAGCACCAGGAGCGCCAGCACGTCCTGCTCGGTCAGGATGGCCCACAGGAAGATGGGGACTCCAGCCACGCGCAGCATGGACAGCACATTGGGCACGTTGAGCGCGTTCTGACCACCCCCGTGCCCCTGCCTCTTGCTCACGGGAGACAGCCTACGGCCGTGGGCGCAGATAGTCCGACACGGCGCGCACCGATGAGATCAGGCGGGAGAGTCGGTCTGAACCTTAGGCACCGCACCCGCGGCGTCACCGATCTGGCAAGGAGCCCACACATGCTACCGGTCACCACCTGTCTGTGGTTCAACACCGAGGGCGAGGAGGCAGCCACCTTCTATGTCTCCCTGGTGCCGAACTCGCGCATCACCAAAGTCACGCACTACACGGTCGAGACGCCGTCGCCCAACCCGGTCGGCAGTGTGTTGACCGTGGACTTCGAGCTCAACGGCCAGCGTTTCCAGGCCCTCAACGGAGGACCGGAGTTCCCCTTCACCGAGGCGGCGTCCCTGGTCCTGGCCTGCGACGACCAGGAGGAGGCCGACCGGCTCTGGGAGACGCTGGGGACGGGTGGCGAGTTCGGTCCCTGTGGCTGGCTCAAGGATCGGTTCGGCCTGTCCTGGCAGATCTATCCGAGCGAGCTGGACGAGCTGTTCGAGGACCCCGACCCTCAGCGTGCGGCCGCTGCGATGCGCACCATGCTGTCGCAGTCCCGCATCGATGTCTCCGAGATCAAGAGCGCGATGGAGGCGGCAGTCCGCACCTGACGGCTCTTGAGGTGCCTGACCACGCGCTGCGTGCCGGACCAGCACGGGCATCGGCGGACAGTTCAGAGGCCGTCCCAGATGTTCTGGAGACGGCCTCTGACCTGCACGTTCCTCGGTCGGGCTGACAGGATTTGAACCTGCGACCCCTTGACCCCCAGTCAAGTGCGCTACCAAACTGCGCCACAGCCCGAGTGCTCGTGAGCGACCTGAACCTTATCCCATGATCCGCCCGACAAAGTAATCCTGACTATGTGCTGGGACCACCGGGTGCGACCACCCCTTGCCCAGCGCGGTGACCAACTGCATGGATCCTTCACAGGAATGCCGACCGGAGCGTGAAGGATGCGTCCAACTGCACGCCGGAAGGTGACGCGAGTGACCTGTGGGTCGCAGACGGCGCCACCACCAGCGACTAACGCCGACGCCGCTCCCGGACTCGCACGGAGATCTCGATGGGACTGCCCTCAAAGCCGAACTCCTCGCGCAGGCGGCGCTCGAGGAAGCGCCGGTAGCCGTGCTCGATAAAGCCGCTGGCGAAGACCACGAAGCGCGGTGGCCGGGTGTCTGCCTGGGTGGCAAACAGGATCCGTGGCTGCTTGCCTCCACGCACGGGATGCGGGTGGGCCGCGACGATCTCACCCAGGAAGGCGTTGAGCCTGGCGGTCGTGATGCGGCGGTCCCACGACTCCAGTGCCGTCGTCAGCGCCGGGACCAGCCTGTTGGTATGCCGGCCGGTCAGGGCGGACAGGTTCACCCGCGGTGCCCAGGTGACCTGGACCAGCTCTCGCTCGATCTCACGCTCCAGGAAGTGCTGGCGCTCCTCGTCGACCTGGTCCCACTTGTTGTAGCCGATCACCAGAGCCCGCCCAGAGTCGATCACCTGCTGGATCACCCGGATGTCCTGCTCGGCGATGGCCTCCGAGGCGTCCACCAGCACGACCGCCACCTCAGCCTTCTCCAGCGCAGTCTGGGTGCGCAGGGACGCATAGAAGTCAGCGCCCCGGGTCTGGTGCACCCGGCGCCGGATCCCGGCCGTGTCCACGAAGCGCCACGGCTGACCACCCAGCTCGATGAGCTCGTCCACCGGGTCGCGGGTGGTGCCGGCCACGTCGTCGACCACGGCGCGTTCCTCACCGGCCAGCTTGTTGAGCAGGGAGGACTTGCCGACGTTGGGTCGCCCCAGCAGGGCCACCCGGCGCGGGCCGCCACGCGGATAGGCGCCGGCGACCGTCGTGCTGTCCGGCAGCTCGGCCAGGACTGCGTCGAGCACGTCACCGCTGCCCCGACCGTGCAGGGCCGAGACCGGCCACGGCTGCCCTAGGCCCAGGGACCACAGCGCGGCGGCCTCAAGCTCGGCCTTCTGGTCGTCGACCTTGTTGGCCACGAGCACGACCGGCTTGCCCGAGCGGCGCAGCAGTCGGACCACGCTCTCGTCCGTGTCGGTCGCCCCGACCCGTGCGTCGACGACGAACAGGACGACGTCCGACAGCGCGACCGCGACCTCAGCCTGCTCGGCCACGCGCAGGTGGATGCCGGTCGCATCGACCTCCCAGCCGCCGGTGTCGACGACGGTGAACCGGCGTCCGGACCACTCCGCGTCATACGCCACCCGGTCCCGGGTCACACCAGGGACGTCCTCCACGACCGCCTCGCGACGGCCCAGGATGCGATTGACCAGGGTCGACTTGCCGACGTTGGGCCGTCCGACGACGGCCACCACGGGGCGGGTCGCGGCCTCGGCCTGCTCCGCCGCCTCGGCTCGGCGTCCCTCGACGAGCGCGAGGTCCTCCTCGCTGAGCTCAAAATCGTCCAGGCCGGCCCGCAGGGCGTTCTCCACCGAGGGGTCGAGGACCGCACCCCCCTCGCCGTTGCTGTCCGACACGGTCACTGCCTCTCGTCGATGCTGATGTGAGCGCGCACCTGGCGCTTGATCCGGCCCAGCATGCCCACCATCCCACGCATCCGCAGCGGGGACACGGCCTCGGCGAGGCCGAAGCGGAAGGGTGCCTCGTCGGGCACCGCAAGGACCTCCTCGGCGGGCAGGCCGTCGAGGCTCTCGTGCAGGATGCCGGCGAAGCCGCGCGTGGTCGGTGCCTCAGGCGGGGCGGACAGGTGCAGGTGCACCGCCCGTTCCCCCTCCGGATCGACCTCGACCGCGAGGAAGACCGGCGACTGGCACTCGTCGACCTTCTCCATCTCGTCCAGCCGGCCGGCATACCGCTCCGGCAGGTCCGGCAGGTCGTTGGCCAGCTCTAGCAGGAGCTGGAGGCGGTCCCGCTCGGCAAGCGCGTGGAACTCCCCCGCCAGCTCGGCCATGGCCTCGGGCAGGTCGTCGGTGCGGTCCGATGCTGCGAACTGCGCCATCAGCGCTCCACGGGGACGCCGACGGAGTTGCCCCACTCGGTCCAGGACCCGTCATAGTTGCGCACCTTCTCGAAGCCGAGCAGGTGGGTCAGGACGAACCAGGTGTGGCTGGAGCGCTCTCCGATGCGGCAGTAGGCCACCACGTCGTCGGACGGCGCCAGTCCCTGCTCCTGCTGATAGAGCTCCTCCAGCTCCGCGCGGGTCTTGAAGGTGCCGTCCTCGTTGGCCGCCCTGCCCCACGGCACCGACTTCGCACCCGGGATGTGCCCGCCGCGCATGGCACCCTCCTGGGGGTAGTCGGGCATCGAGAGCAGCTCACCGGAGAACTCACCGGGCGAGCGCACGTCCACCATCGGCTGGCCCAGGTGCTCGACCACGTCCTGCTTGAAGGCACGGATCACCGAGTCGTCGCGCTCGATGACGGGGTAGTCGGCGGGGTCCACGTCGGGGATCTCGGTGGTCATCTCACGCCCCTCCGCGAGCCACTTGGCGCGGCCGCCGTCGAGGATGCGGACGTCCTCGTGCCCGAACAGCGTCATCACCCACAGGGCGTAGGTCGCCCACCAGTTGCTCTTGTCCCCATAGATCACCACGGTCGTCTCGCGTCCGATGCCTCGCTCCCCCATCACCTGGGCGAAGCGCTCACCGTCGACGTAGTCGCGCGAGAGCTGGTCGTTCAGATCCAGGTGCCAGTCCAGCTTGCGTGCGCCGGGGATATGGCCCGTGTCATAGAGCAGGACGTCCTCGTTGGACTCGAGCACGACCAGGTTGTCGTCACCGAGGTGCTCGGCAAGCCACTTGGTGCTCACCAGCCGCTCAGGGTGGGCGTATGCCGCCAGCTTGGTCTGCGAGTCCGTCTGGGTGCTCATCGGTTGCCTCCGGTGTCTGGGGTGTGGACAGGGGTGTAGGGGGCCGCGCCCGCCGCGACGGTGTCGAGCACGGCTGCCACTGACTGTGCGAACGTCAGCTCGGAGGTGTCGATTCCCACCACTCCCGGCGCGGGCTCGAAGAAGGCCGAGACGGTGGAGTCTGCGGCGTCGCGGCCCACGACCTGGGCGCGGGTGGCCTCGATCGCGCCGGCGTCGTCGGTCTCGAAGAGCTCCCTGGCCCGGCGGGCGAGTCGTGCCTGCTCCGAGGCCGTGAGCAGCACGCGGTGCTCGGCGTCGGGGGCGATCACCGTCGTGATGTCCCGGCCCTCCACCACGATCCCGGCGCCGTCGCGACGGGCGTGCGCGATAACCTGCCGCTGCTGGTCGCGCAGGCTCGCACGGACTCCAAGGTTCGTGGCGACGTGGAAGACCTGCTCCGAGATGTCCGTGGTGCGGATGTCGGCGCTGATGTCCCGCCCGTCCACCTGCACCGTGGGCCGGTCGGGGTCGGTGCTGATCTGCAACGGGAAGCCCTGCGCGGCCCAGGACACTGCTTCGGCGTCGGTCAGGTCGATGCCCCGGTCCAGGCACCACCAGGTCAGGGCGCGATACATCGCGCCGGTGTCGAGGTAGGCCAGGCCCAGGCGACGGGCGACCTCCTTGGAGACGCTGGACTTGCCAGATCCACTGGGCCCGTCGATGGCGATGGTGATGGGGTTGTCGGGCACCGGACCAGCCTAACGGCCCGGGCGGAGCTGATCGTCCGCCCGGGTGGCCACGGCTGTGCCCGGTCCTAGAGTCCGGCAGCCCGATAGAGGCCCCCGACCTCCTCCGCGGTGAGCGCACGGGTCCTGCCCGAGCGCAGCTGACCGAGCAGGATCGGGCCGACCTGGACCCGGGAGAGCGCCTCCACGGGGTGCCCCACCTCGGCGAGCAGGCGGCGCACCACGTGCTTTTTGCCCTCGTGAAGGATCAGCTCGACGATCGCCTTGCCCGGCGCGGAGTCGATCAGTTTGAAGGAGTCGACGGCGACGCGGCCCTCCTCGAGCTCCACACCGGCCCGGAGGGTCTTGCCGAGGTCGCGCGGGATCGGACCCGGCACCCGGGCGATATAGGTCTTGGGCACCTCGTATGACGGGTGCTGCAGCCGGTGCGCCAGCTCACCGTCGTTGGTGAGCAGCAGGAGTCCTTCGGTGTCGGCGTCCAGACGGCCGACGTGGAAGAGGCGCTCGTTGCGGGGCGGCAGGTAGTCGGCGATGGAGGGACGGCCGAGGTCGTCGTTCATCGTCGAGACCACTCCCAGCGGCTTGTTGAACGCCAGATAGAGCCGGCTCTCGTCGAGCACGACGCGGGTGCCGTCCACGTGGATGGTCTGGCCGACCGGGTCGACGCGGACGCCGAGCTCGGTGACGATGTGTCCGTCCACCTCCACCCGTCCCTGCGTGATCAGCAGCTCGCACGCGCGGCGGCTGCCGATGCCCGCAGCGGCCAGCAGCTTCTGCAGCCGGACACCGTCGGGCTGGTGGACATCGGCACCGGAGTCGTCCACCGGCGGCGGCCCAGCCTGGCGCTTGGGCTTGACCTTGCGGGGCGGGCCGGCGTCCGGTCCGACCGGACGGCCGGGGCGACCACGCGGATTGTGCCGGCGCTTGCCGCCGCCACCTGGCGCACCGCGGCCACCGCCGGAGCCACCCGAGCGACCCCCACTGGAACCACCTGAGCGACCCCCGCTGGAGCCACCTGAACGGCCCCCACTGGAGCCACCTCGTTGCTGGGGCGGGTTCATGCGTGTCCTTCCGAGGCGAGTTCTTCGATGACATCAGCGGACGGCAGATAGGGCGCCAACGCTGGCAGATCGTCCAGGCTGTCCAGGCCCATCCGCTGCAGGAACAGGTCGGTGGTGCCATAGAGCGCAGCCGCTCCGGGCTCACCGTCGATGACGACCTCCTGGATGAGGCCGCGTGAGATCAGCGTCCGGACGACACCGTCCACGTTGACGCCGCGCACAGCACTGACGCGCGCACGGGAGATCGGCTGACGATAGGCGACGACGGCCAGGGTCTCCAGGGAGGCCTGCGTGAGCCGCGCCTGCTGCCCGCCCATCAGGAACTTCTCCACGACAGGGGCATAGGCAGGCTTGGTATAGATCCGCCAGCGCCCGCCCAGCTTGCGCAGCATGAAGCCGCGGTCGCTCTCGGCATAGTCGGCCGCGAGGTCTTCCAGGATGGCGGTGACGTCCTCCAGCGGCAGTTCCAGGGCCGAGGCGAGGACAGCCTCGTCCGCGGGCTCATCGATGACCATCAGGACGGCCTCGAGCGCAGATCGTGCGCCACCGGGGAAGTCGTTGATGTCAAAGGCGACCTGCTCTACGGCCCCGTCCTCAGGCTCGCTCTCGACCTCGGACTGGTTCTCGATCTCGGGCTCAGTCATCATCGACCTCCTGCACGTCGTCCTCGTCGAACTCGTCACTGACGTCGACCCCGCCCGTGGCCGACCCGGTCCAGCGGACCGTCAGCTCGCCGAGCGCGTCCTCCTGCTCCAGGCCGATCACCGACTCGCGGAACAGTTCGAGCAGCGCCAGGAAGCGGGCCACGATGACCAGCGTCGTGTCCGCGTCCGAGACCAGGTCCCGGAAGCTGACCGTGCCCCGCGAGCGGAGCCGCTCCACGACGATCGCAGCCTGTTCCCGCACCGAGACCTGGGGCGCGTGCAGGTGGGTGAGGCCGACGGTCGGCGGGGGCTTGGGGATCATCGCCCGGGCCGCGATCATGGCCAGCTGATCGGGCGTGATGTTCATGATCAGCTCGGGCAGGAGCGAGGTGAACTCATCCTCCAGCGCCACGTCGCGCGGGAAGATCCGACCGACCGTGGCCATCCTGCTCGAGAAGGCGGCCGCGACGTCTTTAAACGCGCGATACTGCAGCAGCCGGGCAAAGAGCAGGTCTCGGGCCTCGATCAGCTCGAGGTCCTCCTCGTCCTCCTCCCGACGGTTCGGCAGCAACCGGGAGGCCTTCAGGTCCAGCAGGGTCGCCGCGATCAGCACGAACTCCGAGGCCTGGGACAGGTCCCACTCCTCGCTGGTGCTCTGCGCGGCCCGCAGGTGCGCCACGAACTCGTCGGTGATGGTGGCCAGGGCGATCTCGGTGACATCCAGCTTGTGCTTGGCGATCAGGCCGAGGAGCAGCTCGAACGGACCCTGGAAGACGTCGAGGTGCACCTGGAACGGCACGGGACCACGGCGGGTGAGCACACCACCGGGGACGGCCTGTTCCGGGTGGAGGACGGGTTCGGGTGTGCCCGGATCGAACTTCGGGTCGGTGGCCGGGTCGGCGACTGCCTCCGCCGCGGGCTCCACGTGGGCGACCTGCAAGGTCAGGGCGCGCCGCCGCGCGAGACGAGCTCGCGGGCCAGCTGCCGGTAGGCCTCAGCGCCGCTGTGGGTGCTCGCGTAGGACGTGATCGGCTCCGCCGCGAGGGTGGCGTCGGGGAACTTGATGGTCCGGCTGATGACGGTGTGGAAGACCTTGTCCTGGAAGTGGTCGACCACGGAGCGCACGACCTCCTTGGAGTGCAGGGTGCGCCCGTCATACATCGTCGCGAGGATGCCGTCGAGAGTCAGCGCCGGGTTGAGCCGGTCGGTGATCTTGTCGATGGTCTCGATCAGCAGGGCCACGCCGCGCATCGCGAAGAACTCGCACTCCAGCGGGATGATCACACCGTGAGCCGCGGTGAGCGCGTTGACGGTGAGCAGCCCGAGGGAGGGCTGGCAGTCGATCAGGACGACGTCATACTCGTCCAGCACGGGGCGCAGCACGCGGGCCAGGACCTGCTCGCGGGCCACCTCCCCGACGAGCTGGACCTCGGCCGCGGACAGGTCGATGTTGGCGGGGACGACGTCCAGGTTCTCCACGCGGGTCTGCTGGATCACGTCGTGGACGTCATGGCCGCGCTCGACCAGCAGGTTGTAGATCGTGGTGTCGAGCTGGTGGGTCGGGATGCCGAGGCCCACGGACAGGGCGCCCTGCGGGTCGAAGTCGACCAGCAGCACGCGGCGGCCGGCCTCCGCCAGGGCGGCACCCAGGTTGATGGTGGTCGTGGTCTTGCCCACGCCACCCTTCTGGTTGCACATCGCGATGATCCGGGCCGGACCGTGCCGATCCAGCGGCGGTGGGGTGGGGAACTCGGGCATCACCCGACCGGTCGGACCGACCTGTCCGCTGCCTGCGGTCTCGGTGCCGGGCAGCCGGTCGTGCGAGGTCTTGTTGCTCGCTGCGTCCTGCCTCGTCGCCTCGGATGTCACACTCACTCCGCCCTCCGGTCCGTGTTCGGCGTCTCGCCGATCGCTCCGACCTTAACTGCAGACGGCCCCGGGGACCAATGGTGGTGCTCCGGTCAGCCTCACCGGGCCCGGGGGTGGGACTGGGCATAGACCTCACGCAGGTGACGCACGGTGACCAGCGTGTAGATCTGGGTCGTCGTCACGGAGGCGTGGCCCAGCAGCTCCTGCACCACCCGGACGTCGGCCCCACCGTCCAGCAGGTGGGTGGCAAAGGAGTGTCGCAGGGTGTGCGGGCTCAGGTGCCCGGACAGGTCTGCCGCCTCCGCGGCACGTTGTATGACGGACCACGCGCTCTGCCGGGACAGTCGCCCGCCGCGCTGGTTGAGGAAGACCGCCGGGGTGCCCCTGCCCTTGGTCGCGAACGCTGGCCTGCCGCGCACCAGCCAGGCGTCCAGGGCATCGGCCGCATAGCGCCCCAGCGGCACGATCCGCTCCTTGCTGCCCTTGCCGAACAGTCGCACCACGGCACCGGGCGCCGTGTCGCCCTGCTCCCCTGGGCCCTGCGCCCCACCGGCACCGCCGCGCGGCCCCAGGTCGATGTCGTCGATGTCCAGCCCGATCGCCTCGCTCACCCTGGCCCCAGAGCCATAGAGCACCTCCAGCAGCGCACGGTCGCGCAGGCTCGCCGGGGTATTGCCGACGCTGGCGGCCTCCAGCAGCCGCTCTACCTCCTCGATGCTGATCGCCTTGGGCAGTCGTCTGGCCGGGGTCGGCGGAGCCACCACCTGTGCCGGGTCGTCGGCGGACTCTCCCTCGGCCGCGAGGAAGCGGTGGAACCCGCGGACCACCACCAGAGCCCGGGCGGCCGACGACGCGGCCAGCGGCGGGCAATCCTCGTCGCCGGTGCGCAGGTGGGCCAGGAAGTCGGAGACCATGCCCTCGGAGACCTCGACCGGCGAGGCCACCTCCCGGGCCCGGAGGAAACCCAGATAACGGTTCAGATCACGCTGATAGGCCTTCAGGGTGTGCTCCGACGAGCCGCGCTCGACCCTGAGGTGGTCGAGCCACCCACGGGCGGCCCGGCTCAGCGGGTCGCGGGGTGCGAGGGCGGGCGTCGGCATACATTCATTGTCATGCAGTGGTATGCCGAAACTCCCGTCCGACGCTCCCGGCAGGTCGTGGGGGATCTGCTCGTCCTGGGCTGGGTGGTCGCCTGGGTGCTCATCGGCCGCTGGACCTTCGGCCTGGTCAGCCTCCTCGCCGCCCCTGCGGACCCGCTGCGCGCGGCGGGCACGACGGTGCAGGGACGATTCGATGAGGTGGCCGGCCGGATCAGCGAGGTGCCGCTCGTCGGCGACCGGTTGACGGGGCCCTTCGCCGGCGCGGCGGACGCGGGCGGATCGCTCGTCCAGGCCGGTGACTCGCTCGACAGTGCCGTCAACCGGGTCGCCTGGCTGCTCGCCATCCTGGTGGCAGCCACCCCGATCCTGCTCGTGGCAGGTGCCTATCTGGCGCTGCGGGTCACCTATCTGCGACGCGCCACGGCGATCGCCCGGCTGCGCGAGGCTCCGGGCACCGTCGAGCTCCTGGCACTGCGGGCGCTGGTGACCCAGGCTCCTGCCACGCTGGCCCGGGTCCACCCCGACCCGCTCGAGCAGTGGCGGGCAGGGGACACAGAGACCGTCGCCGCGCTGGCCGGACTGGAGCTGCGTCGCCTGGGCCTGCGCTCCGTGCCGCTCAGCCCACGGTGATCTGGGCGGGAGTCAGCAGAGGTCTTGAGAAGCCCTGACACGGTCGTTCCTGATGCGGTGGCCCCTGACGAGGTGGCCCTGAGCAGGGGTGATGTGCACACGTGACACTGGTGCGCGGGGGCACACCAGTGTCACGTCTCCCGAGGGTCGGGCCCCCCGGCCTCGGCGCCGACGTCCTCTGACTGCGCGTCGCTGGCCACCTCGTCCACGACGACGCTGTCTGTCGCAGCCTCGCCAGAGCCGGCCCTCTCCTCCGCGGGGGTGACCTCGTCCGGCCCGCCCACACCGGCCCGTTCGACCCAGGGCTCACGTCCGGGCCGGAGCTTGTGCAGCGCGGCGAAGAGCAGCAGCCCCACGACGATGAAGATCAGGGCCGTGAACTGGTTGGTGCGAAACGGGCCGATCAGATAGCTGAAGTCCGTCCGGATCCCCTCGATCCAGAATCGGCCCGAGCCGTAGACCACCATGTAGAGCGCAAACAGCTTGCCCCAACCCAGGGTGAACTTGCGGTCCAGCCAGAGCAGCAGCAGCCCGCCGAGCGCGTTCCAGGTCAGCTCATAGAGGAAGGTCGGCTGGAAGGTCTCCACGTCCCGGAACTCGGGAGGGCGCCGGTCCGGATCGATCTCCAGGCCCAGCGGTCCGTCGTCGGGGCCACCGAAGAGCTCCTGGTTGAACCAGTTGCCGAGCCGGCCGGTGGCCTGGGCGAAGATCAGACCCGGAGCCAGTGCGTCGGCGAAGGCGCTGAGCCGGGCGCCCTTGCGCCACGCGACATACAGCGCACCGAGGCCGCCGCCGATGAGGGCGCCGAAGATCGCGATGCCGCCCTCCCAGATGTAGAGCGCGCTGATCGGGTCGCGGCCAGCCCCGAAGTAGTCCCCCCAGTGTGTGAGGACGTGATAGATGCGGGCACCGATGATGCCGCTGATGATCGCCACGAAGGCGATCGACTCCCAGGTCTCGGCCAGTCCGCCGCGCCTCACCCACCGCCAGCGCCCCAGCACCCAGGCCAGGATCATGCCGGCCATCAGGCACAGGGCATAGATGTGGATGGTCAGCGGGCCGATGGAGAACTGGCTGATGTCTGGGCTGGGGATCGACATGATCACACCGCCCATCATGCTGGACCGCATGCCCCGTCGAGAAACGACCCCCTGCTCGCTCCCCGTTGTGGGGTGGTTCGGACCGCCGCGTGGGCTTCAGCCGTGGCGTCGTCGCAGCTCGACCTCGACGTCCGCGAGGGCGAGGCCGCGGCTGCGGAGCAGGACCAGCAGGTGATAGATCAGGTCGGCCGACTCGCCGATCAGGTCGGGATCGTCCTGGGCCACGGCAGCCAGGGCCGTCTCGACGCCCTCCTCCCCCACCTTCTGGGCGATCCGGCGCACGCCGCCCTCCAGCAGCGAGCTCGTGTAGGACCCCTCGGGTCGCTCCTGGTCACGCGCGAGCACGATCTCCTCGAGCTCCGCCAGGAACGAGCCGGCCCCGCCGGTGAAGCAGGTCTCCTCCCCCGTGTGGCAGGTCGGCCCGTCCGGGTAGCACACCAGGAGCACGGTGTCCCGGTCACAGTCGACCTCGACCGAGACCACCCGCAGGTAGTTGCCGCTGGTGGCGCCCTTGACCCACTGCCGCTGGCGGCTGCGGCTGAAGAACGTGCCCAGCCCGGTCCGCAGGGTCGTGGTCAGGGCCTCGGCATCCTGATAACCCAGCATCAGCACGTGCCCGGTGCGGTGGTGCTGGACCACGACGGGGAGCAGCCCGCCCTGCTTGGCGAAGTCGAGGTCGGCCACGCCCAACCCGTGCGGCAGCTGCAGCGCCGGACGCTGCGCGCTACTTTGCGCCCCAGCGTGAGCCTCCCCCTGCGGGGTGGTCATGACAACACCTCCACGTGCCGGACGACGATGCCGGCAGCCGCCAGCTCCACCTTGAGGGCCGCGATGCTGAGGTCGCCGGAGTGGAAGACCCCGGCCGCCAGCGCGCCGTCGACGTCCGCCGCCCGGAAGACGTCGATGAAGTGCTGGGCCCGCCCCGCCCCGCCCGATGCGATCAGGGGCACCTCACAGACCTGCCGCACGGCGCTCAGCTGCTCCACGTCATACCCCTGTCGGACACCGTCGGAGCCCATCGCGTTGAGCACGACTTCACCGGCACCGAGCTCCTGGACCCGCTCGACCCAGTCGAGCGTGGTGACCTCCAGGGCTCGAGTGGCGTCGGGGTCGCCGGTGAGCTGCCGGATGCGCCAGGTGCCGTCCTCGTCGCGCAGACTGTCCACCCCGACGACGACACACTGGCTGCCGAACTCGCGGGCCAGCTCCTGGACCAGCTCGGGGCGGCGGGTCGCGGGGGTGTTGACGGAGATCTTGTCGGCTCCGGCCAGGAGCACCGCGCGGGCGTCAGCGACGGAGCCGATGCCACCGGCCACGCAGAACGGGATGTCGATCTGACGGGCGACGGCGTCGACCCACGACAGGTCGACGCGCCGCCCCTGCGGGCTGGCGGTGATGTCATAGAAGACCAGCTCGTCGACGCCCTCCGCGCTGTAGTGCGCGGCCAGCTCGGTGATGCCGCCCATGTCCTGGTGGTCGCGGAAGCGAGTGCCCTTGACCACCCGTCCGTCCCGGACGTCGAGGCAGGCAATCACCCTGCGCGCCAACGTCACTGGCGCTCCTCAGCAATCGCCTCGGTGATGGTCAGCTTGTCCTCGAGCAGCGCCTTGCCCAGGATCACGCCGGCGCAGCCGACCTTGCGCACGCTGCGCACATCGGCGGCGTGGCGCGCACCGCCGGAGGCCTGGACCGCCACGTCGGGCACCGCCCGGGTCAGGAAGGTGTAGAGGTTGAGATTGGGGCCGGACAGGGTCCCGTCGCGCCCGATGTCGGTGCACAGCGCGTGCGCCAGCCCGGACCGGGCATAGTGGCTCAGCAGCGCTGCCAGGTCGGTCTCGGAGTCTGCGGTCCACCCGCTGGTGGGCAGCACCCACGAGCCGTCCTCACCGGCCCGGGTGTCGAACGCGACCGTGATCCGCTCGGGACCGAACTCCTCGATCCAGGACGCGACCGTCTCCGGTTCGCGCACGGCCAGCGAGCCCAGGACCACGCGGCTGGCGCCGGCCTCGAGCACCTCGGCGACGTCCTCCTTGCCGCGCACCCCACCACCGGTCTGCACGGACAGCCCGGTCTCGGCCACGATCTGTCGCAGCAGCGGCACCAGTGTGTAGTCACCAGCCCGGGCCGCGTCCAGGTCGACCAGGTGCAGCCAGGTGGCTCCACCCTCGGCATACTCCCGCGCGACCGTCAGCGGGTCGTCGGGATAGCGGGTCTCCTTGTTGTAGTCACCCTTCAGCAGCCGAACCACGCGACCTTCGCGCACGTCGATTGCCGGATAGATGGTGAAGTCGGTCATGGCGACACCTCCAGGACAAAGTTTGTCAGCAGCCGCAGGCCTGCGGTAGCCGACCTCTCGGGGTGGAACTGCGCACCCCAGTGGTTGCCACTGCGGACGACGGCACTCCAGGTCCCGCAGTGGTCGGTGGTCATCACGGTGTCCCCGGTCACAGGCGCACCATAGCTGTGCACAAAATAGGCGCGCGTGCCGTCGGCCAGCCCGCTGGTCAACGGGTCCTCGCGCAGGGAGGTCAGCTCGTTCCAACCCATGTGCGGCACGCGCTGGCCGGGGCGGGGCGTGATCGCGACCACCTCGCCGGCCAGCAGACCCAGACACGTCGTCCCGCCGTCCTCGGCAGAGCGGTCGAAGAGCAGCTGCATGCCCAGGCACACGCCGAGCAGCGGCTGCTCCAGGTCGCGCAGCACCTCGACCAGACCGGCGGCGTGCAGCCGGCGCATGCCGGCCGCGGCCGCCCCGACACCGGGCAGGATCACCCGGTCGGCAGCGCGGATGACGTCAGGGTCGTCGGTCAACCGCGCGTCGGCACCGACCCGGTCCAGGGCGTAGCGCACCGAGGCGATGTTGGTCCCGCCGGAGTCGACCAGCGCGATCGTCGGTCGCCTCATCGCCCACCAGCGCTCACAGGACCCCCTTGGTCGACGGCAGCTCGGTGCCCTCCACCGCGATCGCCTGGCGCAGCGCACG
This sequence comes from Ornithinimicrobium cryptoxanthini, assembly GCF_023923205.1. Lineage (NCBI taxonomy): Bacteria > Bacillati > Actinomycetota > Actinomycetes > Micrococcales > Ornithinimicrobiaceae > Ornithinimicrobium > Ornithinimicrobium cryptoxanthini. The sequence goes on along the minus strand of NZ_CP099490.1, from coordinate 1,824,039 downwards.
GGCGACGGCCTTGAAGCCCACCTCGATCTTGTGGTGGGCGTTGTCTCCGGTGACGCCCAGGTGCAGCGTCGCCCGCAGGGCCTCGGCGAAAGAGCGCCAGAAGTGCTCGACCATCTCGGTGGGCAGGTCGCCGACCATCTCGCGCTCGAAGGTGCAGTCGAACTTCAGGAACGGCCGACCCGACAGGTCGAGAGCGGCGCTCGCCTGCGCCTCGTCCATCGGCGCCGTGAAGCCATAGCGGCCGATGCCGCGCCGGTCGCCGAGTGCCTCGTCGAGGGCCTGGCCGATCGCCAGGGCCGTGTCCTCGGTGGTGTGGTGCTCGTCAATGTGCAGGTCGCCCTCGCAGGTGACCTTCATCGAGAAGCCGCCGTGCTTGGCGAGCTGGTCGAGCATGTGGTCCAGGAAGCCCAGGCCGGTGGAGATCTCGATGTCGCCGGTGCGGTCCAGATCGACCTCGACGTGGATCCTGGTCTCGGAGGTGTTGCGGTCGACGACCGCGACCCGCGGACGGTTCGCCAGGACGTGGGCGATCTGCTCCCAGCTGACCGCCTCGTCGCCACCCTGGCCCATCGAGCTCTGCAGCAGGAAGGTCTTGATGCCGAGGTTGTCGCCGAACTCCCGGTCGGAGAGCCGGTCGCCGACCATCATCGAGCGGTCCCAGTCGATGGTGCGGTCCCTGAGCAGGTGACGCACCATGCCGATGCCCGGCTTGCGGGTGTCCGGCTGGTTCGGACCTGGCGGGTGCGGGTCGACGTGCACCTCCTTGAAGGTGACGCCCTGGCTCTCCAGGATGTGCAGCAGCAGGTCGTGCGGGCCCTGGAAGGTCTCGACCGGGAAGTTCGGGCCGCCGAGGTCGTTCTGGTTGGAGACCATCACAAAGTCCCACCCGGCGTCGCGCAGCATGGTCAGGGCCGGCAGGACCCCGGGCACCAGGCGCAGCTTCTCGTAGGAGTCGATCTGGCAGTCCTCGGGTTCTTCGATGATCGTGCCGTCCCGGTCGATGAACAGGACGGGGCGCAGGGTGCTCATGGGTGTTGTCCTCGGGCTGGTGTGGTGGTTGGTCGGGTGAGATCAGGTCTGCTGTGGAGCTCGTCGGTCGGTGGCTGCACCGAGGCGGTCGGTGCCCCTTCAGCGGGCCGGCCAAGAGCGCGTGCCACTGCGTCGATCTCCGCCGGCGAGCCCACGGTCACGCGCAGGGCGTCGTCGAGGAGGTGTCGCATGTCGCGCACCACGATGCCACTGCCGCGCAGGACGGTCAGCAGCGCATCCACGTCGGGGCTGCGGACGAGCAGGAAGTTGGCCTCGCTGCCACAGACGGTGCGCACCCTCGGGTCGGCACTCAGGAGCTCGACGAGGCGCTCGCGCCCGGCGCGGGTCTCGGCGACCCGAGCAGCGACGGAGCGCCGGGCCGAGGTGGACAGGGCGCTGACCGCCAGTTCGGCGACGGGGGCGGGGACGGGATAGGGCGCCTGCACCCGGCGCAGCACCGTGGCCAGGTCGGGATGGCTCAGGGCGACGCCGACGCGCACTCCTGCCAGGCCGTGCGCCTTGGACAGGGTGCGGAGCACCACGAGGTTGGCGTGCTCTGGCAGCAGCGTCGTGGCGCTGGGTGGGCCTGCGAACTCCTGGTAGGCCTCGTCGATCACGACGACCGCGGTGTCCGCCAGGGCGTGTGCCAGGTCTGCGACCTGATCCAGCGGGACGACGGCCCCCGTGGGGTTGCCGGGACTGGCGAGGAAGACCAGCCGGGCACCCGCACCGCGGGCGGCGTGCGCGACGGCGGCGACGTCAACTTCCCAACTGGCGCCGAGGTCCCGCTGGGGGACGTCGATGACCGGCACGGCCTGCAGCCGGGCGCTGACGGCATACATCCCGAAGGTCGGTGAGGTCTGCACGACCGCGTCCGTGCTGCCCGGTCGGCACAGGGTGCGGACCAGCAGGTCGATGGCCTCGTCGCTGCCCCGGCCGACGACGACACGGTCGGGCGAGACGGCATAGGTCCGGGCCAGGGCCTCGACCAGCTCGGCCGGCTGCGGATCGGGATAGCGGCGGTTGGCGCCTTCCGGGTCGACGGCGCTGGCGCTGGAGGCCTCGTTGGCGTTGAGCCAGATCATGGCCGGCGGGCCGTCGTCGCTGGTCCGTGCGGAGGAGTAGCCGGTGAAGTCCTGCAGGTCCGCCCGGATCAGGTGGGCCGGAAACAATTTTTGCAGGGGTTCTGCTGCCCGGCCCCGTGTTTTTGCAGGGGTTTCGCTGCTCGTCATGAGTTCCCCTCACGGTCCGTGCCCCGGGCGCGGGCCAGGCGGCGGGTGACGGCCGCCTGGTGCCCGAGGAGTCCCTCGGCAGCGGATAGCTCCACCGCCGTCGCGGCCAGTGCTGCCAGGCCGGCCGGCGTGACACGTTGCACGGTCATCGCGATCTGGAAGCTCGCGACATTGACGCCACCGGTCCACCGCGCCGCGCCGGCCGTGGGCAGGACGTGGTTGGTCCCGCTGCAGTAGTCGCCCAGGGTCTCTGGTGCCCAGTCCCCCAGGAAGACCGATCCGGCGCGCTCGACGCGGTCCACCCAGGTCGACGGCTCGCGCAGCGCGAGGATCAGGTGCTCCGGCGCATAGTCGTTGCTGATGGTGAGGGCCTCGTCCAGGTCGCTGGTGATCACGACCGCACTGGCCCCCAGTGCCTTTGCCGCGGTCTCGGCGCGCGGGAGGTCCACCAGCTGGGCCTCCAGCTGCTCGCCGACCGCCTGCGCCAGCACAGCGTCGTCGGTGAGCAGGAGCACCTGCGAGTCCGGGCCGTGCTCCGCCTGCGAGAGCAGGTCGGCCGCGACAAACTCGGGGTCAGCCCCGGCGTCAGCGATGACGACGACCTCCGAGGGCCCGGCAGGCAGGTCGATGCCCGGTCCTCCCTCGGCGGTGCTGACCTGCCGCTTGGCCTCGGTGACCCAGGCGTTGCCCGGGCCGAAGATCTTGTCGCAGCGCGGGACCGAGGCAGTGCCATAGGCCATGGCGGCGATCGCCTGTGCCCCGCCGATCACGAAGACCTGGCTGATGCCGCACTCGGCAGCCGCGGCCAGCACGGTCGCATCGGCCCGCCCGTCCGGTCCCGGAGGGGTGCACAGCACGATCTCAGGGCATCCGGCGAGCTGCGCCGGGACACCGAGCATCAGCGCTGTCGACGGCAGCGGCGCGGAGCCGGCCGGGACATAGAGGCCCACCCGGCGGATCGGCCGGATCACTCTGGCGCAGTTCACGCCCGGAGCCGTCTCGACCTCATAGTCGCTGGCCATCCCGCCCTCGTGGAAGGTCCGGATGGTGTCTGCCGCCACGGTGATGGCCTCGCCCAGCTCGGGCGTCAGGCCCCGGACCGCCTCGGCGATCTCCTCGGGTGCGACCACCACTGACTCGGCGGGGACGGGGTCGAAGCGCGCGCCATACTCGTCCAGCGCGGCATCTCCACGCTCGCGCACACCGGCGAGGATCTCGGCGACCCCGGCGGTGACCTGCGGGCCGGCCACAGCAGTCCCCCGCGAGAGCAGGTCGGCGCGCTCGGCCTCAGCCAGCTCTGCCCAGACCACGGTCCTCATGCCAGCATCCCCTCGACCGGCAGCACCATGATCGTGTGTGCGCCGGCACGCTTGAGCTCCTCCAGCCGCGGCCACGGCACGGCGTTGTGGCACAGCAGCTGCACCGAGACCTCGTCGCGACCGTCCACGGCCAGGATCGTCGGCTCGCCGCCGGCCGGCAGCCGCTGCAGCACGTCGGTGAGGACGGCGCGGTCGGCACGCAGCATCAGCAGGCGGGTCTCCTTCAGGCGCAGGGCACCGTCCATCCGCCGCAGCAGCAGGTCAGCGATCTCCTCACGACCGTCCTCCAGCGCCGCGACCGGCCCGGCGATGACCGCCTCGGAGTGCAGCAGGGTCTCGACCGGCTTCAGCGAGTTCGCGGCCAGGGTCCCGCCGGTGGAGACCAGGTCGCACACCACGTCCGCCTGCCCGAGGCGTGGGGCGATCTCGACCGAGCCGGAGAGGGTGACCACCTCAGCGCTGACCCCCTTGTCGGACAGCCACCGGCTGAGGGTGCGCGGAAAGCTCGTGGCGATGCGCTGCCCGGCCAGCTGCTCCGGGCCGGTCCACTGCTCGTCGTCGTTGATCGCGATGTCCAACCGGCACACGCCCCAGCCCAGCTGACGCCACTCCTTCAAGGCGCTCGTCCCACCATCGTGCTGCCGCGCCAGGTCGTTCTCGACGAGCACGTTGCGCCCGACGATCCCGAGGTCACAGACGCCGTCGGCGATCAGGCCGGGGATGTCGTCGTCGCGCACGAGCAGTAGGTCGACGGGCAGGGACTCGCCATAGCAGAAGAGCCGGTCGCGGCTCTCCCGCCAGGTCAGGCCGCAGGAGGCGAGCAGGTCGCGGGCGGGCTCGGCCAGGCGGCCGGACTTCTGGATCGCCACGCGCAGGCGGTCTCGGGTGGTGGCAGGCGGGGTCATCGTGACCTTCCGGGTCTGGGCCGCTGTGGGCCCTGGTGTCTGGGGCAGGCGCGTCGTCGCGTCAGGTTGATCCGGTGCGCTCAGCCGTGGGCCGGCTGCGCACCGCGGCTATGCCCGAGGGCTTCCGCGCGGGTCTGGGCGAGCACGTCGCGATAACCACCGGTGCCGTGCTCCAGGCAGCGGGCCACTCGTCCGACGGTGGTGACGCTGACCCCGGTCTGCTCGTGCACCTGGCGGTAGGACACCCCGTCGGCCAGCAGCGGCACCACGCTCCACCGGTCGGCGAGCGCCTCCAGTTCTGCCGGTGTGCACAGGTCGGCCAGGAAGTCCGTCATCCGGTCTGCGTCGTCGACGGCTGCCAGGGCCCGCGCCAGCTCGACCTGCGCCCGCGCACCTCGTGACGACTCGTCAGCGACGCTGAGGGGCTGGCCGGTGTCGCGTCGCTTCATCAAGGCTCCCGTGAGTGGTGTCCGACGCCAACCGGTGTGTTAGCGCGTTATTACGCTAACACGCTTCGCGGCTGATTCCGACCATGCCACCGCATGGTCGGGGTATGACGACTCGACCCGGCCGGCCGCACAGGTATGCCGTGTGCGCAGGGCAAGGATGCCGAGTTGCTGCGCGAGTGCCCCGGTGACGTGCCGCTGACCCCTTGAATTCGCCGTGCTCCCGACCCGCACAGTCGGGGCACTCGTCGCCTCAGTCGTCGCGCGGCAGGTCGAGGGGCTGCGCCAGCTCGACGCGCAGCGCCGGCACGATCTCGTCGCGGGCGACGGAGAACTGGTCCTGACGACGCAGGTCCTTGATCGTCACCGTGCCGGCCCCGACCTCCTGCTCCCCCAGGATGGCGACGAAGCGGATCCCGGCGCGATCGGCATACTTCAGCTGTTTGCCGAGCTTGCCGCCGTCCAGGACCACCTCGGTGTTGATCCCGCCCTGTCGCAGGTCGGTGGCCAGGGCCAGGCACTGCGGCAGGTGGGCCTCATCAAGCTGCGGCACCAGCACCTGCACCGTCGACTCGGCGGTCTGCACCAGCCCGGCCTCGCGCAGCTGCCAGAAGAGGCGGCTGAGCCCGATCGACATGCCGACACCGGGCAGCGTGGACTTGGTGTACTGCCCCGCCAGGTCGTCGTAGCGGCCGCCGGAGCAGACCGACCCGATCTCCGGGTGGTCATCCAGGGTCGTCTCATAGACGGTGCCCGTGTAGTAGTCCAGACCGCGGGCGATCGAGAAGTTTAGGGCGTAGTCGCTCTCGGGGACACCCAGGTCACGCAGCACCGTCAGCACCTCACGCAGCTCGGCGACTCCCGTCGCGAGCAGCTCCGAGCCGCGCGACTCCCCCAGGACCCGGTCCAGGTGCGCCAGCGCCTCCTGGTGGGAGGTGGAACGGACGGCGACGAGGGCCAGGACGGCGTCCGCGGCCTCCTCCGACAGCCCCAGGCCCTCGCCCACGAGGGTCTGGCGGATCGCGTCCGCACCGCGCTTGTCCAGCTTGTCGACCTCACGCAGGACCGTGACCTGCAGGTCTGCGTCGGTCAGCCCGAGGTCCTCGAAGTAGCCGCGCATCAGCTTGCGGTTGTTGAGCTGGACCGTGAACGGGCCGATGGCCAGGTCGGTGAAGATCGTGTGGATCACCGCCGGGCACTCAGCGTCGTGGCGTGAGCTGAGACCGTCCTTGCCGATGATGTCGATGTCGCACTGATAGAACTCCCGGAACCGGCCCCGCTGGGGACGCTCACCGCGATAGACGCGCTGCATCTGATAGCGACGGAACGGGAAGGTGAGCTGGTGCTCGTGCTCGGCCACATAGCGCGCGAGCGGCACGGTGAGGTCGAAGCGCAGCGCGAGGTCGGGCAGCCCCGCCGCGGGGTTCGCTGCAGCCTTCTCCAGCGCTCCCGTGGACTGGACGAAGAGCACCTGCCGCTCCGTCTCGCCGCCGGTCTTGGTCAGCAGCACGTCGGTGACCTCGTAGGCCGGCGTCTCGATCGGCAGGAAGCCGAACCGCTCGTAGCCGCTGCGGATCACGTCGAGCATGCGCTGGAACGCGATCTGCTCGGTGGGCAGGAGCTCGAGGGTGCCGGGGGCGGTGCGGGGCTTGATCACGACGGCGAGTCTAACGAGATCCTGGCCCTGGCCCGTCGCCGGAAGGAGGTGAGCGCGGCGGGCGTCAGCGCAGCGAGGTCAGATAGGGGTTGGTCACCCGCTCGTGGGCGATCGTGGTGGCTGGCCCGTGACCGGGCAGCACCAGGCTGGTGTCGGACAGCGGGAGTATGACGTCACGCAGGGAGCGCTGCATCGCACCGTGGTCGCCGCCCGGGAGGTCGGTGCGCCCGATGGACCCCGCAAAAAGGACGTCACCGGTGAGGACCGTGCGGTCGACGTCCGCGTCGATGCCGCTCGGGACCCCGGCCAGGTCGAAGAGGACGGACCCCTCCGTGTGACCGGGGGCGTGGGAGATGCCGAGGGTCAGCCCAGCCAGCTGGAGGACCTGCCCTCCCCTGACGTCCACGACGGTGTCGGGCTCGCTCCACGAGGCGCGGGTGCCGAACTGCTGCTCCAGCATGTTGAGCAGCGCCGGGCTCGTGCTGGACAGCGGGTCGCGGAGGCGATAGCGGTCATCCTCGTGGATGTAGGCGGCCGTCGTCCCCGCACAGACCGGCGTGACGGAGTAGGTGTGGTCGAGGTGACCGTGGGTGAGCAGGACCGCGGCCGGGCGCAACCCGCTGTCCGCGAGCACCTCTGCCAGGTGTGCCTCGACACCCACGCCGGGGTCGACGATGACGCACTCCTGTCCCGACTCCGGCGCCACGACGTAGCAATTGGTCCCGAAGGCCGCCGCCTCAATCCGCTTCACCAACACATGACCCAACCTACGCGTGATCGTGTCCAAACCGTCATCACGTTGTGACCACTTCGCGTCGGGCCGCTGCCTAAACTGGCGGCTCCACCCGATGAGCACGTCAGGAGCACAAGAATGGCGTTGGGTCGTCACCGGTGGCTGGCCCGGGGGTTGCTGGTGGGTAGCGCGCTTGTCGTCGCGTCCTGCGGCAGTTCTCAGGCTCCAGTGGCCGAACCGTCCTCGTCCCCTCAGGAGACGGCCGTCTCCACCACACTGTCTCCGGCCGGCGCCGACGCCGGCTGTGGCTATGCGCCCGCCGTGCCCAGCGGCAGGCAGACCCAGGTGGAGGCGCCGGAGGCTGAGATCACCGGCACGTGGCAGGGTGCGATCACCACCAACTGCGGCATCATCGAGGTCGAGCTCTACGGCGACAAGGCACCCCAGACTGTCGGGTCCTTCGCGCACCTGGCCGAGCATGGCTACTGGGAGGACAGTCCCTGTCACCGACTGACGACGCAGGGGATCTATGTGCTGCAGTGCGGTGACCCGACCGGCACTGGACGGGGCACGCCGGGCTACACCTTCGGCATCGAGAACGCCCCCGAGGACGGCAAGTATCCACCCGGCACCCTTGCGATGGCGCGAAGCCAGGACCCCAACAGCAACGGCGGGCAGTTCTTCATCGTCTACAACGACACCGAGCTGCCGACGCAAGGTGGTGGATACAGCATCTTCGGTAGGGTCACTAGTGGAATGGACATCGTTGACCGCGTCGCCGAACAAGGCGTCGATGGCGGCGGTGCCGACGGGCCTCCCGCGGCACCGATCAGCATCCTCTCGGTCGAGGTCACACAGGAAAAGGCGTCAGAGTGAGCGAGCACACGCAGGGAACCCCAGCCACACCGGACGAGCCCTCGGTGGCTCCGGACGAGACGACACCCGAGACGGCACCCGCAGACCAGGCAGCCGAGAGCAGCGGTGCCGAGGTGGCGGCGTCAGTGCCCAGCCCCGACCCGTCGGCCGTCCCGGTCCCCGGTCTGCCGGAGCCGGTCGAGCCGACACCTGAACCTCAGCCCGAGCCGGGTCAGCCGGACCCAGCACCCTCCCCAGTCCCCGACCCCGTCGAGCCGGCCACCGAGACAGCACCCGAGCCCACACCAGAGCCGGCCCCTGAGACAGCACCCGAACCCGCAGCCGAGACGAGCGGTGCCGAGGTGGCGGCGTCAGTGCCCAGCCCCGACCCGTCGACCGTCCCGGTCCCCGGTCTGCCAGAGCCGGTCGAGCCGACACCTGAACCTCAGCCCGAGCCGGGCCAGCCGGACCCAGCACCGTCCCCAGTCCCCGACCCCATCGACCCGACCCCCGAGCCCGCAGCCGAGCCGGCCCCTGAGACAACACCCGAACCCGCAGGAGAGACGAGCGGTGCGGAGGTGGCGGAGTCAGTGCCCAGCCCCGACCCGTCGACCGTCCCGGTCCCCGGTCTGCCAGAGCCCGTCGAGCCGACACCTGAACCTCAGCCCGAGCCGGGCCAGCCGGACCCAGCACCGTCCCCAGTCCCCGACCCCGTCGACCCGACCCCCGAGCCCGACCCGCTCGCGTCAGTCCCGGACACAGCGACTCCTGAGGTCGTGTCGGAGCCCGCTGCTGAGGCGTCGTCGGAGGCCGAGCCTGCCCCCGAGCCCGCAGCTGTGGCCGCACCGGAGCCGGCCGCTGAGGCAGCGCCCGAGCCCGCCCCCGTGGCCACACCAGAGCCGGCAACTGAGGCAGCCCCCGAGCCCGCAGCCACTCCCCCGAGCCCGGTTCCGACGCCGAAGCCGGGTCCGCCCGTGCCATCACCCGCGGCCCTCGCAGGCCGCCGGCCGGCAGCGCGTCCTGTCGTGCCGGTCATGCCGCCCCCAGCGGCCATGTCCGACTCGGTAAAGTTCGGCCGGGTGGGCGACGACGGCACGGTCTTCGTCAAGGACGGTGAGCAGGAGCGTGCCGTCGGGTCCTACCCCGAGGCCAGCCACGAGGAGGCATTAGCCTACTTCGCCCGCAAGTATGACGAGCTGACCGCCAACGCCGGCCTGCTCCAGCAGCGTCTGGGGCAGACCGACCTCTCCGCCCACGAGGCGCGCGAGGCGCTGAAGACGCTCCGAGACCAGATCGGTGAGGCCAACGTCGTCGGCGACCTGCCGGCGCTGCGCGAGGCCGTGGACCAGATCGAGGTCGCGGTCAAGGACCGCCAGCGCGCCGAGACCGAGGCACGCACCCAGGCCAAGGCTGAGGCCACCGTGACCCGCGAGGCGCTCGTCGCCGAGGCCGAGAAGCTCGCCGCCGCCGACGTCCACCAGGTGCAGTGGAAGACCGCCAGCGCACGGATGCGCGGCATGCTCGACGAGTGGCGCGGCCTGCAGAAGAAGGGCCCCAAGCTCGACAAGGACGTCGAGAACGCCCTCTGGCAGCGGCTGAGCTCGGCCCGCAGCACCTTCGACAAGTCGCGCAAGGGCTTCTTCAGCGAGCTCGACACCCAGCACACCGAAGCCAAGCGGGCCAAGGAGAAGCTGGTCGCTGAGGCCGAGGCACTCTCCACCAGCAAGGACTGGGGCTCCACCGCCGGTGCCTTCAAGCGGCTGATGCAGGACTGGCGTCGCGCCGGTCGTGCCCAGCGTGCGGACGACGACGCCCTGTGGGAGCGCTTCAAGACTGCCCAGGACGCCTTCTTCAACGCCAAGGACGAGGTGGTGGCCGCCGAGAACGAAGAGTTCAAGGCCAACCTGGTCGTCAAGGAGGACCTCCTCAAGGAGGCCGAGTCGCTGGTCCCGGTCAAGGACCTGACCTCGGCCAAGGCCCAGCTGCGGGCCATCCAGGACCGCTGGGACGAGGCCGGCAAGGTGCCCCGCGAGGACATGTCCCGCGTGGAGGGTCGCCTCCGCAAGGTCGAGCAGGCCGTCCGCGACCTCGACGACGCCAAGTGGACCCGCACCAACCCCGAGCTCAACGCCCGTGCCCAGTCGATGGTCGAGCAGCTCGAGCGCGCGGTGCAGGGCCTCGAGCAGGACCTCGCCGCGGCGCAGGCCTCCGGCGACGACACGAAGATCCAGCAGGCCCAGGCCGCGCTCGACGCGCGCCGCGAGTGGTTGGACTCTGCCCGGGGCGGCGTCTCCGAGTTCGGCGGCTGACCCGTGGCCCACGAGTTCGACCAGGACGACATCGCAGCCCTCCTGGCGTCATACCTCGATGCCTCTCCCTCCCCGTTCCACGCGGTCGAGGGCGCCGCGCTCATCCTCGGCGCCAGCGGTTTCACGCGGGTGGCTGAGACCGACCCGACACCGACCGAGCCCGGCCGCTATCTGGCGGTCCGGGGCGGATCACTGATCGCCTGGACCACCGAGGCGGATCAGGGGCCGGCCACGCCCTTCCGGGTCGTCGGCGCGCACACCGACTCCCCCAACCTGCGGATCAAGCCACGCCCCGACGTCCTGCGGCACGGCTGGCAGCAGCTCGCGGTCGAGATCTATGGTGGGCCGTTGCTCAATACCTGGTTGGACCGTGACCTGGGCCTGTCGGGCCGGGTCGCGGTGCGTTCCGACCACGGGGCACAGCCGCGACTGCTGCTCATCGACGAGCCCCTGCTGCGGGTCTCCCAGCTGGCACCGCACCTGGACCGCACGGTCAACAGCGAGGGGCTGCGCCTCAACGCCCAGCAGCACCTGGTGCCGCACTGGGGGCAGGGCCACGAGGCTGGTGACTTCGTGGGCTTCGTCGCGGACCGCCTCGACGTGGCCCCCGAGGACGTCCTGGGCTGGGACCTGATGACCCATGACCTGACTCCGGCGCGCCGCATCGGCCGCGACCGTGACCTGCTGGCCTCGGCCCGGCTGGACAACCTGGCCACCTCGTTCGCCGCGACAGTCGCGCTGGCCACCTCCGTCGACGAGGACCTGGCCCCCGGCGCCGGCGTCGTCCCCGTCGTGGCCCTGTTTGACCACGAGGAGGTCGGCAGCACCACCGAGCGCGGGGCCCAGTCGACCTTCCTGCCGGCGATGCTGGAGCGGATCGTGCTCTCGAGGGGCGGCACCCGCGAGGACTACCTGCGGGCCCTGGCCGGCACCGTCATCGCCTCAGGCGACATGGCGCACGCCACCAACCCCAACTATGCCGACCGCCACGAGCCGGGCCACCACGTGCAGCTGAACGGCGGCCCGGTGCTCAAGATCAACGCGCAGGCCCGCTATGCCACCGACGGCATGGGCGCCGCCGCGTTCCGGCTGGCCTGCGAGCAGGCGGGCGTGCCGGTGCAGTCGTTCGTGACCCGCACCGACCTGCCCTGTGGCTCGACGGTGGGGCCGATGACCTCGGCGCTGACCGGCGCGACCACGGTCGACTTCGGGGCTCCCACGCTGTCGATGCACTCCACCCGCGAGGCGTGCGGGGTGGCCGACCAGGCGATGTATGCCGCGGCGCTCGCAGCCTTCCTCTTCCCTGCCTGAGGGGGCTCAGACCCTCAGGCGCCAGGGGGCTCAGGCCGTGCGGTGCCGGCGGTGCGGGTCGGTCTGGGCGGTGCCGGTGATCCGATAGGCGTCCAGGACGCCGCTGACGCGCCGCACCGCGCGGACCACTGACTCGAGGTGGCTCGGGTCGGCCATCTCGAAGGTGAACTTCGACAGGGCGACCCGGTCCCGTCCGGTCTGCACCGACGCAGCCAGGATGTTGACGTGCTGCTCGGTCAGCACCTTGGTCATCTCCGCGAGCAGGCCGGCTCGGTCGAGGGCCTCCACCTGCAGCTGCACCAGGAACACACTGGTCTCGGTCGGGCTCCAGGCCACGTCGATGATGCGTTCGGGATAGCGCCGCAGCGACTCGGCGTTGGTGCAGTCGGTGCGATGCACCGAGACCCCGTTGCCGGTGGTGACGAACCCCATGATCGGGTCACCCGGGACAGGTGTGCAGCACTTGGCCAGCTTGACCCACACATCATCCGTGCCGACCACCGTGACACCGGCGTCCAGGGTGCGGCTGCGGCCCCGGCTCGGCAGGGTCGCCTCCGCCAGGTCCTCGGTGGCGCCGTCCTCACCGCCGAGGTTGGCGACCAGCTGGCTCACCACGTGGGCTGCGGAGACATGGCCCTCACCCACCGCGGCATACAGCCCGTCGACCGAGGTGTAGCGCAGGTCGTTGGCGACAGCCGTCAGCGTCTCGTGCGACATCAGCCGCTGCAGCGGCTGGTTCTGCTTGCGCAGCACCTTGGCGATCTGGTCCTTGCCGGACTCGATCATCTCCTCGCGGCGCTCCTTGGAGAACCACTGGCGGATCTTGTTGCGGGCCCGCGGGCTCTTGACGAAGTTGAGCCAGTCGCGGCTCGGGCCGGCCCCGGCCGCCTTGCTGGTGAGGATCTCGACCACGTCGCCGTTGCTCAGGGAGCTGTCCAGGGCCACCAGCTTGCCGTTGACCCGACCCCCGACGCAGTGGTGGCCGACCTCGGTGTGGACCGCATAGGCGAAGTCGACCGGGGTCGCGCCGGACGGCAGCGCCATGACGTCACCACCAGGGGTGAAGACATAGACCTCGGCACCGCTGATCTCAAAGCGCAGGGACTCCAGGAACTCACCCGGGTCCGCGGTTTCCTTCTGCCAGTCGAGGAGCTGGCGCAGCCACTCCATGCCCTCCATCTGGGCCGGTCCGCCGTCGGAGCCGAGCGACTTGGAGCCGTCCTCCTTGTATTTCCAGTGGGCGGCCACGCCATACTCCGCCCGGCGGTGCATCTGGTGGGTGCGGATCTGCACCTCGACGGGCTTGCCGTCGGGGCCCATCACGGTGGTGTGCAGCGACTGGTACATGTTGAACTTCGGCATCGCGATGTAGTCCTTGAACCGGCCCGGGACCGGGTTCCACCGCGCGTGCAGCGCACCGAGCACTGCATAACAGTCCTGGACCGTCTCGACGAGCACCCGCACGGCCACCAGGTCATAGATCTGCTCGAAGTCCCGCCCGCGCACGATCATCTTCTGATAGACGGAGTAGTAGTGCTTCGGGCGGCCGGTGACGACGGCCTTGACCCGGGCCTCCTTGAGGTCCTTCTGGATGTCGCGCCGCACGGCCGCGAGGTACTCCTCCCGGGCCGGGGCGCGCTGGGCGACCATCCGCACGATCTCGTCATAGACCTTGGGATAGAGCTGGGCGAAGGAGAGGTCCTCCAGCTCCCACTTGATCGTGTTCATGCCGAGCCGGTGCGCCAGCGGCGCATAGATCTCCAGCGTCTCGTTGGCCTTGCGGGCGGCCGACTCGGGCGAGACATAACGCCAGGTGCGGGCGTTGTGCAGCCGGTCGGCGAGCTTGATGACCAGCACGCGGATGTCCCGCGCCATGGCGACCACCATCTTGCGGACGGTCTCCGCCTGGGCGGCCTCGCCATACTGCACCTTGTCGAGCTTGGTCACCCCGTCGACCATCATGGCGATCTCCTCGCCGAACTCCGTGCGCAGCTGGGTCAGGGAGTATGCCGTGTCCTCGACCGTGTCGTGCAGCAGCGCCGCGGCCAGGGTCGAGGGGGTCATGCCCAGCTCGGCCAGGATGGTGGCGACCGCCAGGGGGTGGGTGATGTAGGCGTCGCCGCTCTTGCGTTCCTGGCCCCGGTGGGCGCGCTCGGCGACGTCGTAGGCGCGCTCGATCAGCTCGAGGTCGGCCTTGGGGTGGGTCGCCTTCACGGCGCGCAGCAACGGCTCCAGCACCGGGTTCGACCCGGCGCGGGTCCCTCCCAGTCTGGCCAGGCGAGCCCGCACGCCCTGGCTGGTGTGGGAGGAGGTCTGCGGGAGGTCCTCACTCATGACGTGATTGTAGGCCGAACGAGCCGGCGACTTCGCCCGCGCGCACCTCGCGCCGACCCCGCGTCCCTGGGTCTAGTCGGTTAGCAGGGCGTTGACGCGCGTTCCCGCGAGCTTGTCCCGGCCGCGCAGGAAGCCCAGCTCCAGGACGACCTCGACGGCCACGACCTCGCCGCCGCAGCGTCGGACCAGCTCCACGGCGGCGGCAGCCGTCCCGCCGGTCGCCAGCACGTCGTCGACGATCAGCACGCGCTGGCCCGCCTGGATCGCGTCGGTGTGCACCTCGACGGTCGCCGAGCCGTATTCGAGCGAGTAGGACACCGAGTGTGTCTGCGAGGGCAGCTTGCCCTCCTTGCGGACCGGGACGAAGCCCGCACCGAGCCGGTCGGCGATGACCGACCCCAGGATGAAACCGCGTGCCTCGATGCCGATCACAAGGTCGGCAGCGCCGTCATAACGACGCACCACATCTGTGCTGACCCGGTTGCGCAGGTCGACGTCGAGCAGGAGCGGGGTGAAGTCCTTGAAGAGCACCCCCGGCTCGGGGAAGTCCGGGATCGCGCGCAGGCTGGCCGCGACGTCCCGGGCCAGGTGTGGATCGGGACCGTCACCGTCGACGGGACGCTGGTCTGGGGTCATAGCGTGAGTATGCCGTGCGCCGTGCTCAGCGCTTCGACCTCGGCGGCCGCTTCGGCTGGTTGCGCGGGCCGCGGGCGCGCGGGTGCACAGTCCGCGCTCGTGGGTGCACGTCGGGGGCGGGCGTGGTCCCGGTCGGCGCTTTGGTGGCGGCGCCCGATGCCTCCGGTGCCTCCGGCAGGTCCTCATCCGGCTCGGTCAGCAGGTCGACCCCACCTGAGCGGGAGGTGGCGTCGATGGCCTCCATCCCGGGAGGGGCGTTGTTGTCGATGGCCTCCATGCCTGGGGGCGCGGAGTAGTCCACCTTGCCGGCCACCCGGTCGGCGCGCTTGGCGATCTTGGCGTCAAGGGCCTTGACCTCCGCCTCCCCTTGGCGCAGGTGCACCAACAGGGGCGTGGCGATGAAGATCGAGGAGTAGGTGCCGACCGCCATCCCGACGAACAACGCGACCGAGAGGTCGAGCAGGGTCCCCGGGCCGATGAACGCGACGCCGAAGAAGAGGATCGCGGCGACCGGCAGCAGTGCCACCACCGAGGTGTTGATGGACCGCACCAGGGTCTGGTTGACCGCCAGGTTGGCCGCGTGGGCATAGGTGGTGCGCTTCGACTCCAGGGCGTACTCGGTGTTCTCCCGCACCTTGTCGAAGACGACGATGGTGTCATAGATCGAGTAGCCGAGGATCGTGAGGAAGCCGATCATCGAGGCGGGCGAGATCTCGATGCCGAGGAGGGCATAGATCCCGACGGTGAACGCCACGTCGTGCAGCAGCGCGATCATGGCGGCCAGGGCCATCTTCCAGGTGCGGAAGTAGAGCGCGAGCACGACGGTCACCAGAGCCAGGAAGGCCACCAGCGCCTGGATCGCCTTGGTGGTGACCGTGTCGCCCCAGGACGGTCCCACGAACGAGCTGGTGACGTTGTCGGGGTTGACGCCGAACTCGTCGGCCAGCGAGGTGATCGCACTGTTCGACTCGTCGACCGTGAGCTCACCGGTCTGCAGGCGCACCGTGCTGTCACCGATCTGGGTGACGGAGACCTCGGGCAGGTCCGGGGCCTGCTCACGCAGCGTGGTCTCAGCCCTGGTCTCGTAGTCCTGCATGTTGCTGACGCCGGGCACCCGCAGCTCGGTGCCACCGCGGAACTCGATGCCAAAGTTGAGTCCCTTGACCAGGATTCCGAAGAGGGAGACCAGCAGCAGCACGGCCGCGATGGTGTACCACAGGTTGCGCCGCCCCACGATGTTGAAGGAGCGCCTGCCGGAGAAGAGGTCGTTGCCAAACTTTGCGAAGCTGAACATCAGACGATGCCTCCCTCGGTCTGTTCGCGGGTCGGGCCGGTCCGTTCCGGTTCAGGCATGGCGAACTGTCCACGTCCCAGATAGGTCGAACGGCGCGCGCCCAGGTGCTCGGGGTCCATCCCCGACCACTTGTGGCCCTCACCGAAGAACTTGGTGTTGGCGAGCATGCTGACCACGGGGTGGGTGAACATGACCACGACCAACAGGTCGATCACGGTGCTCAGTCCGAGCGCGAAGGCGAAGGCCTTGACACCGGACTCGGACAGGAAGTAGAGCACGCCGGCGGCGATCAGGTTGACGAAGTCGGAGATCAGGATGGTGCGGCGGGCCCGCTTCCAGCCGGTGTCCACGGCATACCTGAGCGGTCGGCCGGTGCGGACCTCGTCCCTGATGCGTTCGAAATAGACGATGAAGCTGTCGGCAGTGACACCGATGGCCACGATCAGACCAGTCACCCCGGCCATGGTGAGCCGGAAGTTGCTGGTCCACCCCAGGAGCGTCACCGCGCCGTAGGCCATGACACCGGCGATGATCAGTGAGGCGATCGTCACCAGCCCCAGCGCCCTGTACTGGAACAGCGAGTAGATGAAGACCAGCACCATGCCGATCGCTCCGGCGATGATGCCCAACCGCAGCTGCTCACCGCCGAGCTGAGGGCTCAGCTGCTCGGAGGTCTGCACGTCGAAGCTCATCGGCAGCGCGCCGAACTTCAGCTGGTTGGCCAGCTCCTTGGCGCTGTCGTTGGTGAAGCCACCCGAGATGGTGGCGACACCGTCGTTGATCGGGGTGTTGACACCCGGGGCGGAGATGACCTGTCCGTCCAGGACGATCGCAAACCGGTTCTGCGTGGTGTTCTGCCCGAAACCGAAGAGCCGGGTGGTGATCTCGCGGAAGGCGGTCGTGCCCTCGTCGTTGAACTGCAGTCGCACCTCCACGCGGCCGGTGGGCTGGCCTCCCGCACCGACCTGGAGGCCGGAGCTGGCATCGGTCAGCTCGGCGCCGCTGAGCTCGGAGGGGCCGAGAATGTATTTTTCGGTGCCGTCCACGTTGCAGGCCACCATCGCCTCGGCCATCGGTGTGGTGGCCGCAGCCCGCTGGTTGTCGGCGTCGGAGCAGTCATAGTCGATGAACTGGGCCTGCAGCTCGGGGGTGACCCACGCCAGGTCGCTGGCGTTGGTCGGCACGGGGCCGTCCGTGACGTCAGGGGCCTCGGGGCCGTCTGAGGTCGCGCTGTCGTCGTCAGCTCCCGGCGCCGGTGACTCTGTCGCCTCGGCGCCGTCGTTGCTCTGCGGGACCGGGACCGGACCGCCCGCCTGGAGGACCTGCTGCTGGTCGGCGAGCAACCCCTCGGGATAGGCGGCGTTGGTGGTCTCGGTGTCGTCGGTCGCGGGGTCCGTGCTCTGCTCCGGCGCCTCGGTCGGCTCCTCGACCGGTCCGACCGGCATCGGGAGCTCACGTGGCGGCTCGGTGGGCGCCTGCGTGGCCACGGGGGTCGCCACCAGGACGGTGCGGAAGCGCAGCTGGGAGGACCTGCTCAACGCCTCGAGCTGGGAGGCCGTCGGTGAACCGGGGATGGCCACCTGGATGTTGGAGCCCAGGCGTGAGACCTCGGCCTCGGCCACGCCGCTGCCGTCCACGCGCCGGCGGATGATGTCGATGGCCTGGTCGAGCTGCTCACCGCTGACGCTCGCCCCGCCTTCGACGATCGGCTCGATGACCACCTGCCGACCGCCGGCCAGGTCAAGCCCCAGCAGCGGAGTCCACTGCCCTTTCGGAGTGCCCCACATGCTGGCGGCGCCGATCCCGGTGAAGAGCAGGACGATGATCGCCAGCAGAGCCAGGAGCGTGTTGCGAGAGTGACGGTTGCGCGGGTTGCGCGCCATCAGACTGTCCCGGCCTCGTCGGCGCCCGGCTGCACGTGCGGCGGCTGGTCACCGGGGGCCGGCACGACGGCGCGGCGGTCCCACTGGAGGACGACGCCTGGCGCGGCCTCGAGCATCACGGTGGACTCGTCGAGCTGGGCGATCGTGCCATAGAGGCCGGTCGTGGTCATCACGCGGGCCCCGACCTGCAGGTCGGCCTGCAGCTCCTGCATCTTCTTCTGCCGACGTCGCTGAGACCAGACGATGTAGGCGATCAGGAGGAGCGGCAACAGCAGGAGCAGGCTCGAGGTGAACCCACTCCCACCCGAGTTAGCGGCCGAGGCCATTGGCGACATCAAAGAGTTCCTAACAAACGTCTGTCTGAGGGTGTCCCGGCACCGTGACCGCTGTCGGTCCTCCCGGTGGACACTCGCGGCAGTCTAGGTGACGAGTCTGGGTCCGCCCAACACCACACCCCGCGCGGCAGATCACGGTTCGGTCACCTCTGCCCCAGATGTGGTCGGGGCACCGGCACGACGACCGCCCTCGGGGGCCTGCCGACGGCTGGCAACGTCTCGCGTGGGCACGTGTGCAGACGACCCGGCCGTGGTGGTATGGCGACCCGTTCAGTGGTCGAGACGACCGGGCTGCTCCCCGATCGGCAGCTGGTCCTGGGCGACGCCCGGGTGGGGTGGCGTCAGCCCGAGGTGCTCCCAGGCGGTGCGCGAGGCCGACCGGCCGCGCGGGGTGCGGACGATGTAACCCTCCCGCACGAGGTAGGGCTCGGCCACGGTCTCGACCGTGTCCGGCTCCTCACCGACAGCGACGGCCAGGGTGCCCAGACCGACCGGTCCCCCGCCGAACCTCTTGCACAGCGCCTCGAGGACGGCACGGTCGAGCCGGTCCAGACCCTGCTGGTCGACGTCGAACAGCTCGAGTGCCGCGAGGGCCGCCTCATGGTCCACGATGTGCTGGCCGTGCACCTGGGCCCAGTCCCGGACCCGTCGCAGCAGCCGGTTGGCGATCCGCGGGGTGCCTCGGGAGCGTGAGGCGATCTCATAGATGCCGTCGCGGGTGGCCTCGATCTCCAGCAGCCCGGCGCTGCGGACCAGGATCCGCTGGAGGTCCTCGGTCGAGTAGTAGTCGAGGTGCCCGGTGAAGCCGAACCGGTCCCGCAACGGTGCCGGGAGCAGGCCGGCGCGGGTGGTGGCGCCCACCACCGTGAACGGTGGCAGCTCCAGCGGGATGGCGGTGGCCCCGGGTCCCTTGCCGACGATGACGTCGACCCGGAAGTCCTCCATCGCCAGATAGAGCAGCTCCTCGGCGGGCCGGGCCATCCGGTGGATCTCGTCGACGAAGAGGACCTCGCCCTCGACGAGCGAGGACAGCACCGCGGCCAGGTCGCCGGCATGCTGGATGGCCGGCCCGCTGGTGATCCGCATCGGTTGTTCGAGCTCGGCCGAGATGATCATTGCCAGGGTGGTCTTGCCAAGGCCAGGCGGGCCCGAGAGCAGCACGTGGTCCGGTGGGGCCTGCCTGCGACGCGCGGCCTCCAGCACGAGGCCGAGCTGGTCACGCACCCTCTGCTGGCCGGGGAACTCCGCGAGCCGGCGGGGCCGCAGTGCGGCCTCGACCTGCCGCTCCTCGTCCGTGGCGGCGGCTCCGTCAACCACGCGGGCGGTGGCGTCGACGGAGCCGTCACCGGCACGGTCGGGGCCATCGGCGGACAGCGCCCAGCCCTCGCCCTGGCCAGCCTGATCATGCAGGCTCACCGGCCCAGCTCCCGCAGCGCGGCCCGCAGGAACTCGGACACCTGGGTGGGGGCGCCGCTGGTGGCGACCCTCGCGACCGCGTCGTCAGCCTGCTTGGCGCTCCAGCCGAGGCCGACCAGCGCGGCCTGGACCTGGTTGCTGGTCGCGTCTGCTGCACCGGAGCTGGGGGTCGCGCCGAGGGAGGGCTCGACGCCCATGGCCAGGATCTTGTCCTTGAGCTCGAGGACGATGCGCTCGGCGCCCTTCTTGCCGATGCCGGGCACCTTGGTCAGCGCCACCAGGTCACCGCCGGCGATGGCCTGGCGCACCTGCTCGGGCGGATGGACGGACAGCATCGCCATCGCCAGCCGCGGCCCCACCCCGGAGACGGTCTGGACCTGCTCGAACAGGCCCCGGGCCTCGCTGCTGTCGAAGCCATAGAGCGTCAGGGACTCCTCGCGCACCACCAGCGTGGTAGCCAGGGTGACCTCGCGACCCGTGGTGCAACCGGCAGCGGTGGCCGGCGTGGTGCGGACCTGCAGGCCGACACCGCCGACCTCGACGACGACATGGTCGAGACCGACGTGCAGCACGGTGCCCCGGACAGACGCGATCACTGGGCGCTCCTTCGCACGGCGGTGGCCTTGACTGCGGTGGCCTTGACGGCGGTGGCCTTGACTGCAGGGGCCCCACTCCTGCGGCGGCCCGGGTGCGCGGCGTGCAGCTCCTCTAGCCGGTTGCGCGGCCTGCCGGAGCGCGCAGCCTCGCCCGCGGCACGTTGCAGCGCGTTGCCCTGGGCCGCGTCCTGCAGACGTGCGTCGGCCTGGCCGCGCCACAGGTGGCACACCGCCAGCGCGAGGGCGTCGGCGGCATCGGCCGGCCTGGGCGGGGTGTCGAGTCCGAGGATGCGGGTGATCATCAGGGTGACCTGCGCCTTGTCGGCACGCCCGTTGCCCGTCACGGCAGCCTTGACCTCCGTGGGCGTGTGCAGCGCGAGCGGCAGGCCGAGCCTGGCGGCGGCCAGCATCGGCACGGCAGACGCCTGCGCCGTGCCCATGATCCCCTTGATGTTGGCCTTGGCAAAGACCCGCTCGACCGCGACGGCGTCCGGGCGGTGCTCGGCCAACCACTCGTCGATCTCTGTCTGCAGCGTCAGCAGGCGCTCCTGGGGATCATCACCCACGGGCGTGCGGACGACACCCACGGCGACCATCCGCACCCGGCGGCCTCCGTCGGACTCCACGACGCCCAGGCCGCAACGGGTCAGCCCAGGGTCCACGCCAAGGACACGCACCTGTCCAGCCCTCCTCCGCGGCGCCGGACCTGCGGCCACCTCGCGGCCCGGTCCGAACACCTGTTCGCGAACCACGCTACGACACCGCACGGACAGTCCGGCGCAGGACTCGCCGTGCAGCCTGGCCAGCGTCAGTCGTCGGCGTCGAGCTCGGCGAGGACCTCGTCGGAGATGTCAGCGTTGGAAAAGACGTTCTGCACGTCGTCGCAGTCCTCCAGCGCGTCGACCACGCGGATCATCTTGCGTGCACCGTTGACGTCGAGGGGCACCTGCATGCTCGGCACAAAAGTCACCTCGGCCGAGTCGTAGTCCAACCCAGCCTCCTGCAGCGCCGTGCGCACGGCCACCACGTCGGTGGCCTCGGAGGTCACCTCGAAGGAGTCCCCCAGGTCCGAGATCTCGTCTGCACCGGCTTCCAGCACGACCTCGAGCAGGGCGTCCTCGCTGGTCTCGCCGTCCTCCTGGGTCTTGGGGACGACGACCTGACCCCTGCGCTCGAAGAGGTAGGCGACCGACCCGCTGTCCGCCATGGTCCCGCCGTTGCGCGTCAGCGCGGTGCGGACCTCCATGACGGCACGGTTCTTGTTGTCGGTCAGACACTCGATATAGAGCGCGACACCGCCGGGGGCATAGCCCTCATAGACGAGCGCCTCATAGCTGGCACCGCCGGCCTCCGCGCCCGAGCCGCGCTTGACGGCGCGGTCGATGTTGTCGTTGGGGACCGAGGTCTTCTTGGCCTTCTGGATGGCGTCGAACAGCGTCGGGTTGCCCGCCGGGTCGCCGCCGCCGGTGCGTGCGGCCACCTCGATGTTCTTGATCAGCTTGGCAAAGAGCTTGCCGCGCTTGGCGTCAGTGATCGCCTTCTTGTGCTTGGTCGTCGCCCACTTGGAATGCCCTGCCATCAGTCATCCTTGCTTGTCGCGCGTGCGGTTGCTCTGGTGTTTGCTCGGCTGTCGATGCTACCCGCCTCCCGCACCATCTCCACGAACAGCGCGTGGATCCTCGGGTCGTCGGTCATCTCGGGGTGGAAGGAGGTGGCCAGCACCCTGCCCTGGCGCACGGCCACCACATGCTCGCTGCCCTCACGTTCGACCCGTGCCAGCACCTCGACGTCCTCACCCACGCGCTCCACCCAGGGGGCCCGGATGAAGACGGCCCGGAAGGGCTCCGCCAGCCCGGTGACCGGCAGGTCCACCTCAAAGGAGTCCACCTGTCGGCCGAAGGCGTTGCGCCGCGTGGAGATGTCCAGTGCGCCGAGACAGCGCTGGTCGCGGTGCCCGTCCAGGATCTGACCGGACAGCAGGATCATCCCGGCGCAGGACCCGAAGGCGGGCATCCCGTCGGCCAGCCGGGCGCGCAGGGGCGCATCCAGCTCGAAGATGCGGATCAGCCGGTCGATCGTGCTCGACTCGCCGCCGGGGATGACGAGGCCATCAACCGTCGCCAGTTCGGCGGGACGGCGCACAGGGACCGCTTGAGCACCGGCCAGGGTCAGCGCGCGGACGTGCTCGACCACGTCGCCCTGGACGGCCAGGACCCCGATCAGAGGGGCAGAGGTATGCCGTGTCACCAGCCGCGCTCGGCCAGCCGGTGCGGCTGCGGGATCTCCTCGACGTTGATGCCGACCATGGCCTCACCCAGCCCGCGCGAGACCTTGGCGATCATGTCGGGGTCGTCGTGGAAGGTGGTGGCCTTGACGATCGCCTCGGCCCGGGCCTCGGGGTTGCCGGCCTTGAAGATGCCGGATCCGACGAAGACACCTTCGGCACCGAGCTGCATCATCATCGCGGCGTCGGCGGGGGTGGCGATCCCGCCGGCGGTGAAGAGCACGACGGGCAGCTTGCCGGTGCGGGCGACCTCGGCGACCAGGTCATAGGGTGCCTGCAGCTCCTTGGCTGCGACAAAAAGCTCGTCCTCGGGCAGGCTCTGCAGCCGTCGGATCGCCTGCCGGATCTCGCGCATGTGGGTGGTCGCGTTGGACACGTCACCGGTGCCGGCCTCGCCCTTGGAGCGGATCATCGCCGCGCCCTCGGTGATCCGGCGCAGTGCCTCACCCAGGTTGGTCGCACCACAGACGAACGGCACCGTGAAGGCCCACTTGTCGATGTGGTTGGCGTAGTCCGCAGGGGTGAGCACCTCGGACTCGTCGATGTAGTCCACCCCAAGGCTCTGCAGGACCTGGGCCTCCACGAAGTGGCCGATCCGGGCCTTGGCCATCACCGGGATGGAGACGGCCTCGATGATGCTGTCGATCATGTCCGGGTCACTCATCCGGGAGACGCCGCCCTGCGCGCGGATGTCCGCCGGGACCCGCTCTAGGGCCATGACGGCCACCGCGCCGGCGTCCTCGGCGATCTTGGCCTGGTCGGCCGTGACGACGTCCATGATGACGCCACCCTTGAGCATGTCGGCCATGCCGCGCTTGACTCGGGTGGTGCCGGCCTGCTGACCGGGGGTCGCGCTCGAAGCCGCATTGCTCTCTGGGGTGCTCATCTGCTGGTGCCTTCCGGGCGAACTGGTGCTCGGCATACTGCCGGGGTCACGGGTGCGGGACGCCGCCGGGGCAGTCGTCCCACGTGGTCGTGGGGGTCGGCTGTCCAGTCTACGGTCCCAGGCGCGTGGCACCGCACCAGCCCGGGGCTCAGGCCTCGCGCGGCCAGTCGTCGTCGAAGTTGATCGGCAGCGGCACCCGGGCGCTCCCGGCCAGCCGCAGGGCCCGCACCAACCGGTGCCCACGGACCTGACGCGTCTCACTGACCGCCTCGTTGTGGAAGCGGCGGGCCAGCTTGACCCGCTCCCCCGCGCCCTGCAACCGGGTCAGCAGCTCCGCGACCTCGACGAGGTGCTCGCCCGTCGGCGACTCGGTGAGCCGGATGACCTCGGTCAGCTGCGACTCCGCGTCCAGACGCTCCTGGCTCCAGGGCTCGTCGTGGTCCAGCGCCTGGGCCGACGCCGCGGCCAGCAGCGTGGCCGAGGCGGGGTCGATGCCTGCGACGTAGGCGACCTCCAGGGCAGCCTCGGCGCGGCGCACCAGCTGGGCGTCCAGAGCCGCAGCGGTGCCGATCACGCGGTGGTGCAGCCGGTCGATCCGCACCGCCGTGTAGGAGAGATACCACCCCACGGCCAGCAGGAGCGCCAGGAGCACGGCGCCGATGATGGCGAACTCCAACGGTCCCCAGTCGCTGATCATCGGTCCAGCCACCTGCGCAGGGGCCGTGACACCCGTCGGTTCACGACGGCCCGGGGCGTCGACACCGCGGCCGCGATCGGGGCGGTCCACGCACGGGTCTCCGCAGCCTCTCGGTGCTTGCCGACCGAGTCGCCAGCAGCACGCTCGCGCTCGACCGCGACCGAGTCATAGACCGCCTCGATCCGCGCCCCGACGCGGGACCAGTCAAACGCCAACGCCCGCACCCGGGCCGCCGCGCGGAGCCGCTCCTGCTCGACCGGGTCCTCCAGGACCCGGACCATCTCGGCCGCCAGTGCCCGGTGGTCGCCGACGGGGAAGACCCGGCCAGCGCCCTGGTCGCCGAGCACCGCGGTGAACGCCTCCAGCTCGCTGGCGATCACGGGCGCTCCCGCGCTCATCGCCTCGACGAGGATGATGCCAAAGCTCTCGCCACCGGTGTTGGGCGCGATGTAGGCGTTGGCACCGGCCAGCAGCTCGACCTTCTCCTCCTCGCTGACCAGACCGAGAAAGCGCACACAGTCAGCCACCTGGCCGGACAGGGTCTCCTGGACCTCGCTGATGTCTCCGGGCCCTGCGACCAGCACCTCGAGGTCGGGGACCTGCGCCCGCACCAGCGGCAGCGCCGCCAGCAGCACGGGCAGCCCCTTGCGGGGTTCGTCGAACCGACCGAGGAAGACCACGCGGGCGGCCCCAGGGTCCGGGACGACATCGGTGCCGGTGCAGAAGCGCTGGACATAGACCCCGTTGGGGACGACCACCGTGCTGCCACCGACATGGGCGGCCATGGTGCGGTGCGCAGACTCCGACACGGCGATGCGGGCCGAGATCTTGTCCAGCCCCGGCTGCAGCATCGGCTGGGCCGCGCGCAGCGCCACCGACCGGGTCTGCGAGCTGTGGAACGTCGCCACCACGGGCACCTCGGCCGCCCAGAGCGCCAGCAGCGACAGGCTCGGCGCCGCCGGCTCATGCAGGTGCAGGAGATCGAAGTCGTGCTTGTCGAGCCAGGCCTGCACCCGGTTGGCCACGATCGGGCCGAAGGCGAGGCGGGCGACCGAGCCGTTGTAACGGACCGGGACCGCCCGACCTGCGCTCACGACATACGACGGCAGCTCGGTGTCCTCCTCGGCAGGGGCCAGGACGGAGACCTCGTGCCCCCGGTCGATGAGGTAGTCCGCCAGGTCACGGATGTGCAGCTGGACCCCGCCGGGGACGTCGAAGGAGTAGGGACAGACCAGACCGATGCGCATCAGCGGATCCCGTCCGCGACGAAGACGCGCTGCATCATGTGCCAGTCCTCCGTGTGCTCGCGCAGGGTCTCTCCGAGGTAGTCGGCACAGGCCTGGGTCAGCTCGGTGATCTGCTCGGCCCGGGTCCCGCCCGTCGGCACGGGCACGGCCGGCCCGAACGTCAGCACCACGCGGTATGCGGAGGGGTCCGGTCGGCGCCGACGTGGCAGTGCCCCTCTGGCCCGGTCGGCGAGCGTGCGCGACTCTGCGGGAGCCTCGGCCTCCGGGAGCGGCTCGTAGGTGACGGTCACCGGGTGCAGAGGGGCACCGGTGGCCAGGGCGAGCGCGGCAGGACCACCAGCCATGCGCGCAGCGTGCCCGCACAGCGTGACCTCGATCCCGGACGCGGTCAGGTCGCGATCGGCGAGGAGCGGCACCAGTCCGCCGGCGTGCACCGTGCGGACCAGGGTCGGGAACGGGGGCGTGTCACCGGTCAGCGGCAGGATGGTCATGCCGAGCGCCTCGCGGTAGGCCACGAACTGGTCGAAGACCTCCTCGGGCTTCAGCCGCTCGGCGACCGTCGTCACCCTGGCCAGGTGGTGGGTGGCCCACGCCCCGACGGTGTCCCAGTTGCCCAGGTGCCCGAGGAAGGCCACGACACCCTGACCGCTGTCGAGTGCAGCGCGCGGCGGTCCGTCGCCGACGACGCGCACCGTGGCGGCCAGCTCGGTGGCAGAGCGGTCCGGCAGCCGGAAGGAGTCGCACCAGTAGCGCAGGTAGGAGCGCAGCCCCGCGTGGACCAGTGCCTCGAGCTCCTCGGGGTCGAGCTCGGGGCGGACTCGTGCGTAGTTCGACCGCATCCGCTCCACGCCCTTGCCGCCTCGGCGGAACATGCCGTCGGCGATCCTGTCGAAGAGGCGGTAGGCCACGGGGGCCGGCAGCTTGCGGACGGCCGCCCAGCCCCACCGGTAGGCGCCGACCTGCACCTGCTCGCGGATCGGCATACTCATCCCCCTGCCGTCGTGGCCAGGGCCTGTGCCCGGACGGTGAGGATGCGCTGGAGCACGGTCACCGCGCTGGCGACGGCCAGCAGGGCGAGCACGACCGTGAGCACCCACATGGGCAGGAAGAGCCCGACGAAGGCGGTGGTCGCCAGGACGACGGTGAGCCGGTCGGCGCGCTCGGCGATGCCGACGTCACAGGTGTAGCCGAGGCCCTCGGCGCGGGCCTTGGCATAGCTGGTGACGAAGCCGAGGATCAGGCACACCAGCGCGAGAGCCGCGTTGAGGTCGTGGTCGCCGAGGCCGGTGAAATAGAGGATGAGTCCACCAAAGACCGCGCCGTCACCGATCCGGTCCAGGGTCGAGTCCAGGAACGCCCCCCACGACGTCGTGCGTCCGGACGTGCGAGCCATCGTGCCATCGATCAGATCGGTGATGGCAAAGACGGCGATGAACCAGGAGCCCCACCAGAGCTCACCGCGGGGATAGAACCAGAGCGCGCCGAAGGTCACGCCGAGGACTCCCAGGAGCGTCACGGCGTCTGGGCTCACCCCGAGTCGCAGCAGGAGGCGTGCGAGAGGGGTGAAGACGACGGTGGCGAAAGAGCGCGCGTACTTGTTCAGCATGGCGTGCCCAAGGGTACTGACGTTCTGGACCGGAGTGTGTCAGCCCCTGGCCAGCACGTGCTCGTGGAGAGCCGGGATCACGATCTCGCCATACTGCCGCAGCGTCTCTTCCTTGCTGTCGTGCATGACATAGGCCGCGAACTGGTCGACTCCCAGCTCCTTCAGCGCCGTGAGCTTGTCGATGTGGTCCTGGGCCGTCCCCAGCACGCAGAACCGGTCGACGATCTCGTCGGACACAAAGTCGACGTGGTCGTTGCCGGACCGCCCGTGAGTGTTGTAGTCATAGCCGGTGCGTCCCGCGACGAAGTCGGTGAGTGCCTGAGGCACCGCTCCGGCACTGCCGTAACGGTCCACGATGTCGGCGATGTGGTTGCCCACCATGCCGCCGAACCACCGACTCTGCTCACGCTGGTGCGCCACGTCCGGTCCGACATACGCCGGCGCGGACACACAGATCTTGACCGACATGGGGTCCCGGCCGGCGTTGTCCGCCGCGTCCCGCACCGCCTGGATCATCCACCGCGCGATGTCGACGTCGGCCAGCTGGAGGATGTAGCCGTCGGCGACCTGGCCGGTCAGCTCCAGGGCCTTGGGGCCGTAGGCCGCAACCCACACCTCCAGGGAGGAGCCGGTGGACCACGGGAAGCGCAGTGTCGAGCCGCGGTAGTCGACCGCACGTGAGTTGCCGAGCTCCCGGATCACCTCCACGCTCTCCCGCAGGGTCTTCAGCGTGGAGGGCGCCCCGTTGGTGACCCGGACGGCGGAGTCCCCCCGGCCGATCCCGCAGATGGTGCGGTTGCCATACATCTCGTTCAGCGTGGCGAACACGCTCGCGGTGACCGTCCAGTCACGCGTGGCCGGGTTGGTGACGAACGGTCCCACCGTGACCTTGCGGGTCGCGGCCAGGATCGCCGAGTGGATCACATAGGGCTCCTGCCACAGCAGGTGGCTGTCGAACGTCCACACGTGGCCGAAGCCGTGGTGCTCGGCCAGCTGAGCGAGCTGGACGACGCGGCTGGAGGGCGGGTCGGTCTGGAAGACGGCTCCGAAGTCCACGGGTGCCTCCTCAGACCAGGTACTGACTGAGGCCGCGCCGCAGGTAGCGCCCGTGGCCGGCGGACCCGTGGTAGCTCCCACCGTCGACGAGGACGCGACCGCGCGAGAGCACCGTGTCGACGTGGCCGTCGATCTCGAAGCCCTCCCAGGCGGCGTAGTCCATGTTCATGTGGTGCGTCTTCTCCAGCCCGATCGAGGTGTGGCCCTTGGGGTCATAGATGACGATGTCGGCGTCCGCCCCCGGTGCGATGAGGCCCTTGGCGCCGTAGAGGCCGAACATCCGGGCCGGCGTGGTCGAGGTGAGCTCGACCCAGCGTTCCAGGCTGATCTCCCCGGTGACGACACCTTGATACATCAGGTTCATCCGGTGCTCGACCGACCCGATGCCGTTGGGGATCGCCCGGAAGTCGCCGCGGCCCAGCTCCTTCTGGTCCTTCATGCAGAACGGACAGTGATCGGTGGAGACCATCTGCAGGTCGTTGGTCCGCAGCCCCTGCCACATGGCCTCCTGGTGCCCCTCGGCGCGCGAGCGCAGTGGCGTGGAGCAGACCCACTTGGCGCCCTCGAACCCGGGGGCTCCCAGCTGCTCCTCGAGGGAGAGGTAAAGGTACTGCGGACAGGTCTCGCCGAACACGTTGCGACCTCTGCCCCGGGCCGCGGCCAGCTGCTCGACCGCCTGCTTGGCGCTCACGTGCACGACATACAGCGGAGCCTCGGTGACGTCCGCCAGCATGATCGCGCGGTGCGTCGCCTCCTCCTCCATCTGCCAGGCCCGCGCGATGCCGTGGTAGTAGGGCGAGGTCTTGCCCTGGTTGTAGAGCTGCTCGGCCAGGACGTCGATCGCCGGGCCGTTCTCCGCGTGCATCATCGTCAGCAGACCGAGGTCGGCGGCCTTCTGCATCGCCTGCAGGATCTGCGCGTCGTCGCTGTAGAAGACGCCGGGATAGGCCATGAACAGCTTGTAGCTGCTGATCCCCTCGTCGACCAGAGTCTCCATCGCCTTGAGGGAGAACTCGTCGACCCCACCGATGATCTGGTGGAAGCCGTAGTCGACGGCGCAGTTGCCGCTCGCCTTGTCGTGCCAGGCGGCCAGCCCCTCCTCGACGCGCTCGCCGTAGCGCTGGATCGCGAAGTCGATGATCGTCGTGGTGCCGCCCCAGGCTGCCGCCCGGGTGCCGGTCTCGAAGGTGTCGGAGGCCTCCGTGCCACCGAACGGCATCTGCATGTGGGTGTGCGCGTCGATGCCGCCGGGGATGACGTATTTGCCGGTGGCGTCGATCACGGTGTCCGCACCGGCGGCCAGGTCGTGACCGAGCACCGTGGAGCCTGGGGCGAGGACGGCGACGATCTTCTCGCCGTCCACGAGGACGTCGGCCTCGGTGCGACCGGTGGATGAGACGACGGTGCCGCCGCTGATCAGGGTGGTTGCCATCACTGCTCCTCAGGGCTGGGCGATGCGGGTGTAGGAGTCCGGGCGGCGATCACGATAGAACTGCCAGTCGTCGCGCATCTGCTGGACCATGTCCAGGTCCAGGTCGCGGATGAGCACCTCCTCAGACTCCGACGAGCCGCGCTCCCCGACGAAGTTGCCGCGGGGGTCGATCACCTGACTGGTGCCGTAGAAGGTGACGGCCTCCTCGCCATACTCGTTGTCCTCCCGCCCGACCCGGTTGGGCTGCAGCACGAAGTAGCCGTTGGCCACAGCCGCGCACGGCCCCTCGACCTCCCACAGCCGGTTGCTCAGCCCCGGTTTGGTGGCATTGGGGTTGAAGACCAGGTGTGCGCCGTTCAGACCGAGCTCGCGCCACCCCTCCGGGAAGTGCCGGTCGTAGCAGATGTAGGTCCCGACCTTGCCGACGGCGGTGTCAAACACTGGGTAGCCCAGGTTGCCCGGCCGGAAGTAGAACTTCTCCCAGAACTTGTCCAGGTGCGGGAGGTGGTGTTTGCGGTATTTTCCGAGGACGCTGCCGTCGGCGTCGACCACGACCGTCGTGTTGTAGTAGACGCCGGTCTGCTCCTCCTCATAGATCGGCAGGATCGAGACCAAGCCGAGCTCTTTGGCCAGGTCGGCGAAGCGCCGGACGATTGGGCCGTCGGACGGCTCGGCGTACCGGTAGTACTTCGCGTCCTGGGTGATGCCGAAGTAGGGGCCGTAGAACAGCTCCTGGAAACAGATGACCTGCGCGCCCCCCGCGGCGGCATCCCGGGCGAACTGCTCGTGCTTGTCCAGCATCGAGTCCTTGTCACCGGTCCAGGTGGTCTGGGTGATTGCCGCCCTGACGGTAGCCATGTGTGTCCTGTTCGTCGACGCTGACGTGAGGTGGTCCGCGTCCTAAGTCCTGCCCTGTGAGGCAGTCCTGGCACGCGGCCCCGAGGATCACCCAATCTAGCGGAGGATGGAGCCGGCGTTAAGGGTTTTGGCTGACGACTTGTTGCTGGGCTCAGGCGGGCGGTTGCCCCCAGGCCGCCACCAGCGCCTGCCGGGTGTCCTCCAACAGGCTCGGCAGCGCCTTGGTCTGACCGATCACGGGCAGGAAGTTCATGTCGCCAGCCCAGCGCGGCACGATGTGCTGGTGCAGGTGGGCGGCAACGCCGGCACCCGCGACCTCGCCCTGGTTCATGCCGATGTTGAAGCCGCCGGGGGCCGACGCACGGCGCAGGGTCTCGATGGCCGACTTGGTCAGCGCCGTGAACTCGGCCGTCTCGGCGTCGGTCAGGTCGGTGTAGAGCGGGACATGGCGGTAGGGGCAGATCAGCACGTGCCCCGGGTTGTAGGGGAAGAGGTTGAGCACGACATAGCAGTTCGCGCCGCGGTGCACGATCAGCCCCTCGGCATCGTCCTTGTCCGGCGCCGCGCAGAACGGGCAGCCCTCCCCCGCGTGCTCGGTGGGCCGCGCGCCCTGGACATAAGCCATGCGGTGCGGCGTCCACAGTCGCTCAAAGCCGTCAGGCACGCCCGCGAAGTCGTCCCCGTGCTCCAGTTCGACCATGCCGCGATCCTAAACCGTGGCGCTCTCCTGCCGTGGCCCCGCCGGACGGTCAGTCGACCCGACACGGTGGGCCTAAACCCGACAAGGTGGGTCGCGACCCGACAAGTTACCCCGGGTCGGGGGACACCTTCTCGGGCTGGGTGAACGTGCCCCGCGCGGGCGTGGCGCGTGCGGGAGCCGGCTGGGAGCTGGTCCCACACACCATCGCCTCCCGGATCCTGACCACCACGGCCATGGGGTCAGCCAGGTCGGTCCAGATGACCCGCACCACGACATACCCGAGCGCCCGCAACCTGTCCTCTCGTCGCTTCTCGTCCCAGAGCGCTCGGCCCGTGGCATCCGCATACTTCACCCTGCCGTCGAACTCAAGCACCACGTTGGTCCCCCTGACCAGGAAGTCCACGCGTGCCACAAAAGTTCCTTGTTCGTCCCTGATCGTGGCCTGCGGAACGACCTCAATCCCGCCCACGATGCAGACGAACCGCATGCGCGACTCCCCCACCGACTCGATCCGTCCGACAGCAAGCTCGGCGACCCGCCTGCCTCGGCGCGAGTGGGGCCCAACGTCAGCGGCTGCCTTCTCCACCAGCTCTCGGCGCGGCACGAGAGCAGCGCGGACGGCCGCATCCGCGGAGGCTAAGCCTTCTTCCACCCCTCTGCACTTCGCATGTTGCAGGAGGGCGGTGCTGATCGCCACGGTGGGCCCGTGAGGACTTGCCCTCACCGCATCGTCTGCTCCGGCATCGATGACGATCCCGGCGCGGCGGACCTGACCCTTGCGCCGTACCTGACTCGAAGATCAGGTGAGTGTTGGGGCTGTCAGGCGGCTCCTCGGGGGTGGACGGTGACGTCGTAGCCCAGTGCTTGGAGTTGGCGGAGGGCGTGGCGCTTGGCGCGTTCGGGGTTGCGTCGGGTGTAGTAGTCCGGGCCGGGCTCTGCGTAGAGCTCGCCGGTGTTCATCATGGTCCAGACGAGGGTGAGCAGGGTGCGCTCGGTAGCGACGACGGCCTTGCCTTTTCCGCGGGACTTGGCCAGCCTGCGGTACTTGGTGTTGAGGAAGGTGCCCGGGTGTCGGGCGATGGACAGGGCTGCTGCACCGAGCGCGCCCTTGAGCCAGCGGTTGCCGGGGCGGGTTTTGCTGGATTTCTTCCGGCCGGCGGACTCGTGGTGGCCTGGGCAGACACCGGCCCAGGAGGCCAGGTGCCCGGGGGTGGCGAAGACGCTCATGTCGCCACCGGTCTCGGCGATGATGACGTCGGCGGTCGGGACGCCGATCCCGGGGATGCTGGTGACCAGCTCTCGGGCTGCGCGAAACGGGACCATCGCCTCCTCGATACGTTCGGTAAGGGTGTTGATCGCGGCCGTGTGTTGGTCGATCAGTTCCAGGTATAACTGGACCAGGAAGGCATGGTGCTCGGTGAACCGGCCGGCCAGTGCCTGGGTCAGGGCCGGGATCTTGACCCGCAGCCTGCGCACCGACAGCTCGGCCAGCGTGGCGGGGTCGCGTTCCCCGGCGACCATCGCTGCCAGGATCGCCCGCCCGGAGACTCCCGTGATGTCGGTGGCCACGACCGACAGTTTGATGCTGGCGTCCTCGAGGACCTTCTCCAGGCGTTGCGCCTCGCGGGTGCGTTCCCGGGTGACCGCGGTGCGGGCGCGGGTCAGGTCCCGCAACTGGCGGATCGGGGGCGGCGGCACGAAACTGGCCCGTAGCAGCCCGTGCGCGGCCAACTGGGCCAACCAGGCGGCGTCCGAGACGTCGGTCTTGCGGCCGGGCAGGTTCTTTGCCTCATGCGCGTTGACCAGCGTCACTTCGAACGGGCCGTCCTCCAGCAGGTAGTAGAACGGTTTCCAGTAGTCACCCGTGGCCTCCATCACCACGCACGCACGTCACCCGGCCGTGACCAGGTGCTCGCGCAGCGCCAGGACGTCGCCGGTCATCGACGACCAGGTGGTGATCTCCTCGGTGGGGCGGACCTTGCCCGAGGGCACGATCCGCACGCACGCCTTGGCGTCCCGCTTGGACACATCCAGTCCCGCACAGCGCGGGTGCAGCACTTCCATCGTCCTGTTCCTTCCGTGATCCGTGATCTGAGATGTGTGGACCGCGGGCGGGGCTGATCAGGTTCTGGAGTCTGACTCGCGTGCTCGTAGCAACAATCCACGGTTCCCGTGGCAGGCCCCGCACCTCACACTCTGTTACTGGCTCACCGGCACAAAGAAGTGTCCGAGGTCGACCACGATCCACGCTCCCCACTGTCCACCCGAACGACCAAGGTGACCAGTCAGGACTCTTCTGACCCCACGACGGCCGCCACGCGGCCCCAGGCACTCTGATGAGACTGGCCGCCGCAAGCGCACCTCTGGCGGCACGGTCACGACGGGGATCCCGTGGGCCAGCAACGCGGTCCAGTGGCTAAGGACACCGTCCGGCACCAGGAGCAGCGCGCCACGAGCCAGCTGGAGATGGCGCTCCACCGTGGTCGACGGATAGTGGTCTGCGAGGACGTAGAGACCGCGGGTGAGCCGGATGATCTCGTGGGCCGCCAGCGCGTGCCGCACTGCCTTGCGAGAGCTTCCGACTAGATGCACCTGCCCCGTCGTGAAGAGTCCGTGCTGCTTCTCCGCCAGTTGCCGCACCGCGAGGTCCATTCCCGCACCCTCACCTGCACTGCACCGGCGGCGGTTCGATGCTGGGCGACCTGTGGACGACGGCTGGCCAGTTGGAGTGCGGTGCACAGCGCACGAGAGAGTCGAGGCTCTGGATGTCGGGGCCCTCGCCAACGGTCTTCGGGAAGTGACCTTGAGGGCGGGCTGTGCGGCGTGGGAACAGGCACCGCCCGAGCCTGGTTCTTGACACATGCCCGATTCGAAGAGTTCAGCACAGCAGGAGTTCATCCAGCCCGGGGAGCCGTGGGTGCGCAAGCAGCTCGATGTCATCGACGATGCAGGCGGAGACACGACGGTCGCCCAGATTCAGGGTCGACCGATTGTCGTGGTCACGGTGGTCGGTGCCAAGAGTGGACTTCCACGACGCGTTCCCCTGATGCGGGTGGAACACGGTGGGCGCTATCTCGCGGTCGCCAGCAAGGGCGGAGCACCGAAGGACCCGGTGTGGGTCGCCAGCATCCGCAAGAACCCGGACGAGGTTGTCGTGCGCGACGGCACCACCGACATCCCGATGACCAGCCGCGAGCTGAGTCCCGGTGCGGAGCGCGACCTCTGGTGGGATCGCGGTGTCGCGGCCTTCCCGCCCTACGCCGACTACCAGCGCAAGACTGAGCGGACGATCCCGGTCTTCCTGCTCGAGCCACGCTGACCGCCGCCTGCTCAAGCCCACTCGACCGCGGACCCGGCTTGACCCGAGAAAGTGGCCCCGAACCCGACGAACTACCTCGGGTTGAGGGACTCGTTCTCGGGTTGAGGGCCACCTTCTCGGGTTGAGGGGCGAGGCACGATCCGGACTTCCCCGGAACTGACTCAGATCTGGACGCGGTCGTGCACAGCTGCGGCGATCTCCTCGATGGCCTCCGCGATCGGGACGCCGTTCTTCTGCGACCCGTCGCGATAACGGAACGAGACCGCACCGGCGTCGCGGTCGTCGCCACCGGCGATCAGGATGAACGGCACCTTCGACTTGCTCGCGTTGCGGATCTTCTTGGGGAACCGGTCGTCAGACAGGTCCAGCTCCACGCGCAGGCCCGCGGCCAGCAGCTGGGCCTCGACCTCCTTGAGATAGCCGTCGAACTCCTCGGCCACCGGCACGCCCAGCACCTGGACCGGCGCGAGCCACGGCGGGAACATCCCGGCATAGTGCTCGACCAGCACCCCGATGAACCGCTCGATCGAGCCGAACTTCGCTGAGTGAATCATCACCGGCTGCTGCCGGGTGCCGTCGGCTGCCGAAAACTCCAGCTCGAAGCGCTCGGGCTGGTTGAAGTCATACTGGATCGTCGACATCTGCCAGGTCCGCCCGATCGCGTCGCGCGCCTGGACCGAGATCTTCGGACCGTAGTAGGCCGCACCTCCGGGGTCGGCCACCAGCTCCAGACCTGACTCGCTGGCCACCTGCTCCAGGATCGCGGTGGCCTCCTCCCACTGCTCGGCCGAGCCGATGAACTTGTCCTTCTTGTCGCCGTCCTCGTCACGGGTGGACAGCTCAAGGTAGTAGTCGTCCATCCCGAAGTCGCTCAGCAGCGTGGTCACGAAGTTGAGCAGGTGCTTGATCTCAGCAGGAGCCTGCTCGCGCGTGACGTAGGAGTGGCTGTCGTCCTGGGTGATCATCCGCACGCGGGTCAGGCCCTGCAGCACGCCGGACTTCTCGTTGCGATAGACCGTGCCGAACTCAAAGAAGCGCAGCGGCAGCTCACGGTAGGAACGACCGCGGCTGCGGAAGATCAGGTTGTGCATCGGGCAGTTCATCGCCTTGAGGCGATAGGGCTGCCCGTCGTCGTCGATCGGCGGGAACATCCCGTCGGCGTAGTAGGGCAGGTGCCCGGAGGTGTGGAACAACCCCTCCTTGGAGATGTGCGGCGTCCCGACATACTGGAAGCCGGCTTCGATGTGGGCCTGGCGGACGTAGTCCTCCATCACCCGCTTGAGCACGCCGCCGCGGGGGTGGAAGACGGGCAGGCCCGGGCCGATCTCCTCTGGGAAGGAGTAGAGGTCCATCTCGGCACCGAGCTTGCGGTGGTCGCGGCGCTCGGCCTCGGCGATGCGGTCCAGATAGGCCTTCAGCTCGTCCTTGGACGGCCAGGCGGTGCCATAGATCCGTTGCAGCTGCGGGTTCTTCTCCGAACCGCGCCAGTATGCCGCGGCGCTGCGGGTGATCTTGAAGGCGTTGCCGATCAGCTTGGTCGTGGGCAGGTGCGGTCCGCGGCACAGGTCGCCCCAGACCGGCTCACCCTTGCGGTCGACATTGTCATAGATGGTCAGCTGGGCCCCGCCGACCTCGACCGAGGCGCCCTCCGCGGCGTCCTCGGCAGCGCCGCCCTTGAGCCCAATCAGTTCCAGCTTGTAGGGCTCGCCCGACAGCTCGGCGCGGGCGGCGTCGTCAGAGACCTCGCGCCGGTGGAACGTCTGACCAGTGTTGATGATGCGCTGCATCACCTTCTCGAGCTGCTTCAGGTCCTCCGGGGTGAAGGGCTCGGCCACATCGAAGTCGTAGTAGAAGCCGTCGCGGATCGGGGGCCCGATGCCCAGCATGGCCGCCGGGTTGATTTCCTGGACGGCCTGCGCGAGCACGTGGGCGCACGAGTGGCGCAGCACGTCGAGCCCGTCCGGCTCGCTGATCAGCACCGGCTCCACGACCTCGCCCTCGGTCAGCTCGTGGGCCAGGTCGCGCAGCTCCCCACCGACCCGCGCGACCACGACCTGCCTGTCGTCGGCAAATAGGTCAGCGGCAGTCGTGCCCTGATCGACCGTTCGCTCGCTGCCGGCGACGGTGACGGTGATCTGGGCGGACACAGTGACTCCTCGGGTGGGTGTGCATGGTTTCGGCCGCAGGGCGGCGCTATGCAACTCTAATGGGGTGAGCCAGCCGAATCGTCCACCACGCCCCCAGGCGGTCCTGACCGTCGAGTCCTCCCAGTGGGTCTCCCCGACCACGGTGCGGTTGGTCGCCGGCGGACCCGGCTTCTCAGAACTCAGCTTCAACGACTTCACCGACGCCTACGTGAAGCTGGTCTTCGTCCGGCCGGAGCTGGGGCTGACTCCGCCGTATGACGAGGCGGCCCTTCGCGAGCAGCTCCCGCCCGAGGACTGGCCGGTGCGACGCACCTACACCCTGCGCTGGGTGGACCGGACGAGCGAGCGACTGGCGATCGACTTCGTGGTCCACGGGGACGACGGCTTCGCCGCGCCCTGGGCCCGCAACGCCCGACCGGGCGACCAGTTCAGCCTCTCGGGGGCAGGCGGGGCCTACTCCCCCGACCTCACGGCGGACTGGCACCTGTTCATCGGCGACGAGTCAGCCATGCCGGCCATCGCCGCTGCGCTGGAGCGGCTGCCGTCAGATGCCCGGGGGGCAGCCTTCTTCCAGGTCACCGAGGAGTCGGGACGGTTCGAGATCACCGGGCCGGTCGGCATACGACA
Organism: Ornithinimicrobium cryptoxanthini; assembly: GCF_023923205.1. Taxonomy (NCBI): domain Bacteria; kingdom Bacillati; phylum Actinomycetota; class Actinomycetes; order Micrococcales; family Ornithinimicrobiaceae; genus Ornithinimicrobium; species Ornithinimicrobium cryptoxanthini. The sequence continues at coordinate 1,786,890 of NZ_CP099490.1, read as the reverse complement.
GACGTGGCTGGTCGGCCCTGCCGAGCAGACCACCCTGCTCGCGGACGCCGCGGCGGCATGGCCGTGGCCACACGGCCGGGTGCACGTCTTCGCCCACGGTGAGCGGGAGTCGATGAAGGCCGTGCGTGCTGTCCTCAAGGAGCGGGGCGTGCCCCGTGAGGACCTGTCGCTGTCGGGCTACTGGGCCAACGGACGGACCGAGGACCGCTTCCAGGCCGAGAAGCGCGAGCCCATCGGCAAGATCCCGGACTGACCATCAGGCTGCACCAGCAGCAGCCCGGGGTGGGCCGCGTCAGTCTCGCGGACCGACTGGTGCAGGTTCGGCGGACTCCAGTCCGGCCGGTTCTGGCAGCAGGTCGAACTGGCGAGCTGCGCGGACCGCCTCCCGTCGACTGGTGACCCCCAGTTTGCGGTGCACGGACTTCAGGTGTTGCTTGACCGTGTTGACCGAGATGCCCATCTCGTCGGCAATCTCGGCGTTGGACCGCATGGTCGGCAGATAGGCGACGACCACGCGCTCGCGCTCGGTGAGGGGCTCGAGCAACGTCGCCAGGGAGGGAGCCGCCGGAGGCTTCACCTCGATCTGCTGCAGGAGCAGCTGGACAAACGCGCCATGGCGACCGTCGACCAACTGGTGGAGCCGCAAAATGGCAGCGACGTGGCCGCCCGGCACGCGGAAGGGCAGGACCAGTCCCTGTGGGGCCGCAACGTCGAGTGCATAGCCCATCGCCTCCGTCGCCAGGACGTCGTGACGCAGCCGGTCCTCGGCCAGCGCGGTCGCCACCCACCCGGTTGCGGCCGAGGAGGGCGACTGTTCGACGGCTGTCGCCGCGGCCGCGCGAACCTGCTCCGGCCGACCAGAAGCTAGCAGCACCAGACCTCTGACCAGTTCGATCGGGTCCTCATCGGGCCAATCGAGGTTGACCGTGGCATCGCCTCGAAGCTGCGTCCGGCGCAGGTCATGAGCAGCGAGCAACTCCAGCGCGTGATCAACATTGCCCGCCCCTAGCTCGACCTCGATCTCGAGCGCGGCCCGCAGGAGCACGGCATACGTCAGCCCGGGATAGGCACAGTCCTTCTCGGAACGAGCGAGCGCTCTTCGTGCGCCTCGCAGGTCCCCGGCGATGAGCGCTGCCCGCACACGGGCCAGCGCCAGACAGACTGGCACGAACGGGTCGGGTCCACCGACCGCAACACTCTCGCCGGCTGCCAGCGCTGGCAGCCGTCTCCTGGTGTCCCAACGACTGCTCCGCAAGGGCGAGCGCCAGCCAAGCTGGGCCGCTCCCGTGCGGTCTCTCGATCGGTGACGCCTCCACCTGGCCGACCACCGCGAGCGCCTCGCGCCGGGCTGCGGCAACCTGCCCACACATCACCAGCGCCAGAGCAGTCAGTCCCTGGTGATAGACCGCGGCGTATCCCGTGAACGTCTCCTGGCCAAAGACCATCGCCTGACGCAGGAGTCGCAGCGCAGCTGCCGGCCGACCCGACCACAGCTGGCCCACCGCAACGATCTTGAGGGGGACTCCCCTGAAGACCGCCCAACCGGGGGCGTCCTCGCCACGCAGTCCCCCGACCAACCGAACGGCCTCCTCAGACGCCCTGGTGAGTTGCTCGGTGTCACCGGCCACGCGCGCCTCCAGCGCCTGCAACACCCGCAGGTTCAGCAGCGTGATGGTGCGGCGAGGCTCGGGCAGTTCGTGGACCCCAGCTTCCACCAGCGGCAGGAGGTCGACGGTCCTGGCATGGTTGTCCTGGCTGTAGGCGCCCAGGGCACGGAGCATCAGCAGCTCGGGATCGTGTGGTGACGCCTGTGCGCAGATCCGGCTGATGATCGACCCCAGCGGCGAACGGTGCCCGGAGAACACCAGGACGGCCGAGGAACCCAACCCCACGCGCACGCTCAGCGCCAGGTCGTCACTGGCGACGGCATGCTCCAGCGCGAGAAGCCACTCCCCGGCGCCCTCGAACCACACGCTCGCGCGGCGGTGCAGTTCGTGCTCCAGCTCAAGCTCGTCCCGGTTCAGGCGCGACCGGAGGGTCTGCAGGAGGAGTGGGTGGTAGCGGGACCAGCCACTCTCCCCGAGCTCATGGACCAGCAGGTGGTCGCCGGAGAGGGACCTGAGCAGTCCCGGTGCAGAGTCGTCCCGCGTCAGGACTTCGGCCAGGGGCGCGCAGATCCGGTCGGTGACGCAGGTGCGCAGCAGGAAGTTGGCGCGCGCCGGGCCGAGGCTGCGCATGACCTCCTCGTCGAGGTAGCCCGCCACCAGCGGCTGCTGGCCGCTGAACTGACGAAGCGCACGCTGAGGGTCGCTCGCGCCCTCCATGGAGAGCAGCGCCAGGCGCAGACCAGCGGCCCACCCCCCACTGATGCGCACCAGCTCAGCGAGCCCGTCCTCGGCGAGACGCACGCCACCGTCCTCCAGGAGCTGACGCGTCTCCGCGGAGGTGAAGGCCAGGTCAGCGGCGCGCACCTCCCCCAGGTGCCCCGCGAGTCGATGCCGGTGCAGGGAGAGCGAGGGATCGTGCCGGGAGATCAACACGACGTGCAGGCCCTCAGGCGGAAGTCGCAGCAACTGGTCGAGACCATCGAGCACGTCAGCCGGGAGCTCATGCACGTCGTCCAGGACCAGAACGACCTGATGACCCGCGAGGCGTCCGTGCAGTGCCTCGACGAACTCGTCGTCAACGCTGCGAGGAGACTGGACCACGCCGAGCGTCCCAGGCTCCAGCGCTCGTTCGAGAGCAGTCAGGACGGCACCCCAGAACCGGCTAGGCACACCCACCACGCGATCGAGCGTGACCCAGGCAACAGGTCCGGGGGCGCGGCCCTCGCGGACCCACGTGGCCACAGCCAGGGTCTTGCCGGTCCCGGGCCCCGCGCTGACGAGCGTGAGCGGACGGGCCACGGCGCGATCCAGCAGTCGAGTTACGCGCTCGCGCGAGATCAGCCGAGTGGAGGGCAGCGGGACAGTCAGTCTGGCCGCAGCCAGTGGCGAGACCCCCTCTGCACGTGGCATGCCGGTTGTCTCCTCAAGCCGCCAATGTCGCTCTTAGACTAGCGATCATCCCAACGTCTGGGAAGGGTCTTGCGCGACGTGGATCTCCCTGATCACTGTCGCCGACGCCTCGAGGCGCGACAGCACCGCGAAGAGTGCGTCCTGGTCGGCCAGGAGCACCTCGAAGGTCGTGGTGAACCGCTGCTCGACCTGTGGGACCGAGTCCAGTGCGCGCAGGATGTATGCCGCAACGTTCCCCTCCACCTGGATGCGCACCTGGAGCCCCGGCTCGGTCTCCGGATGCGCGCCCACGTGCCTTGTCGGGTCGACAGGTCCGGGGTCCAGCCGCTCGACGTCGTCGAGCGACAGACCGGCAAAGTGCAGCCGCTCCAGGACACCGAGGAGTGAGGCCTGATCAGGAACGACCCCACGCAGGATGCTGCCGCCCGGCACCGGGCTCTCGACAAAGCCCGACAGTTCCTCGCGCACCGCGCGGGGAAACTCACCACGCACACCAATTTGCACCTTGACGGAGGACACCTGACCATCGTGCGCGGCGTAACACCTCCTGTGACTACCCGTTGGGGGTGATCCGCGCTTGCAGGGCGGGGCAGCAGGCTGGGCCGAGAACTCGAATGTTCACCGCATTTGATGGGCCGTCGCGCCCCCTGCCGTCGCGAAACGTGCGCGGTCCCCACCCAGAGGAGGACACCTGATGGCCGAACTCATCATCCGGGTGCCGTCCGTGGCGCTTCCCGCGAGCGTCGTGCTCAGTGCCTGCGGTGGCGCGGGCTCTCCTGACCTTGCTGGGCGCTCGTTCGTGACCGAGACAGCGTCTGGGGTGATGGAGCAGGACGAGTGGCTCTCCACCTTCCTGAATCGCAGCCCGCAGTGTCCATGGACGGCACGCATCTCACTCTCGGGGACAACTCCGAGGGCCTGACCCTGACTGAGAAGGACTGATCAGACCATGACTGTCGCCGCGCAGGACCGTCTCGCACCAGTCGACATGATCGTCGTCGAGTTCCCTGGCGGAGAACTTTCCACCCAGGGCTTCGAGGTGCTGCAGGATCTGGTCCGTCGCCACGTCATCCATATCCTGGACCTGGAACTGGTCCGCTCGGGCAAGCAGGGAGACGTCCGCCTCATCGACATCGAGGAGGCCGTCGGCGTGGCATCCCCTGAACTGAACTTCCTCATCGGTGCCTCCTCGGGACTGCTCGACGAGGACGACGTAGCGTTCGTCGGGGAACAGATCGAGCCTGGCAGTCTCGCCGCCGTCGTGGTGTTCGAGCACGTGTGGCTGACGCCACTGGTCGACGCTCCAGGATGGGCGGGCCCGCCTAGTGACCGCAGCCCACCTCGACGCCGCAGCGGTTGCCGAAGCCCTGGCCGACCAACAAGACCCAGACGAGATGGAAGGAACACCAGCATGAGCCTGCTCCGCACTGCCGCACGCACAGCAGTCATCACCAGCACGGCCACCCGGGTCCACCAGCGCGCCTCACGGCGCCAGAGCGGCCAGTGGGCTGAGCAGCACCAGCAGCCTGTGGCTCCGGCGGCGCCAGAACCACCTCCCGCAGCCGCGCCCGCAGCGCCGACCCCAGCCCCCGCACAGGACACGGCCACGATGATCGCCCAGCTCACCCAACTGGGCGAACTGAAGGCTGCGGGGGTGCTCACGGACGCCGAGTTCGAGGTGCAGAAAGCTCGGGTGCTCCACGGCGGCTGAGCTGAGGGCCGCACCACAAGTCGCTGCCGTTCTGGGGCCTCAGTGCGCTCCGAGGCGTCAGGGCGCTCCGAGGCGTCAGGGCGTTCTGGGGCGTCAGGGCTGTGCAGCGCTGGCGCTCTCGCCTCTGCGTCCCGCAAGAACCTTCTTGAAGAGCACCAGTGGCAGCAGGACCGCCGCGAGGAGCACCACGATCCAGACCACGAATGGCGCCAACACCCAGGTCAGCACACCCTCGATCCGGACACCGTTGGTGAAGATGGTGGTGAGTAGGAGGCCGATGAACGTCGTGACCAGGGCGATGCCACCACGCAGGGCTGGGACGTAGGACACGGCCATCTTGAAGACAAAAGGTCCAAGAAGGATCTCTACCAGGGACAAGAAGAGCACGCTGATCAGGAAGCCCAGCGGTGCCAGGTGGAAGCCGGGCAGCAGCCAGGCCGCCACCAGGAGGCCAAGCGCGTTGCCCATCAGATAGAGCAACGAGGTTGCCAGAAAGCGGATCATGGGTCACTCCTGTGGTGGAAGGTCTCGGTCCGTGCCGACAACGTGGGGAAGCTGGCCAGAGGGGTGGTGCTGATCGCTCACCGCCCGATGCCGCTGGCGATGATTCCGGTCACGACGACCGAGGTGATCGTGACGGTGGAGAAGCCCGCAACCATCATCTTGGGCAGGATCTCGCCCTCGATCGCGGCGACCTCCTCAGGAGTCTCCCCAGCCCCCTTGGCAGCTTCCTGGGACAGGATCATCGTCCCTGGGAAGCCGTAGAGCGAGGTCAGCCCGATGGCGATTGACATGGAGACCGTGTAGCCAAGCAGTTTGCCGGTGATGGCCGCAAACAGCAGGATGCCGGCCACACCGAAGACGAACGCGATCAGCAGCGGGAAGGCAAGTGCCGTGACATCCGCCACCTCGACAGTGGCCAACGGGGCGAACACCAGGATCAGGATAGAGATCATCATCAGCCCGAAGGAGTCGATCCCGTTCAAGATCCCCGTCTTGAAAACACCCGTGGCCCGCAGCACGATGCCCAGGATCAGCGCGACGACAAAGGTGTTGAGGATGCCGTCGGTCGCGTTGTTAATGAGGATCGAGACAAGCACGACCGCACCCACGACCATGAGCACGCCCGGGGTGGTCTGCAGGACGGCCGGCAACTTCGACGGTGCGACAGCCGCTACCTCCTCGGAGACGGGTGTGGCCAGGTTGCCGGCCCTGTACTCCCCCTTCAACCGAGCCGCTTCCTTCCGCAGGATGATCGAGGTGAGCGGGAACCCGATCAAGCCCTGAAGCGCCGCGATCAGCACCGGGAAGACGGCCACCGCCGTCAGACCGACGTCGAGGGCAGCCTCCTGGATGATGAGCACCGAGATCGTCCCGCCGCTGAGGGCACCCACGCCTGCGATGACGAAGTCGAGCGCCTGGGCGACGCCGTCATAACGGCCCTCCTGACGCCCACCGCCAAAGATGAAGCCTGCGATCCATAGCAGGACGCCGATGCCGACCACCGTGACGATCCCCACGACGAGGGTCTTCCACTGTCGTTTGAAGTCGTCGACGCTGATCAGGGTGCCGAGGTGGACGATGATAAAACCCACCACGACGCCGCCCAGGGCCAGCAGCGAAGCACTCGCCAGCAGGTCCTCGGGGAAAATCCCCGTGAGGAACCCGACCAGGAAGATGATGGACGCGACGAAGAGCGACGACAGCAGGGACTGGGTCTTCTTGGCCACGAAGTCGCTGACGGTCCACACCGCCATCACCACCACGAAGGCCAGCACCGGGTTCATCGGATCCGCTCCGGATGTGGGTTCTGATGCATGAGGACCTCTCGGTGTGTGGGTTTGTAGGACCAGACGGAGCTAGAAGGGCCAGAAGACAGGGACGAGGAATGTCCCGACCAATCCGTAGACAAGCAGGAGTGGAAGTCCGAGTCGCCAGTAGTCGGAGAAGCGGTATCCAGCCGCCTCCATCACCACGAGGTTGGCGGGGGTCGCAACAGGGGTCAGCAACGCGCCGGCAGAAAAGACTGCGACCGCAAGCAGGACGGGTGCCGAGGAGATCCCCATCTCCGTGGCTGCCGAGAAGCCGATGGGGATCACGATCAGAGCCGTAGCCATGTTGCTGATCAGCTGGCCCATGAGCGCGGTCATGATGAACAGACCCGCGAGCAGTGCGTATGGTCCGCCGGGCCCGGTCAACGCGACGAGGCTCTCGGCTAGTGTCTGCGCGGCTCCGCTGGACACCATCGCCGTCGCGAGAGACATCATCCCGCCGACCAGGATCAGGGTCGTCCACGAGATCCCGTGATAGGCCGTGTCCACCGCGATCACGCGCAGCACGATCATGGCGATGCCCGCCACGATTCCGGCAACCGCAGCAGGCACGACACCGGTCGCGAGCAGGATCACCATGCCGACCAGGACGATCACCGCCTTCGTCGCGCCGGGGCCGAACGGGACGGCTTGGCGCCTGACCGCTGTGGGATCGTCCACGGCGAGGAGGTCGGGCGTGCGCGCAGCCTCCTCAAGCGCCTGCCAGGATCCTTGGAGCAGCAGTGAGTCGCCCGCGGCCAGACGGATCCGTTCCTGCACGTCGTGCCCCTTGCGGTGCACCGCCGCGACGACCAGCTCGCCACTCTCGGTGATCATGCCGCGATAGACCTCGGACCCGATCACGGGAGACCGCGGGGGGATCATGAACTCGCCCACGCCACCGTCGCGGCCCATCAGGGGGCCGCTCTCACCGGCCAGTGCGTAGTGGACGCCAAGGGTCTCGCCGTGGGATCCGAAGTCACGCAGGGCGGTCCGGGGTGCCCGCTCCGGCACCAGCCGGGAGCCCAGCAGGACGACAAGCAGGATCGTGGTTAGGACGAGGGGCACTCCGGCGAGAGCGATGGCGAACAACCCCAGACGATTGCCGGTGACGCTCTCGAGGTAGTCGGCGATCACCACGGTGACTGGTGTCCCGGTCAACATGAGCAGAGAGCCGGCATGGGCCGAGAACGCAGCCGGGAGCAGGAGTTGGGACGGCGAGCGTCCAGCCCGCACGGCCAGCGCCACCACGACAGGCGTGAGAGCTGCGATGGAACCGTTCGGGGTGAGCAGCGCGGTGACCAGGGCCACGAGGAGCAACACCGTGACCATGAGCCGGGACGGGCTCTCCCCGGCAACGCGTATGGCCAGGTTGCCGACCCAAGCGGTCACCCCGGTGGCCTCCAGTGCCGTGCTCACCACAAACAGGCCGGCGATGAACAAGATGGTCGGATCCCCAAACCCTGCCAGCGCGTCGTCCAGTTCGAGAACCCCACCTGACCACAGCAGGAGCGGCACCAGCAGAGCCACCACGGAGACGGGCAGCTGGTCCCAGATGAAGAGCCCGACGGTGACTGCCAGCACGAGCAGCGTGATGACGCTGTCGGTCACGTCACCTCCCGTGGGTTCGGTCGCAGCAATCGGTGTGGCGGTGGCAACGAGCCGGACTCACCCCTGCGAGTCTGCGAGCTCGACGGCGAGTTCCTTCTCATCGGCGTCCGAGAGCGAGGTCTTCAGGACAGTCCCACCAAACTCGGCCATGGCGGCGGAGAACTTGTCCTCGGTCACCTTCCTGGCCATGACCACGAGCGCCGCCTTGCCGGGCTCGAGTAGCCCGTCGACACGCTCACGCAGGCTCCGGTTGATCCCCGCCTTGGAAGCCTTGCCCATGAGAGCACCCCAGGCTCCCCCGACGATCAGTCCCAGACCTGGGGCCAGGAACAACAGTCCGATGACCGCACCCCAGATCGCCCCAGAGGACGCGGAGCGACCGACGATCGACCCAGGTGTGTCGATGTGCCTCTTGCCGTCGGTGTCGACGCGGACGACCGCCAGACCGGCGAGATCGACGATGAAGTCGCGCTGGAGCTCCAGCACCTTGTTGTTGGCGCGCTCGGCCACGGTGTGGTCGTCGTAGCCGATGATGATCAGTTCAGACATGGGTCGTCTCCTCGAGGTCGGAGCAGGCCGCGACACAGGTGCGCGGTGCCGATGCCCACTCTGAGTTCCGTGACAGTGGCTCGCATCACCCCCTACGGGTAGTCCACCCTGCCTCGCAGGACAGCGTGGACCGAGTCGACGTCGGGCAGCGTCTGTGGTGCCGGGCCCGGTCAGGGCTGGGCGAAGTGGAGAGCAAGGTCGACCAGAAGTCGCGTGCCGAACCCTGTGGTGCCCTTGTTGGTCCACTTCTGCGCCTGGGGGGACTGCGCTGTCCCGGCAATGTCGAGGTGCGCCCATGGGGTGTCGCCCACGAACTCCGCCAGGAACAGGGCCGCCGTGATCGATCCGGCGTTGGGACCACCAAGGTTGCGCAGGTCCGCAATCCCTGAGTCCAGTTCCTTGCGGTATCGGTGCGCCAACGGTAGCTCCCACACCGGTTCGTCGACACGCTCCGCGGAGGCTTTCACCTGGGTGAGCAAGGCATCGTTGTTGCCGATGAGACCCGCGATCTCGGTGCCGAGAGTGCGCAGGCAGGCTCCGGTCAGGGTAGCGACATCAACTATCGCGTCCACGGGTTCCTCGCGGGCCAGGACCAGTGCGTCCGCCATCACCAGACGGCCCTCGGCGTCAGTGTTGATGACCTCAACGGTCTTGCCACCGCGCATCACGATGACGTCTCCCAGGCGGAGCGCCGACCCGGAGGGCATGTTGTCGGTGCACATCAGGAACCCCGTCACCTGGGCAGTGCAGCCCAGCTCCGCCAGAGCAGTCATCGCCGCGAGGATGGCTCCCGCACCAGCCATGTCGTTCTTCATGGTGGCGTGGACCTCGTCCCCGGGCTTCAGTGCCAGTCCCCCCGCGTCATACATGATCCCCTTGCCGACGAGGGCGAGCCTTCCCGTGGGCTCGCCAGCGGGGCGGTAGACCAATTTCACCATCACCGGTGGTTCGTCACTGCCCAGGTTGACACCGAGCAGGCCGCCGCACCCCAGTTCGAGGAGGGCTTCCTCGTCGAAGACCTCAACCTCCAGACCAGTTGCGACCCCGAGATCACGCGCCACCTCGCCGAGGGCACTCGCTGTCAGAATGCCACCGGGTGTCCCAGCCAGGTCACGCGCAAGCTTGGTCGCCCTCACGAGGGTGAGCCCACGAGCTATCCCCGGTTCGAGTGCAGCGGTGTTCCCCTCACCGCTGACCAGAGTCAGGGAGGCAAGTCTGGCCTCCGGAAGCTCCTCGCCGATGCGGTAGACATACCTGGCCAGGGCGGCACCCTCGATGAACGCTGCCGCGGCTTCCTCGGAGGGCACCTTGGTGTCGGGGACGACGATGGCGAGGTCTTCCTGTCCAGGAACCGCGCGGGCCAGGCACGCGGCGAGGTCGCGCAGCACCGCCGGGGTGACGTCTGCCCTCTGACCTCCGCCGAGCAGGACGATGACCGGTCCCGTAGCTCCCGGGAGCACGAGGGACTTGCCCACCGATGGGGTGAAGCCGAGTTCGGTGGTCCTGGCGCGGGTCAGGCCCGACTCATCGGGTGGGTCGTCGCCCTCGAAGACGACGTGACCCACGGCTGTCACGTCGCCGGTCGCAGCGCCCGCAGTCACGCGCAGCTGGCGCGTGGGGAGACTGAGCGGTGGGTATGGCGCGGGGTGAGACATGCGGACTCCTTGACTCGGCGGGAGAGTGGGGACACCTGTGTCGTGGGGTGGACTTCCACGACGTGCCACGAGCATGACCTCGCCCCTGCCCGTGCGACATCACCCGCAGTGGGTGGATCGCGCGAGGTGTCCACCGATGAGAGTGGCCTCATGCATGTCGCCATCGGCAGCGACAACGGAACTCTCGAATGTAGTCTTCAACACAGCCAAGGAGGCTCACCATGTCGGAGAATCGTTCTGCCACACCGCAGTTGATGCCAGACGCGCTCTCTCCGACTGATCCCCAGCCGATGACACGCTGGGAACGACTGCTGCACCGCCCCAGCCTGTTGGGCATGGTGCTCGCCGCCTGGCTCTTCGCCGAGTCGCTGGCTCCGTCCCTGCTGGCCCGTTCCTGGCTCTTCCAGGGTGTCGTCACCGGGGCCTCGGTGGCACTCGGCTACGGCATCGGACTGGGCCTGACACGGCTGGGCAAGTTGCTCCGAGCGCGCTTCGGCTGGGGGTTGCAGCCCTTGACGCCCAGCTCCGATCAGACTCTGCGCATCATCCTCTTTGTGCTCGTCGCGGTCTTGTGCCTCTGGGCGGTGGTCGGGGCAGTCCCCGAACATAGGTGGACCTGGGACAGGCTCGGTTATGAACGCTCCTCGTTCTGGTTTGTCTATTTCGGCTCCCTGCTCCTGGCCCTGGTCCTGGCCCTGGTGCTGTTCGGGCTCGGTCGCCTCCTGAAGATCATGTGGGTCCGGACCACGCACGTTGGCGCCCGGATGCTCCCGGCCTGGATCGCTGGGGCGCTGGCGCTGGTGCTGGTGGGCTGGGTGGTGTTGGCGTCACTCAACACCTTCGTCTTCCAGCGCACGATCGACGGCATCAATGACACCTTCGCGCGTGGCGACCTGAGCCTCGAGAACGCCCCGCCACTGCCCACTTCTGCGTTGCGCTCCGGTGGGCCCGCCTCGATGATGGCCTGGGATGAGATCGGCCTGCAGGGACGCCACTTCCTCTCCGGTGGAGTGGGCACCGAGCAGCTGGCTGACTTCGCGACCGGCGAGGTGACCGAGCCAATCCGGGTCTATGCGGGGCGGGCGAGTGCCGAGACGGTGACCGAACGGGTCGACCTGGTCATGGACGAGATGGAGCGCTTCGGTGCCTTTGACCGTGAGGGGTTGCTGGTGATGATTCCCACCGGCACGGGATGGATCAACGAGCAGATCGTCCAGCCCCTGGAGTACTTCTACGGCGGTGACATCGCCACCGTGTCGATGCAGTACTCACACCTGCCCAGCCCACTGGCGTTCGTCGCTGAGTCTGAGGCCGCTGGCGAGACGGCTGCCGCGCTCCTCGAGGCTGTGGAGGAGCGTGTTGCTGCACTGGAGGGAGATCGACCCACGATCTACATGGCCGGTGAGAGCCTCGGCTCCTCCGGCGGCTCGCAGGCCTTTGACTCCCTGGAGGACAGCCGAGAGCGTGTCGCGGGAGCAGTCTGGGTGGGATCTCCCGAGACCATGCACCTGCGCCGGGAGGCCGAGCGCACCCGCGCGCCAGGGTCGCTGCAGATCAGACCGATCGTCGGCGACGGCAAGACCTTCCTGTTTGCCAACCGCCAGAGCGACATGGAGGGAGCCACAGCACACTCGGTCTTCCTCCAACAGGCGGACGACCCCATCGTCTGGTGGGACTGGGACCTGCTCGTCACCGAGCCAGACTGGCTGGAAGAGCCACTCGACGCCGCGGTGAACCCGGCGATGGACTGGACCCCGGTGGCCACGTTCCTGCAGGTCGCGGTCGACATGGCAGTCGGCAACGACTTCGACCAGGACCACGGACATCTTTACGGGACGCAACCGTTGAGTGCGTGGTATGCCGTGGTGCAACCGGAGGGGTGGGACGCCGAGCGGCTGGAGTCGCTGCGCCAACGACTAGAAGAGGTGGAGCGCTGACCGATGCCCGAGGACCTGGTCGTGTCCGTGGCGTCGGGCCAGTCAGTCGGATCGAGGCTTCGGTGGCGAGGCTCGCCGGAGCCAGCCGCCGCCGTAGAGTGCCCACAGGACGAGAAGTGGCTGGAGGAAGAGCCGCGCCAGCGCACGGCATACTCGGCCAGTTCCATCCGGTGAGGAGCCTCAGCGGTGCTTTGGTCCAAGAAGGAGTCCTCATCCTCAGGGGTAGGCTGAGGACGAACCGGGCATCGGGCTGGCCCGGTTGTCGACGGTGAGCGAACCACCGTGGGCGTGGGCGATCTGTCAGGCGATGGCCAGCCCGAGCGGACGAAGCGTCCGCATACAGGCTCGCAGTCAGCGATAGGACTGCCACGGCCGTCACCCTGCACCTCGAGGTGGGCCGAAATACCGCTCGAGGACAGGGTCACCGTGACCATGCTGTTTCGAGTTTCAGGCGCGACCAGCTGCCATCAGCCCGGAGGCGTAGTTGATGCCGCTGATCTTGGAACCGTCCCAGCTGGACCAGTCGCGGAGGGAGTGGATGACCTGCCCGCCCCCGAGGTAGATGGCTACGTGGAAGATGCCAGAGGGGGAGCCGTTGCTGCTGTAGAAGAGCAGGTCGCCTCGTTGGATCTCGGAAAGGGAGACCCGGCTCGTGGCGTGGTACTGGGCTTCGCTCCCGTGCGGGATGCTGATGCCGGCGGCACGGAAGGCCGCTGTGGTGAAGCCGGAGCAGTCGTAGGCACCGCCGCTGTTCGATCCCCAGCTGTAGGGAAGTCCCAGGTTGGCCTGTGCCCAGGCGATGGCTGCCTCGGCGCCTTGGCCACCGACGGGGGCCACGGGTGCAACCGGCTCGGCCGGCGCCTCCTGCCGGGACTCCGACCGGCTGCCCGCGCTGTCTTCCTCGCGGGTCTGCGCGGCGGAGACCCCCGCGTCACTGAGATTCTCGGAAGCCGGCGCGGTGCTCTCGTTCGCCACCTCCACCGGCTCCGGCTCCGGCTCCGGCTCCGGTGCCGGCTCCGGTGCCGGGGTCACGCCGGTAAAGCCAAGTTCGCCAAAGTGGCTGTGCTGCTCAACGTCATCCGGGGCTGGTGCCGGGAGCGCTTGCACAGGAACGTCTCTGGCCGGCTCGGCGGTCACACGGAGCGAGGCAGCAGAGCTGGGAGTGGAGCTCTGATCGATCACCATCGGGCGCTGAATGCCTTCCGGAGCCGGGAGCGGGTCAGTGCCGATGACACCGAAGGCTGTCGCTGGGGGCGCGGGCACGGAGGTCGCGGCCCCAAGGGCGGCCACGAGCAGGCCGGAGGCCGCCACGGTGGCGGTTCCGGTCACGGGACGGGGCAGGTTGAGTGGGGCGCGGTGGCGCCCGGGTATGCGTCGCTTCACGGGTTTACCTCTCCTGCGCCTGCGGGGTTAGCTGTCGGGCTCGGGCTGGAGTTGCCCGGGAAACGGCCCAGTGTTCGTGAGCCGAACCTTCGCCCCGGAGGAACGCAAGGCGTTCCACTTCATGGGTCCCCCGCTCTTGTCATGCGGACTTCTCGTGTGACCCGCAGCGCTGACAAGACTCGGCGAACGCCCGGGACCCACCAGGGGCAGGTAGGTAACAAAACGATAACGGCCAGGACTCAGTGGAACGCCCTCAGGACCCGAATCATGGTCGTTCTTCATGGAACCTTCATGAAAGCCGGGCAGTGCGTAGGGCACACCGCTGCAGACGGGGGTCTACAGGGCCGGGAGCCACCAGGCGACGGTTGTCCCACGCCCTGGGCCGGGGCTGGTGACCGAGAGATCTCCCCCGTGGGCCTTGACGATGCCGCGGGCAATCGTCAAGCCAACCCCGGAGCCACCGCGCTGTCGGTCGCGGGCGGTGTCGACGCGGTAGAACCGTTCGAGCACGTGCTCCAGAGCGTCGGCGGGGATGCCTTCGCCGGTGTCGGCGAGCGTCACCACGACCCGCTCCCCGGTGGACTGTGCCGAAATGGTGACCGCACCCCCCTCAGGGGTGTGACGCAGCGCGTTGTCCAGCAGGTTCGTCATCACCTGGCCCAACCGATCGGGGTCCGCGCCGACCGTTGGCAGATCCTCCTCAACTTTTTTCGCGAGGCGGACCCCCTTAGCCGCGTAGACCGCCTCGTGTGCAGTGATGGCCTGCTCGATCAGTCGTCCGATGTGCACCGGTTCATGAACCAGGGCCAGATGGTGTTCCTCGATGCGCGAGACGGTGCTGATGTCTTCGGCCAACCGTGCGAGCCGCTGAGTCTGCCCGCGCAGCATCCCCACGGTCGGCGGGTCCAGTTGGGTCACGCCGTCCTCGGTGCCCTCAAGGTAGGCATCCAGGGTGGCGATGGGGGTGCGCATCTCGTGAGCGAGGTCTCCCAGCATCTGCTGGCGCGTGGTCTCGGTGTCCGCGAGCCGGCCTGCCATCTGGTTGAACGAGTCGGCCAGGACCTTAAACTCCGGTCCCAAGGCTGGGGTTTGGACTCTAGCCTCGTAGTCACCTGCTGCGATAGTTGACGCCGCTTCTGCTACCCCTCGCACCAGCCGCGCCACCCGCCTGGTGAGGTAGTAACTCGCGGCCAGCGCGACCACCAGGGCCGCGGCCAGGGCCACCACCAGGGCGAACGTGATTGCAGAACGAAACGCCTCCTCGACGTGGATAGCCTCCACGTCAGGGTTCTCGTGGCCGGCCGCCACCATGTGCTCGCGGAACAGCGCCAGGCCCACGATCTCTGTGACCACCAAAATCGTCGCGAGTCCGACCAGGACGACCAGACCCTGCGCTATGAGAAGGCGGGTCACCAGCCCAGTTGTCCGCAGGCGTTCCCGAAAGCTGACGGAAGCACCTTGCATTAGAGGTCCCCTTCCGGCGAGGAGGTGACCTGTCCGACGTTCAACCGATAGCCCACCCCTCGCACCGTATGGATGAAGCGCGGGCCGCTGGCAGGATCCCCCAGTTTGCGCCGCAGGTGGGCAACGTGGACGTCGACCAGTTGCTCATCACCGACCCACGTCTCTCCCCAGACACCGTCGATGATCTGGCGGCGAGTCATCGCCTGGCCTGCCCGTGCGGCCAAGGCCTGCAAGACGTCGAACTCGGTGCGGGTCAGCACGGCACGATCGCCATCCAGATGGACCTCCCTGGCCGAGACGTCAATGCTCAGCGGACCAAAGACGTACAGCTGGGCACCTGCCGGTGGCTCCTTCGCCACCTGCTGTCGCGGCCGTCGCAGCATCACCTGGACCCGTGCCACGAGTTCGCGGGGACTGAACGGCTTCGTCATGTAGTCATCGGCGCCAGCACGCAACCCCGCCAACGTGTCCGGCTCCTCGGCTCGTGCGGTGAGCATGACGATGTAACAGTCCGAGAACTCGCGTAACCCGCGGCAGACGTCCAGGCCATCAAGTCCGGGTAGTCCCAGGTCGAGGATGACGACGTCGGGGTCCAGTCGGCGCGAACACTGCAGGGCGGCCGGTCCGTCATGGACGACCGTGACGTCGTAGCCGTCCCGCAGTAGGTACCGGGCTACGACGTCGGCCAGGGGCTTCTCATCATCGACCACGAGCACCCGGTATCCACGGCCGGGGCCGCGGCGGCCGGGGGGCGGCAGGTCGGCTGTCATGCGCTGCTTATGACTTGACCAGTCGGGCGATGGCCTGCGAAGCCTCGTTGATCTTCTGTTCTGCCTCGGAACCGCCTGCTTTCGCGGCGGCGACGACGCAGTGCTTGAGGTGGTCATCAAGCAGTCCGAGCGCGACGTTCTCCAGGGCCGAGGTGAGTGCGCTGATCTGGGTGAGGATGTCGATGCAGTAGGTGTCTTCATCGACCATCCGGTGGATTCCTCGGGCCTGTCCTTCGATCCGCTTGAGCCGAGCGAGGTAACGGGACTTGTTGCTGATGTAGCCATGCGTGGCTTCGACTCGTGGTGTGGTCTCGGTGGTCATATGACTGAATCCTCCTGTGTGATGACGACTGGGGTCGCTGCCTGCCTCTCGGGAGGCTTACGGGGTGGTGCTTTGCTGTTCGAGGAAGGTCCGGGCGCTGTGTTCCGGGGTCAGGTCGAGCCGGCGCAGCAACTGGGCGTTGAGCGCGACCACGACCGTGGAGACCGACATGAGGATCGCGCCGACACTCATCGGCAGCACGAACCCAACAGGCGCCAGGACACCGGCAGCCAGAGGCACGGAGATCAGGTTATAGCCCGCGGCCCACCACAGGTTCTGCTTCATCTTGCGGTAGCTGGCACGCGACAGCTCGATCACCGACAGGACCGAGCGTGGGTCCGAGGAGGCCAGAATCACCCCTGCCGAGCCGATGGCCACGTCGGTGCCAGCACCGATGGCGATGCCAACATCGGCCTGGGCCAGGGCGGGGGCATCGTTGACCCCGTCGCCAACCATGGCGACCTTGCGCCCCTCCTGCTGGAGTTCAGCGACCTTGGCGGCCTTGTCCTTCGGGCGTACCCCGGCGAAGACCCGGTCGATGTTCAGTTCCTTGGCGACGGTGTCCGCCACGGCCTGGGCGTCTCCAGTGATCATCACCACCTGCGCGCCGGCAGCGTGGAGCGCCTCGACCGCCGCCCGGGACTCCGGGCGGATCTCATCAGCAAGGCGCAGCGCACCGATCACCTCACCGTCGGCGAGAACGTGCAGGATGATCGCACCCTCCAGACGCCAGCCCTCGACGACGGGCAGCTCGCTGGCACCGTGCTTCTCCAGCAGGTACGGCCCACCCACCTCGATGACCGTCCCCTCAACGCTGGCTTTCACCCCAACTGCTGGGGAGGAGGAGAAGTCTGAGGCGGACGAGATCGTCAGTTCCCGGCCGCGGGCCGCGCCGACGATAGCCTTTGCCAGCGGGTGCTCACTGTCGGACTCCGCTGCCGCGGCCAATGCCAGGACCTCGTCCTGACCGCGCCCCGCGACGGGTTCAACACCGCTGACGGTGGGCTCGCCCTTGGTCAGCGTGCCGGTCTTGTCAAAGAGGACGGCGTCGACCGTGCGCATGGACTCCAGCGCGAGGCGGTCCTTGATCAGAACGCCACCCCTGGCCGCGCGCTCGGTCGCAATGGACACCACGAGCGGAATCGCCAGACCGAGGGCGTGGGGGCAGGCGATCACCAGCACGGTGATCGTGCGCACGACCGCCGAGTCGGGCAGACCCATCAGCGACCAGATAGTCGCGGTGACCACCGCGGCACCCAGGGCGAACCAGAACAGCCACCCCGCCGCTTTATCGGCGATCCGCTGGGCCCGCGACGAGGATGCCTGGGCATCGGCGACCAGCTTCTGGATACCGGCCAGAGCGGTGTCATCGCCGATGGCCGTGACCTCGACCCGCAGCCCGGAGTCGGTGGCCACGGTCCCGGCGACCACCTGCTCACCGTTTCCGCGACGGACGGTCTTGGACTCGCCAGTCACCATGGACTCATCCATGCTCGCCGAACCGTCGACGATCCTGCCGTCGGCGGGGACCGAACCGCCAGGGCGAACCAACACGACGTCGCCGACCACCAGATCGCCCGGGGCCACCTTGACGACCCCCTCGCCGCTGACCTTCTCAGCTTCATCCGGCAACAGCGCCGCCAAAGAGTCCAGCGCAGAGGTGGTCTGCGCCAAGGAACGCATCTCGATCCAGTGACCCAGCAGCATGATGACCACCAGCAGGGCTAGCTCCCACCAGAAGTTCAGCTCGTGATCAAGGACGCGAAGGCTCGCGCCCCACGAGGCAACGAACGCCACCGTGATCGCCAAGCCGATCAGCAGCATCATGCCGGGCTTGCGGGCACGGATCTCCTCTACCGCCCCGGTCAGGAACGGCTGACCACCCCAGGCGTACACCACCGTGCCAAGCACAGGCGAGACCCACCAGACCCATCCCCCGGAGGGCAGGTCATACCCCAGGAGATCCGCGAACATGTCGTTGAACGCCACGACCGGCACGGCCAGGACCAGCATGATCCAAAACAACCGCCGGAACTGTCCCACGTGATCACCATGGCCGGCGTGACCACCATGACCACCATGACCGGATCCACCATGCCCCTCATGCCCGTCATGGGCACTGTGCGCATGGCCGGGGTGATCAACCCTCTGTTCCGTGTGGTGAGCGTGCTCACCGTGTTGATCGGGACCGCCGTGGGAATCATCGGCGCGGTGCGGCACGTCGGAGCCGTCCCTATTGTCGTGGCGCATGGTCATGCTCCTATCGCATACCTGTCATGGAGTGAGTTTGTGCCGCGTGGCCCCTACGGTGGGGATTGTGCTCGCCCGCCTTGTTAAGGCGTAGTACCGACCATGGCGGGGGCCTGCCCGCCCGGGTCCCCTGCCACGGGATGGACCATGTGCTGGCGTCGCGTTGCAGGTGCACATGGTGAAATTCGGCACCGGCGACCGCACGCATGGTTAGTTCCGCGCTGCCTGGTATCCAGCCTCATCTACCGCAGCGAGCACCGCAGCGTCGTCAACAGGGCTGCCGACGGTGATCTCAAGCGACCCGGTCGAGGCGCTGACAGCGATCTGCTCCAGGCCAGGGATCTGGGAGACCTCCCCACGCACAGCGGACTCACAGTGCCTGCAAGTCATTCCGGTCACCGCATAAGTCTGAATGTTGTTCATCGTGGTGTCCTCTTCTGTGGCGTGCAGCCACCGTATACCCGTATGGGGTATCAAATCAAGCGTTTGACGCAGGCGGGCGCCCTAAAGAATCGAGAGCAGAGAGGCATAGCAAGTGCTATACTGACTTGCATGTCGACCTTAGAATCGGTCTCCCACGAGGCGGACAAGGCGGTCCGCGACGCGCGTGCCCGGTTGGTCGCCGCAGTACGGCAGGCGGCAGCGGAGGGCATGACTCAAGAGCAGATCGGGGCCGCGATCGGTCGTAGCCAGCCCGAGGTGTCCCGCCTGCTGCGCTTTCACGGCACAGGTCCTCTAGGTCAGAAGGTCAGGTCCGCGCGGTCACAGATCCTTGCCTTGATCAGGTCAGCTGGCGGCACGAACGTCAGAATTTTCGGTTCTGTAGCAACAGGCGCGGAGAGACCCGGCTCGGACGTCGACTTGGTCTTCACGATGTCCTCTCCCATGAGTCTCATGGAACTGGGTGAACTCGAGCAGCAGGTGGCCAAAGTCGTGGGAGCTGACGTCGACCTCATCCCGGAGAGCGTGGTGCGCCCGGACCTTCGTGAACGGGTGCTGGCCGAGGCGTTGCCCTTATGACGTACCGGTCGACGAGATCGACGCGCGAGATCCTGGGCGAGGCGCTCGGGCACCTAGAGTTGGCCCAACGGCACGCCACGGCAGACCTAGATGACCAGTTGACAGTCGACGCCACCTGCATGCGGCTCTCCGCCGGCATCGAGGCTCTTTCTCGCGACCCAGAGTCGCTGTGGGGCGGTGATGCGCCACAGGAACAGGAGCATGGCCGGCACCAAGGGGCCAGCACCCGTCACCAGGAGGCCCGCCGAGTCATGCAAGCCGAGGGGACACACCTCGTGAAAGTGGGCGGAGAACCGCGACGGACTACCCAGTCCCCTACCCGGTCCCGTACAGGACTTCGGTCGGCGGACTCGGCGGGCAGATGACCAACCATTCGTTGGGATAGGCGAGCCGCCCATCCGCGAGCGCCAGCTTGAGCTGCGGGGTAACGTCACCCATCCAGTCTTTCCCCGGATCAGCCCGATAGGCTTCCAGGCTCGGCAGCGCACCCAGCTCAATGCCCAACTCATCGACACAGGGAACGAACTCGTCGCGAAGGTGCTCGTAGACGATGCCGCGCTGTGCCTGAGTAAGTTCCGCCGTGTAGATCTCGGCCATGGGATACTGCATCGCACAGACGTAGTAGGCGCGGTTGTAGGCAGCCTCCTGCTCGGGACTAAACGGTCCGACTTCGATCGTTCCGTCTGGCAGCAGTTTGGCGCTCCAGCCGGCATCCTGCAGGCACGCCGCGAGGGCCTCATGGTGATCGGCGGGCGTTGTCTCGCGAACTACCTCCACCTCCGGAGGGTCGGCGATACCGAGCTGCGTCGCGAGGTCGCCGTTGGGCGCGGCACCTTCGACGACAACCGGAGATGAAGCGCCAACCGAGGGCTCCTCAGTACTGCTCGCGCAAGCGGTCGACGCCAGAAGCAAAAGGAGCGCCGCCGGCCAGGCGGCGCGATGACTTCTCATGGCCATCAGTCGAAGCAGTCGGATGCCGCCCAGTAGGCCGCGATGTTCCCGTACGAGGAGGAATCCGCAATGTCCTCCCAGGAAGTCTTCACCCAGAAGGTCACCCCGCTGTACTGAACCGGCACGATATAGGCGATCTGACGGCCGTCAATCAGGTACGCCCTCCGATTCTGGGCATTCACGGTGCCTTCGGTCCGCCCTCCGACGGCGGCCCAGTCACCGTCAGCGCAGTTGATCCCTGTGCCAGCGGCAGTGTACGCCTCGGCCGAAAGTGCCGCGGTGGCGAGGAGTGCAGTCGCGAGCAACGCTGAGGTACCGATCCGTCCAGCAGTGATGGTTGCTATGATTGAGTCCCATCTGGACGCCCCCCGGATGGGTGGCTGTGGACCGCACGTTAGAGTCTCGAGACCGAACTGTCAACAGTTTGGGTGGCGCTCGAGACGGTGCGGCATCCTCGGGCATCTCTAGTTCTGCTGCCACGACCTCGGGAGACAACAGACGTTCCGCGAGTAGGGCGCGCACCGCACCGGCCAACACCGATGCCCCGCCGCTAGTGCTCATCGTCGCGCCCCGTCCCCATCACGCGGGGCGGACGTGGCCCGGCCACAGTCCTCGCAGAGGTGGGACGCCCCGTCCCCATCACGCGGGGCGGACTCTGACCTGCACCGGGGCCAGTAGCTCAGCTGGGCGGCGTCCCCCATCACGTGGGGCGGACGCTGCTGCGGTGACCCTGGACCTGGCCCGCGTTCGGCGTCCCCCATCACGTAGGGCGGACACTTACTGACCTGCGCTGCTGTCGAGCGCGTGCGCCTTGACGACCTGCCAGAAGTCCTCCGGGGCGACCTGGCGCACGTCCCACGACCCCGCGAGGTCATAGAGCGCGTCAGTGATCGCCGGCACGTCGTGCTCGGGCGCGTACTCACCCAGGCAGCTGCTCACGTACTGCTCGGCTGCCTGCCGCGATGTCGGGACCGGGCAGGGCGCTCACTGGCCCTCCCCCACATACTCGCGCCCGCCCTCTGGCCGGATACGGAACGGGCGCGCGAGGATGCACGGGCCGCGGTGCTCGGGGTGCAGGGTGCACCCGGCGAGGTGGAGCCAAGAGTTCGGTGTGGTGGTCATTGGTCATGCCCTCCTGCGGATCGCGGGGCCGGACCGTTGGACACGCTATGGACACGCGCCCGGGATGACGAAGGCCCCTGACTGGCGTTTCCGCTGGTCAAGGGCCATTTACTATTAGTGGACGTGAAGGGACTCGAACCCCTGACCTCTCGCGTGTGAAGCCTGCGGTCACGTTTCGGCAGCGAGACCTGCCCAATACTGTGACCTGCATGTTTGTCTCCTGTGGGGCGCTGGAGATGGATATGAACACCAGCGATCGTACCCGTGAGTTCCGGCAACTTCCCGCACGTTCCTAGTCAAGTGGTATGCGCATTGGTATGCACCGACACAGCAGTTTGGTATCCGCGCCGACGCTCAGAGCCGCGACCCGTCTCGAACATTTCGCACCCGGGGCACAGGGCGGGTCCTACTTGCCCCGGCGGGAACAACCAGTCCCAGATCATTCCAGACCTGGCGGACATCGCCACCCCGGTCGATACAGTCGTGGACACCTTCCATGCCCCCGGGGTGCGACTCACCCAGTACTGGGCTCGACCCAGCACGACGGCGCCCACTCTGACGGCCGAGCAGCCATCGCCGGACCCTGCCTCGTCCGGGCCTGCCACGCATTCGGCTGAGCTGAACGCCCTGGGTATGAGATGGGGGCAAAACTCTGATGTCTGGTCTGCCCTGAAGCAGCATCCGCCCTCGGACAGGGAGATTCAGCGAGCAATGATAAATTTCCAGAATGCTCAATCTGCGCCGGTTGCAACTCCTCGTCGAACTGCGCCGCCTGGGGACCATCGCCGCTGTTGGCCAGGCTCTCCATTACAGCCCCTCAGGGGTCTCCCAGCAACTGGCCACACTCGAGGACGAAACAGGCGTCACGCTCCTCGAACGTGTCGGGCGCCGTGTTCGGTTGACTCGAGCAGGCGAAATCCTATGCGACAACGCCGTAATCATGCTCGAACAGGCCGAACGAACCGAGGCGGCGCTGGCAGAGGTCCAGACGAAAGCCACAGGACAGGTAAAGATCGCGGCCTTTCAAACATTCAATATAGCTATTTTGCCCAACCTGATAAGAAACCTAGCTGAACAGCAAATCGAAGTTATCGCATCCCAACTCGAACCTGAAGCGGCTCTCCCCGCGCTTCTGAATCACGAATTTGACGTAGCGATAGCCGAAGGCTACGGCGACCACCAGCCCGCTACGACGCGAGACCTGAGGACTTTAGCAGTGATGAAAGACCCCCTCTACTTAGCCATACCAAAAAACATGACGGGGACTGTCACTGAGATAGCTGACACCGCGGCAATGCCATGGGTGATGGAGCCTGACGACTCACTTTCCCGCAGATGGGCAGTTAGCAGATGTCGCGAGGCAGGGTTTGAGCCCAGAGTCCGCTATCAGACCAACGACCTGTTGACTCATGTTGCACTAATCAAGTCCGGCCACGCGGTTGGTTTTCTTCCAGCGCTTATCAAGGCGTGCACCGCGCTCGACAACGTAACACTACTCACCCTAGATAGCCCCTTTCGACGAGTCAAGGTAATAACTAGGGCACAATCCATTCACTATCCCGCAGTCGTCACAACAGTCGAAGAGATTAGAGCGTTGAGTCAACATCACTCAGGCAGGGACATCTCCTTCTAGAAGATCTCCTCCAACGCTTGCCTCTAGAGGTAGCAGATTCGCCGGATCGATTACAAGGCGCACATCTTGGTCCCGACCAAATACGTTCCCTGCGGCGGAACCGCCCGCACGGAACAGCCCGGCGCTCGTCTGTACCTCGTAACTTACTGTATCTCCCTGATAGGAAGCCGAAGTCACCTGGCCTCGAATGCTGGATGCATGCTGATCTGGCGACCCCGAATGCCCACTCAGCAGGCCAATCTTTGATGGGCGAACACCGACGTTTGGAGACTTAATATCTGTTTTGAACTCAATGCCCTTCTCACTACGCCATATTGATCCGTCGCCCTTGCCCTTCATAATATTCCGTACCCCCAGGAAGTCCGCCACGAACGTTGTTCGTGGCGCTTCGTACACAGACTCTGGGGCGCCCACCTGTTCAACCTTCCCGCGATTCATAAGAACAATACGGTCGGACATTGTCAGAGCTTCCTCCTGATCATGGGTGACGAACACCACTGTGAGACCAAGATCAAGTTGAATGGAACGGAGTTCGCTGCGAATATCAGCACGAAGTCGGGCGTCCAGGTTCGACAAAGGTTCATCCATCAGGAGCACCCCCGGACGTACTGCCAGCGCGCGTGCGACAGCTACACGCTGTTGCTGCCCGCCTGAGAGCTGACCCGGATACCTGTCAACAAGTTCAGGAATGCCCATCAATTGGACACACTCGGCGACTCGTTCTGAAATAGCTGACTTTGCAAGTTTTCGTACCCGTAGCCCGTAGCCAATATTGGCAGCTACCGTCAAATGCGGAAAGAGAGCATAGTTCTGGAAGACCATGGCGGAATCTCTCCTATTCGCTGCCATGTGGGTTACATCTATGTTATCAATCTGCACCGTTCCCGCGTCTGCGGATACAAAGCCGGCGATTATCCCCAACGTGGTCGTTTTGCCACAACCACTCGGACCAAGTAGGCTGAGGAACTCGCCATCTGCCACGTCGAGGTCAAACGAATCCAGCACGACTTTGGGTCCGTAGGCACGGTGGACGCCGCGTAATGATAGCGAGCTCACGAGACATTTCCTTCCGATTGATTCGTCATCCCTTACTGCCTCCGGAGAAGGTGGTGCCAAAGTCTAGGACCCGATTGGCTACAATCAACAGCACTCCTGCCAGGGCAATTTGAATTGTAGAGATGGCGGCGATTGATGGATCGACGCGAAATTTGGCGTACTGGGTCATGGCAACAGGCAGGGTGCTGTTCCCGGAATCGACGAGGAACAAACTGACCTCCAAGTTCGAAAAGGAGAACACAAATGCTAGAGTCGCTGCACCTATGGTTGCCGGACGCAGGAGGGGCAATATAACGCGAAGCGTGGTCTGGAATTGATTAGCGCCCAAGTCGATCGAGGCTCGCTCAACCTTTGGGTCGATACTGAGCATACCAGCGTAGACGAGTCTGAATGTCCAGGGAAACGTGATTAGAATATGAGCGAGCACCAGGGACCCAAAACTAGGAGCCAGCTGAAATCCTAAGGTGCCACCTACCTGATATAGAGATATATAGAGCGTAACTCCCACCACGATGGCCGGAATAACCACAGGAAGAATGAACATGCTTTCTAGTATGCGACGACCCCGCATCCGCGATCGGGCTAAACTGATCCCCGCGGGCAAACCCAATGCAACGGACAAGAGGGTTGCCACAGCTGATATCTGGGTTGAGTATATAAGGCCGTCCACCATTTGACCACGGCTGAGAACTTCGCGAAACCATTTGATCGAGTAGCCGCTGGGTTGCACCGTCACAAAGTTGTCGTCGACAAAGGCTAAATACATCACCAGAACGACTGGAGCCAACATGAATATGACGGATAGCCATGCGATCACCGAAAGGGTAGGTGACCGTTTCATTGTGCTACCTCCCGCCAACGGCGCTGCGAGCGCAGCATGATCGCGGAATAGATGCCTATCAGCGCAAGGCTAATGACCATGGTTACCCCTGCGAAGGCGCCTGCCAATGCCCAGTCATTTGTTCGTGTCACGGAGTCGTATATCTCGGGCGCGATCATTGGAACCTGAGATCCGCCCACTAGGACCGGGGTTGCGTATGCGTTAACGGAATCCACGAGAACAAGCGATCCACCTGTGACGAGTGCCGGGCCCATCTGAGGAAGGGTGACCTCTATAAAGGCCCTAATGGGCTTCGCCCCAAGCGATTGTGCCGCAAGAGTGGTTTCGGTCCCGATGAGCTGCAGACCCGAGTATAGGGTGAGGACCATAATGGGAAGTTCGACCGAGGTGATGGCCACTGCTACAGCCGCAGGGGTCTTGAGGACCATCATCGGTGTATCTATGAGCCCCGCTCCGAGGAGGAGGGCGTTAAGAACACCGTCGTACCCGAAAAGAGCGAGCCATCCAACGGCCCTGACAACGGTGCCCACGAACATTGGGAAGACGGTCATGATGATGAGAGCCGCTTTCAAGCGCGGACCCACTGACACGATGAGTTGTGCAACTGCCAGGCCGAGGACCAAGGTGAACAGGGTTGAACCGATGCCGATTGCGAATGTGCGAGTCAGGGTATCCCGGTAGTAGTCGCGGGTAAAGAGTTCCCCGAAGTTGGAAAGGGTGAAGCCACTCGTTGGGACTCCAGCACCAGCGCTCTCAGCAAAAGCAAAACGAAGGAAGAATGCCAAGGGAACTAGGAGTCCGAGTCCAACTACAAGGATCGGTATTGCTGCCAGCAATCTGGTCGACCTGGGACTCAGGTTCATATGTCAACTATTCCTTCAGCAGCTCAATTGATGAACTCTTGCTGCCACAGATCTCCCCAGTCCGCGTCATTCTCAGCAATGTAGGAAATGTCTAGCGGCTGAATCCTCGACTGCTCGTCAGGTGTGAAATCCACAGCTTCGGCGCGTTCGTCGCCGAGCGTTGTTTCGGTAACGGTGGGGGCGTACCCCATATTTTCAGCGAACTGGGTCTGGCCCTCTGGGTCGAGTAGCCCGTTCAAATAGTCAAATGCACATTCAGGATTCGGAGCGTTGGCCGGGACGCCGGCGGCGAAGACCACTGGGAATGTGCCTTCTTCGGGCACGGAGGCTCCGAGGGGCACGGCTCCCATGTCGTTCCATTGAAGAGCGCGCGCTTTCCAGTTCACGGTGAGCCATATTTGCCCTGACATTAGCGCTTGCCCCATTTCCTCCTGTGAAGCGAAGACGACGACATCGTCAGACAGCTCCTTGAGTTTTTCCCATCCAGCACCCCAGTCGCTGCTATTTGACGCATCAGGGGATACCGCGGTAGCCGCATAGAAGAAGTTGCTCCATTGAGTCGAAAGCACTCCGATTTTCCCACTGTATTGGTCATCCCATAGAATGTTGTAACTAGATGCGTCAGGAACCTTATCCTCATTATAGATGATGACGCTGGCCGAATAGATGTGTGGAATCCAATACTCGCTCGTGAGACCTTCACGAATAATGGATATGTTTGGGACCTCATCCTCAGTTAAAGGAAGCATGAGTCCGTCATTGACAAGCTGTTGCATCCGGGTGTCAGGGAGTTCCACCACGTCGAGGGTTCCTGCTGCCTCGCCCTGGGTGCGGACGGTGGTGATCTTCACATCGTCCTCGGTGTAGTCCCACACGATAGAACTGGAACATTGGTCAGTCATCGCTGGAACATTGAAGTCCTCTTGGAAGTCTCGGTAATCGCCGCCCCCCGCTGCGACGACGAGGTCATCAGCGCTCGCTTCTTGTGCTCCTGGAGAGTCCCCTCCCTCGTCGGCGGAGGAGCCGCAGCCGGCCACGATCAACAGAGGTGCAGCCGCTAGTAGGGCCGCCCACCGAGTGTGCAGTGGTTTCATGCCACTCTCCCATCTCCGGGTCGCATGTCTCGCGGATGAGTCATGCGAGGACAAACTCGAGTCAAGCAGGGGTGACAGTCAGCGTCAACGTACGGATTCTGCCCAGTATTCGGTAGGGACTGTGTGCGATTGGACGTGCAGACGCGCCGCCGGCACACCGGTACACCAGGCCGTCAGTTGGGGATAGTTGACAGTGGGAGCTGGAACGAGCCGATCACGGAGGGTGCAGCATTACCGGCTCTTCGCAGATGACGGTGTAGAGGTCGCTGGCGCGTCGTTGCCGGGGTAGGTGTCGAGGCCTTCCGAAGATGTAGGTTCCTACGCCAGCCATCCGAAACGACCTCGACGTGCCCGACGCTACCTTCACGCGCCCCGACCTGACCACCTTCACACGCCTCGACGGCCTGGGACTCGGAGTCACCGCCCAGCTCGTGGAGCCGGATCGCGCGGAGCTCGCGTGCCGGGTCGTGGAGCCGGACGACTGGTGCCGGCGGTGCGGCTGCCAGGGCGTCCCGAGGGACACGGCGACTCGGGAGTTGGCGCACGAGCCGTTCGGGTGGCGACCCACGACCTTGCTGGTCACCGTCCGCCGCTACCGCAGCATCGAGTGCTCGCACGTGTGGCGCCAGGACACGACCGCCGCGGCCGCGCCACGGGCGAAGATCTCCGTGCGGGGCTGCGGTGGGGCCTTGTCGGCATCGTGACCCAGCACCTGTCCATGGCGCGCGTCGCCGAAGGGCTCGGCGTGGCGTGGAACACCGCCAACGACGCGGTCTTGGCCGAAGGTCGACGTGTCCTGATCGATGACCCTGCCCGTCTGGACGGCGTCCGTGTCCTGGGCGTGGACGAGCACGCCTGGCGGCACACCCGCAGGGCGACAAGTTCGTCACCGTCATCATCGACCTCACCCCCGTCCGTGAGGGGACCGGCCCTGCCCGGCTGCTGGACATGGTCGAAGGCCGCAGCAAGAAGGCGTTCAAGGACTGGCTCGCGCAGCGTGTCTGGCCTGGCGCGAGAGGATCGAGGTCGTGGCCATGGACGGGTTCTCCGGCTTCAAGACGGCCACCACCGAGGAGTTGCCCGGAGCCGTGGCGGTCGTGGATCCCTTCCACGTCGTCCGCCTCGCCGGGGAGGCCCTGGACGAGTGCCGGCGCCGGGTGCAGCAGGAACTGCACGGCCACCGTGGCCGCAAGGGCGACCCGCTCTACTCGGCGCGAAGGACCCTGCACACCGGTGCCAACCTGCTCACCGACGGCCAGCCCGAGGGGATCGAGACCCTCTTCACCCGACCGCAGCACGAGGAGGTGGAGTGCATCTGGGGCATCTACCAGCGCATGATCGCCGCCTACCGTGACCGCGACCGTGGCGCCGGGCGGGCGGAGATGGCCTCGGTCATCGAGGCCCTCAGCAACAAGACCGTACCCGCCCAGCTGGTCGAGCTGCGCAAGCTCGGCCGCACCCTGGCCCGGCGCGTCTGCGACGTCTTGTCCTACTTCGAACGGCCCCGCACCAGCAACGGCCCCAGCGAGGCCATCAACGGTCGATTCGAGCACCTCCGCGGCCTGGCCCTCGGTTTCCGCAACCTCACCCACTACATCGCCCGAGCACTACTCAAGACCGGCGGAATCAGACCCCAACTACACCCTCGATTGTGAAGAGCCCCATTACCCGGGTGGTTGACCACGTCCGACGGTCTGACGGGGGAAGGATATCGCAGACCCTGATCAGGTCCAGGCTCCCCGGCACCTGTGTCGGCGGCACGCGGGTGTGCGTCGTCTGCTGTACCTTCTGGGGACCGGATTATTTGACAGCCACCCGCAGATCTGGTGATCCGGTGCGATTGCTGCCGAGTGCAGTTCAGGATTCCCTACTGGACCCAGCCAGTTCTGACGACCACGATGGGGCTCGTGGAACGATTGACTTACATTGGCCATCCGAGGTTGCGAGGCGACGTGGCTTGGGCTGCTAATGCTCGTGCCTTTCACCGTAGCTTGCCGGATTACGTACCGACCCCGTTGATTACGCTGCCTCACCTCGCGTCCTCGGTAGAAATCGGCCGACTTTTGGTCAAGTCGGAGGTAGGCCGCTTCGGGCTCCCGTCCTTCAAGATCCTTGGGGCGTCCTACGCTACAGCGGTAACGGTTCAGCGCTTCCTACGCGAGTACGGGGAGGAACCTGCCCTCACGGCAGAGTCGCTCCGAACGGCTCTCTCTCGAGTTGGAGAGGCGGCAACGCCTACGCTCAGCACAGCTACGGACGGCAATCATGGCCGCGCGGTTGCCCGCGCGGCGCAGTGGCTGGGGATTGATGCCAAGGTATTCGTCCCCTCCTCTGTTTCAAAGACTGCGCAACAGGCGATCATTGATGAGGGGGCCACACTCCAAATCTTGCCAGGCGACTATGACGAGGCGGTTGAGGTCGCTCGTAGCTTTGCCGCCTCGACGCCCAACGTCCTGCTGGTGCAGGATACCTCGTGGCCGGGGTATCACGACGTACCTGAGCTCATCGTGAATGGCTATACGACACTGTTCGATGAACTCCTCGAGCAGGCCGACAGAACGCAACCGCTGCTTCTGGTCGTTCCCATCGGTGTGGGTTCACTTGCGATGGCGGCTCTTCAATTCGCGGCCAGCCAAACACAGGTGTCCGTCCTCGGCGTCGAGCCAGACGTGGCGCCCTCGGTGACGACGTCATTGCTGGCGGGAGCCATTGTGTCGGTAGCGACCCGCCCCACGATTATGGCAGGTCTGAATTGCGGCACGATTTCCTACGATGCTTGGCCCTGGCTGAGGGACGGACTCTCTGCTTCTGTCACAGTCAATGATGTCGAGGTTGCAGGTGCAGTTCACGACCTAGCCCGCGCTGGGGTTGATTCCGGGCCCTGTGGTGCGGCGACGCTGGCCGGACTCCGCGTCGCTGCCGCAGACGAACCCATGCGTGATGCGCTGAAACTCGACCCGGAAACCTCGGTCATACTTCTAAGTACTGAGTCGCGGTCGGCTAATCCCTTGCCAGATGGCGGGCTACTGGAGGAGGACAAATGAGCGAGGATGTAAGACGCGTTGCCCTGACGACGGATATTGGTGAAGGATTCGGTATCTGGCGCCTTGGTGACGACGAAGCACTTATGAAGATTGTGACGGCTGCGAACGTCGCCTGCGGGTTCCATGGGGGGGATCCTCGCATAATGCGTGCCACATGCGAGATGGCTGCGGAGAATGCGGTCGCGATCGGGGCACAGGTCAGCTACCGCGATCTCGCTGGCTTCGGACGACGCTTCGTCGACGCCGATGTGGACGAACTTATCGACGACTTGCTGTACCAGATGGGCGCCCTTGACATCTTTGCCCGACTAGCGGGATCCTCAGTCTCCTATGTACGGGCGCATGGGGCCCTCTACAATGCGGCGGCCACCCACAAGGGGCACGCTCGAGCAATCGTAGAAGCGACTCGACTATTCGACCCCAGTTTACCGATCCTGTGTCAGGACGGAACGGCGACGTGGACGATCGCTCAAGAGTCGGGGATACGCGTTGTAGCAGAGGCGTTCGTAGACCGTGCCTACACCGCGGACGGACTTCTGCTCCCCCGCACGCAGCCCAATGCGCTCGTAACCGACCCCGATGAAGCTGCGCAGCGGGCTGTCCGCATGGTGACGCATGGCCGCATCACTGCGCAGTCGGGTGAAGAGTTCCCAATCAGTGCGCAGGCGCTTCTCGTCCACTCGGACACTCCTGGTGCCGTAGAGGTCGCCCGTCGCACACGCAAGGCTCTCCAAAAAGCAGGTATTCAGCTCAGCGCCCAATTGTGATGGATCCGGTCGGGCGGTTCCGCCCCCCTGAAGCGAGTTCTGCAGCAAGATTCGCTGGTGAAAGCCCGGTCGGTAAGATGCTGCCTCCCAGGTGGCCGGCAAATGGATTTTAAGGACGCAAACCCTGCCCGGCGCGCAGCAGTCCGGAGCGCTGGTGCACCACCATATGCGCCCCCCGGAATGGGGCGCCTCATGCTCTCAGCCAGTGCGCTCACCGTGCTTGGCTCGCTGGCCCCTTTCCTCGTGGGAACCCAGGCAGTCTTGGTGATGCGCGACCTAGACTTCGGCGCGGCTGGAGTGGGGCTGGCTGTCTCAGTGTTTTTCGGCGCCGCGGCACTTGTGACGGTGCTGTCGACTGGAACGTTCGAGCGGATGAGCAGACGGACCGGCCGGGCGGTCTCCGGAGCGCTCGTGGCGATCGGGAGTCTGGCGGTCGCGCTGATCGTCCGGGATCTGCCGGGGCTGGCGCTTGCAATGGTCGTGTTGGGCGCGGGGAACGCCGCCTGCCAGGGGACGTCCAACAAGACGGTCGCCTCAATGCTGCCGCCGCACCGGCGCGGGCTCGGCTTCGGTATCAAGCAGGCAGCTGTGCCAACCGCCATCATGCTCGGCGGCCTCGCAGTGCCCCTGACTACGACGATGCTCGGCTGGCGGAGCACGTTTGTGGCCACCGGCTGTCTCGGCATCCTTGTCTTCGGGTACGCACTGGTTGACGCGTTTGGGGAGGGGGTCACTCGCCGCCAACGCCATCCCCCCGGCGAACCTCGCGAGGAGGCGGTGAGGCTGCGGATCAGGCCCTCACTCCACACTTCCGACCTCTCCGACCATGCACCCCTAGGACCGCTTGCCCTGTGCGCGGTCGCTGTGGGGTGTGCGAGCATGGCGTGCAACTTCTTCGGTGCCTACCTGGCCATCTGGGCGCACGAGGCTGGGCTAACCATTGAGCAAGCTGGATGGCTGATGGCTTGCGGGGCTGGCACTTCTGTGGCGGTTCGGGTGCTCAGCGGACTGCGCGCCGACGGGCGCTTCGGCGGTAACATGTCCGTCGTCGCAACGATGATGCTCGGAGGGGCGCTCGCCCTCTTCGGGATCGGCGCGGTGCCTGAGCTGTGGGGTGTGATTCTCTTCGGCGTCTTGGCGTTCGGGGTCGGCTGGTCCTGGCACGGCCTGATGCTCTTCGCCGTGGCCCGGGTCGGTCGGGACGCGCCCACTCAGGCCATCTCGGTGGTGCAATCTGGCGCGTTCGTTGGAGGAGCTGCAGGTCCGGCGCTGCTGGGACTCGTAGTCGAAGGCGTCGGCTTCGAGTGGGCCTGGAGGGCGGGAGGAGTCTTGTTCGTGGTGTCCGCGGCGCTTGTCTTGCTCGCTCGATCAGGCTTCCGCCGCGATCTACTTCGTCGACCGCCGAGGAGTGTGTTCTACTTCGGCGGAGGACGTAGACGCCCCCGACGCGTCATCGGCGGTGCAGCCGAACCAACAGAAGATCAGAACTTGGATTGAGCTGGTCCCGAGGACCGACGCAGCCGGGAGCGATGGTGATGCTCTTGCTCATCCGCTGCGGCTCATCGTCGTCTCGCCAAGTGCGGCTGAGTTTGCTTAGCTTGTCGTACGTGGCATCGCTGGCAGGGACCATCAGCGTAAAACAGCCAGTCGATGTGAGCCGAAGGGCGGGACAGCCCCTTGAGGGCACTCGACCCGATGAACGCATCTGTACACGATTCAGGCGAAATCTACCCCGAACTGTTGACACAGAGCCACACTTACCGGACCCATGTCACCTGGGTACGTGGGGCACGCTGACGTTGATCGTTGCGGCTGACTGTTCTCGGTCCCGGCTGGTGGGCAACTTGTTTCCAGAACCCACGTGATGGGTCCAGCTGTTCGGGACGGTCATGGCGTCTCGTCCGCGATCGCTGGCAGCCATGGTGGCACGTAGTGACGCGCGGGTCGCGGTAGCCACGTCGTGGCCTGCGTTTTCGAGGCGGCCGCGCATTCCGTCTGGAAGAGGGACTGCCCGTTTGAGCTGTACATCTCTAGGTGTCACCGCGAAGGCGTCGCGGGATGGGGACAGACGCTCGTCGTCGGTGTCGAGGGCTGCCTTGATTATGTCGTTAGCGGCGCGCGCATCGACTTCCAGCGGCGCCTGGCGGGCTGTTTCGTGGAAGAGGGCTCCTACGCCGGCGACCGTGGCATGGAAGCGGTGCAGGGAGCGCACCAGGGAGGGCATATCGGCACGATTTCCTATGTCTTTCGCCGAGGCGGGACCCACAGGAGTCGTGGTCACCTCTCGCATCGCGTCCGCTAGTTCCCAGCCTGCCTCCCGCAAAGACGGCGGACTCGTCTCGTGAGGGTGCGTGAGTTGCTTGAAGCGGGTGTGCGCTTCGCCCCACTTCTCGATCATGGTTTCCAGGGCTGGGGCGATCTGCGAGTCGAACACCGCCTGGTCAACGTGGCCGGCCTGGACCGCGGCCCGCCACATGCGGTGGGCATGCGTCGACGCCGCGAACGCCGCCTCGGCCACCCGGGCCATCGCGTGAGTTGTTGGTTCCTGGGTGAGGACCCGTTGGGCGTAGACGTCCCAGGCTGCGATCGCGCTCGGGATCCGAACATGGTCCACCGGCTCACGTTGCTTGCCGGTCAGCGCCTGCGGGTAGTGACCGTTGATGTAGGAGTGGGCGACCTGCTCAACCCCGAGGACTCGATGGCGTAACTCGTGCGCTGGCGTGCGCCGATGGTGCCGCAGTCGGGCGTCGAGCTGCTCGGCCAGCGCGTTCTCGGACAAGGCCACAGAGACCGCGTGCGAGGCGACGTACAGGGTGTGCATGATGCTGACGCGCGCGGCGAAAGAGTCGCGCAGTTGTGCGCTGGTCCATCGGGTGGGTTCTCGGCGTTCGGCGACACCGCTTTGCCCGATCATCTCGGCTGCCTGGGTGAAGACTTGACCGATCTCCTGCAGCGTCGAATCGACTTCGCGGGCATCGCCAGCTGCGCGGCGCAACGTCCTGGCGGACCGTTCCAGTTGGTCAATCACCTGCTTACCTGTCCCAGGAACGTCCGAGGCTTGAGGCAGGCGGCTCCACAGGTCGTTGGCCCCCTCGACAACCTCGCCCCAGGCGCGCAGCATCGCCCGCCCGTCGCGCTGGTGTGCGTCATACATCAGGGAGCGGGCCAGCACCTCGCCCCGCTCGATCAGCTCCCCCACACTCGGCGGGTAGATGGCCGGCGGCCGCCGGGTCATGAGAAGTCCCGGACGGTGTCGATCAACCGCACCACGACCAGACAGATCCCGGGCGGGAAGTCGTTGACAGGTTCCTGTCGGCTGAGCCCCTCGGCCTGCGCAGCGAGATCTACCGGATCGGCCCCGCACGTCGCCGGCCGGTCCAGGAGGGCGTCGCGGTAGTCGCCCGGCACCAGGTCATAGACCTGGGCGCACAGGTGGTCCAGGATGAACGCCAGGTCAACAGCGGGCGGATCGGGTGCAGCGCACGCGCGTCGGTGGGCCTCGGTGCTGGCCTGCCACAGCAGCTGGTGCATTCGTACCAGGACCTGGGCAGCGGCAGGAGTGGTAACCGGCTGGTCGAGCGGCATCATGGGAGTTCCTTCGTGGTCAGGGACGGCGGTATCCGCCTGCCTAGCAACGCCCTGGCAAGGCAGTCCTGGCCGGCGGCGGATCTGGGGGCGTACGGGCGGCCGCGAACGCCTGTGGATAACCGCTGCGGCCTGTCGGTGGCCTCGGGCACTCTGGTCATGACCCCTAAAGCGGGGACGCGAGAGCCGGGGGTGTCAAAACCACCCACCCAAACTCGACCAAACGACTGGCGGTGAACGACCACGTGGAGGTGGCAGCGATGACGGCAGGGCGGGCACGACGCGCTTATGCGCGGGTGATGATCGTGCCGATGGTGATGAGCGCGGCGATGTGGCTGGTCGTCGCCGCCCTGGTAGCGCGCCAGTACTGGCCGGCCTTCCTGCTGGTGATCGTGCCGGTGCTGGCCATCGCTGCCAGCACACCCGTAGGAGAACGGTGCCAGGCGGTGTTCATGTGGGCGCGGGCTCCACGGCTGCACCAACGCCACACCCTCGGCCCGGTCGCGCAGGTCCTGCTCGAGCACGGCGTGGAATCAGCACACCTGACGTTGCTTGTCGGGCCCAGCCGTGGAATTGCGGTCACCGCGGTCGGGAGACGGATCATCGTGGTCAGCCGAGGGTTGATCGAGGACGTGCGCCTGGGTCACCTCTCGACAGGGGCAGCCGCAGCCGTTGTCGCGCACGAGGTGGGTGTGATGCGTGCCGGCCTGACCCGCAGCGACCCGGCGATCAGGGTCCTGCTCGCGCCGTGGAAGGTCTGGTTGACGTTCATCGCTCTCATGTGGGCCGTCGCCTCCGCCTTGATACCCCGTTGGCTCATGCTGACCTGCCTGCTGATGAATGCCGGCGCGGGGATCTGGCTCGGCGCGACCCAGGACCCCGCCATGTTCGTCAGCACCGCCTGCTGGGCGGTAGTGCTGTGGACCTGGTGGACATTCCGGTCCTGGTCGCGGGCCCGTCATCGGATCGGTGACCACTACCTGGTGCAGACCGGCCTCGCGAGGGTCTACGCGCAGCTGCTGGTCAAGAGCTTCACCGACGACTACACCAGGGACCGGGCAGTGCGCCTGCAGCACCCAGAAATGCAAGGTGAGCAGGTGGTCGTCCCGGGCGAGGCCCCGCGAGCAAACCCCGCGCTCAGTACGACGGCCCGCTGACGTTCCCCGGCTCGTCGCGACCTGCCCGTTCGACGTCCTCGGCGACGAGGTCCTCCTGCTCCTAGATCCGTTGCGCCTGCTGTAGCCGCTGGGTGTGGTTGAGGTCCTGCACACGCCGAATCGCAGGTGTCCGTGCGGTCCGTTGCGCCTCCCGGGCAGCCCGCGCCGCCCTTGTCTGCTGTTCGCCAGACCTGTCCTTCGTCAACAACCTCCTGTGCGTTCGGTAGTGCGCGCCACGGGCAGGTGCGGTGACTGCGAGGTCACCTCGCTCTCGGCCTGGGCGAGGAAGGCTTGTGTCTGGGTGAGGGCGTTGGTGGCTGCGGCCAGGAATTGGGCAGTGGCCCGTAGGGACGCCGGGACCTTGTAGCGGAGTTGCGTGTCGAGGCGTAGCCCGGAGGCCACCGGGCTGATCGCTTGTGTCGCGGCGTCGAAGGAGGCCGCCGCGGCCAGGACCGCCAAGATCGCCGGCGGGTAGGACCCACTTGCGGAAGGCGTCACCTTCTGGGACCTGCGCAGTTCGGTGAGTAGTTTGTAGGCGCCGTTGGCTGCCTGGCGAAAGAGGCGCCGCAGGTCCTCGGCCTGGTCGATGACAACCCCCGTGTTAGCCGTGGGATGATGCTCGACCAGTTCTGCCCAGTCATCGAACCGCTGATATGCAGCGTCCAGGAGTTGCTGGAGATCCGGCAGGCTCCCCGCTGCCCGGACCTGCGGGTCAACGGCCGTCGCCGCCACCTGTCTCACCGTCCCACTCCAGGAGCCGACCCGGGGCCGCCGGGTACGGGGGCGCGCTCACGGGCGGCGTCCATACGAACCCTGACACCGTGGGAGATGGTCAGCGCCTGGGCCCGTGCAAGGTCGGAGGCCTGTTCGGCCCGGGCGAGCTCATCACGCAGAACGCCCCCGGCGCCGGTCGAAGCCCTCAGGCGGTGTTCAAGGGTGGCCGTGGCCAGCGAAGCGTCGCGGCCTTGGGTGGGCGTGGACTGCCGGGCGTGCTCGGCGATGCCAGCCAAAGCGACCACGGACTGCTCCACCAGCGGCAGGGCCGAACCCAACCGCTCGTCGAGGTGTTCCAGTCGGGTAACCAACATGTCCCGGTCGACCTCGTCCCGCCGGGTAGGCGACTCCAACCGGCTGACCTTGACCACGGCAGTGCGGGCATCCTCGATGCCCTGGCGGACATGGTGATGGATGCTGCGCCCGCTCTGAGCGGCGCTCTCGCACGCCTCTGCCAGCTCCCGCAGCGCCTCGCCCGAACTGGCAGCTTCACGGCTGCCGCGCAGAGTGTTGATCCCCTCCACGGACGACCACGCCTGTGTCACGGCCTGGTTCATCTGCCGGATCCCGTCGCGCGCCTGCCCCAGGGTGTGCTTCGTCTGAGACAGCAACCAACGAGTCTCAGAGGCCCCGGCAAACCGCCACGTCAACGGATCCTTCGACGCCGCGGACCCACCGCGCACCGACTCAGCGCCAGCGGTCTCGCTGGACTCACTCATCGCAGTCAACCGCCTGCAGGTCGGATCGCAGAATCACCTCGAGCTGTCCGTCCGCCTGCTCCAGCAATTCACCGACCCGGGCCACGGCCATGCGCGCCTCCTGCAGCTGGGCGGCCATCGGGACAGCGTTCGTGAATGGTTGCGTCATGTCACGTTCCTTCGCTTGGTGTTGTGTCAGGGCCCGCCGCACGAACCCACCTACGCACCAAAAGCGGCCGCACGCGCGTCCGGGTCTCACCGTCGCTTATCGCGCGATCGACAGCGCCGGCCCAATGCCGTCACCTGGCACGTCCCGATGGCCCCTCATCCCCTCACCAGCGGCCCGTGATGCGCTGTCGGGTAAGGACAGGACGTTGCCGGTCTGGCTCGACACCCGTGACACCGTTGGGAGAAGCGGGCGGTGCAGCAGGTTGGCGTGCACGGGCTCGAACCTCAGCCCATCGGGCAGGTGACCGACTCCCGTACGGCGGCGGCAGACCGCAGGAGCGCAGCCTGGGCGCGGCCCAACTCCATCCGGGACTCTTCCAGCGCCAGGTGCAGGCCCGCCACTGTGTGCCGCAGCCGTGAGCCGTCCTCCTGGTCTTGCTCGGTCTGCGGCTCGATCGCCTCGACCTACTGCCGGCCGATGGTCAACCACCGCTGGGGTACGGCAAGCCGCCGCCCGAGCCAGGACGGCTGTGGTCAGCGCTGGCACCGGCTCGATAGACTCCCTCGAAGGCGAGCGGATGGGACTGGAAGCATGGCGACGGCACGCAGCAAGGCACTCAGCGAGCGGGCTGGTGACCCCAAGGACGAGTACTACAGCAGGATCGAGGACATCGAGTACGAGCTGAGGCACTACAAGCCTCACTTCAAGGACAAGGTCGTCTTTTGCAATTGCGACGACCCCTACGAGAGTGACTTCTTCAAGTACTTCGCCATGAACTTCAACGCGCTTGGGCTGAAGAAGCTCATCGCCACCAGCTACACCAGGTCGCCCATCGTCGGGAACCAAATCGACCTCTTCGAGACCGCCGGTCTGCGCGACGCGCCGGATCCGAAGCAGCCTTACAAGGTCGAGATCACTGAGGTGCCCGACCTCAACGACGACGGTGCGATCGACCTGCTCGACGTCGAGCAGCTCCTGCGGCACGATGCCAACACCATGACAATGCTGGAGGGCACCGGAGACTTCCGCAGCTCAGAGTCCGTCGAGCTCCTCAATGAGTCCGACATCGTCGTGACCAACCCCCCGTTCTCGCTGCTGTCGGAGTTCATCGGGCAGCTCATGGAGCACGACAAGAAGTTCGTCATCGTGGCCAGTAAGCTGTCTGTGACCTATAAACCGATCTGGCCCTTCTTCCAATCCGGGCGGATGTGGCTCGGGAACGGCTTCAAGAACGGGAACGCCTACTTCCGAGTGCCGGACGCCTACCGAGACCGCAAGTTCGCCAGCGGGGTCTTTGACCCCAAGACCGGCCTCGTCAAGTTCCGCAACATCTCTTGGTTCACCAACCTCGACATCGCCAAGCGCCACGAGAACCTCACCCTCTTCAAGCGCTACACCCCCGAGCAGTACCCGACGTACGTCAACTATCCGGCCATCGAGGTCGGGACGGTCAGTCAGATCCCACGGGACTACGACGGTGAGATGGGGGTCTCCTCGACCTTCCTCGACAGCCACAACCCCGATCAGTTCGAGATCATCGGCTACAGCGGCGGTTTGGCCCAGCCCATGAAAGACATCGCGCCCGATGGGACCTACACCAAGGGTGGGCCTAGGTTCTATCTTGCGCAGAGTGATGGCACCTACAAGCGCATGTTCGACCGTGTCATCATCAAGCAAATCGGAGGCGCATCGTGAAGATCGATCGGCACCAGATACCTATCCGGGACATAATCGAGAACTACCGCGACCACGCCGAAGAGGGCGTCTTCGGCTACGGCGGGCAGCTGAACATTCGCCCGCCCTACCAGCGCGAGTTCGTCTACAAGGACAAGCAGCGCGACGCGGTCATCGACACCATCTTCAAGGGGTTCCCGCTCAACGTCTTCTACTGGGTGGTCAACGAGGACGGGACGTACGAGCTGCTCGATGGCCAGCAGCGCACCGTCTCGCTCTGCCAGTACGCAGCCGGCGACTTCTCCGTCCTGCTCAACGGCAACCGCAAGGGCTTCGACAACCTCACCACCGACGAGCGCGAAAAGTTCCTCGACTACGAGCTCATGGTCTACTTCTGCCAGGGCACCGACTCCGAGAAGCTCGACTGGTTCCGCATCATCAACATCGCCGGCGAGAAGCTCACCGACCAGGAACTCCTCAACGCGGTCTACACCGGCCCGTGGCTCACCCACGCCAAGTCGATCTTCTCCAAGACCGGCGGAGCGGCCTACGGCCTCGGCGACAAGTACCTGACCGGGGCGCCGATCCGCCAGCACTACCTGGAGACCGCGCTGAAGTGGATCAGCGACGGCAAGATCGAGCACTACATGGCGACCCACCAGCACGACCAGAACGCTAACAAACTATGGACCTACTTCCGAAACGTCCTGAACTGGGTCGAGGACTGCTTCGTCGGCTACCGCACGGAAATGAAGGGCATCGCCTGGGGCCCGCTGTACGACCAGTACGGCAAGGACCCCGTCGACACCGCTGCCCTCGAAACTGAAATCAACGACCTCATGGCCGACGACGAGGTCAAGTCGAAGAAGGGTATCTACCCCTACGTCCTCACTCGTGACGAGAAGCACCTCAGCCTGCGCCAGTTCGACAAGGCAGCCCGTCGAGGAGCCTTCACCCGCCAGAAGGCTCGCTGCGCCAACGGCAAGAAGTGCAAGACCCCCGGCAACACTCACGGCCAAATGACGTTCGAGTTGTCGAAGATGGACGCCGACCACATCGTGCCCTGGTCCAATGGTGGGAAAACCACCCCCGACAACTGCCAGATGCTCTGCATCGCCTGCAACAGGTCCAAGGGAGACCTGTAGTCGCGCCCGCGGCACGCTATTAGAGGAGCCCTCCTGACAGCGGTGCCATGCCGCGTCAGGACGCTCCATGGTTGCCCCCAACCACCGGCACAGACCTTAGTCCAACCATGTGACACGTCTCCGAGGACAAATGAACGCATGAGGGAGCCTACCCAGCGACGGACGTCGGACACAGACTCGGACACCATCACCGATCGCCACCACCCGTCACCAGGAGGCACTCCAAGTCATACAAGCCCTTTGCCACGGCCAGGGACACCTCCCTCTTGGTGAGGTTGGGACCCTCCTCCGCCCACCTGCTCGAGCGCTTTCATCCTCGCCGCGTCACTCTGGTTGACCCCGGCGAAATGGCCCTCGTCGATGTCGGGCCTCGGGCAACCAGGAGGAATTAGCTCACACGCCGACACAACATAACGGAAAGACGAATAGTTCGAGAATATATCACACGCCAAACAACTACGGCTCACTAGACATGCCTAGCAGCCAAAATGATTATCACGGGCGCCCAGCCACCCTGGATCCCCACCAGCCCCACGCGAGAAGAATTAGAAAAGCCCCAATATAGCCAGTCCCGACACCAACCCATGCCCAAAGGAAACCATCAAACATAGACAGCAGAAGGCCCATCACTAAAGGACCGCTAGCGAAACCCAGATACGTACCCCCAGCCACTACTGCTGTGGCTAGGCCAATTCCCCTCCCTGACCTGCTCTGAACGATTACGGAATTCACCACAACAATAATAACTAGAGAAGTAGCACCGTGAATGCACGTCCCCACCCAAAACAACACAGGGGCATGCAACACATCCGCGAGTATGAGAGCAGCCATGGCTACGACACCACCACTTACTAAACCACGCAGCAACGTCTGAACCCGGTGCTGCAGCACCCAAGTGCTTCTCGTGAAAGCCAAACGACTGAGTATAGCAATACCGCCTGCGACGCTAACCGCTACACCACCCGCGACTAGGGACATCTCAAGACGTTCTACCGCGAACAGTGACAAATATACATTCGTGGACTGAATCCCAATCCCCACCATAAACGTGAACCCTGTGAGCAACAGAGTCTGCGAAACCAAGCCCAACCCCGAAATTACTTCGCCGTCGGAGGTTCCATTCACTGTCGATGCAGGATCCGGAAAGCGCGCTTCCCTCGCCTCCCCTGCGAGCTTCTCAATCAAAATCCCAAACACCAGCAGCATCACAGCGAAGGCCGCCCCGACGAGACAGGCGAAACGCCAACCACCGATCAGGTACAGCGCGGGAAAACCGATACCCGCAACCACCTGCCCAGCCTGCACGCCAGACTGCTTAACGCCTATCCAACTTGGACGCAAAGACGCACTAACACTTCGAGCGACGATCAGATTCGTAATCGGTGTGGAAAACGCCTGACATGCACCCGCGACACCTGCGGCAAACAAGATGACCCAGAGCCTCGATCCAACGGCCACCAACAAGAACGCTACAGCGGTTCCACCATGAACCAGTATCAACTGCAGGACAACCGTCAATCTGTCAGCTATACCAGCCAATAAAAGACTCGCAAGACCCGCGCTCGAGAACAATACCACTGCAAAATACCCAAATTGCGACACAGATATCGAATAC
This sequence comes from Ornithinimicrobium cryptoxanthini, assembly GCF_023923205.1. Taxonomy (NCBI): domain Bacteria; kingdom Bacillati; phylum Actinomycetota; class Actinomycetes; order Micrococcales; family Ornithinimicrobiaceae; genus Ornithinimicrobium; species Ornithinimicrobium cryptoxanthini. The sequence continues at coordinate 1,745,202 of NZ_CP099490.1, read as the reverse complement.
TGCTCCACGAGGGCGATACCGGAGCTCGACAAACTATGTGTGAAAAGGGGACCTACAGCCATCGTCGCCGTCAGACTCGCCAAGAGGCTTTTCCTGTACCCAAGGGATGGCATTCAATACAGCCCTTCTTATAGGCATCTAGGAAGTGCTCCATGGGGCTCTATGGCATAGCCGCGATCGGACCAAGCCTGATAGGCCATACTCGACTGGCCTGGGGCACAAGGTGGACCTTCGCACAGGCGAACCAACCTACAGTTACCCGCCATCAAGCATTCGCACCGCCGCGTTGATATCCCCTTCCTCCAACGCGAGACGGATAGCACTAGAGGAAACTTTCTCAGATCCATCAACAACAAGCTCCTCTGCAAGCACTTCGATTCCGTAGGGAGGAGCAGTTGCTTCTAGCCACGCGATGTCACCTGTCCCCCCTTTGCCACATCGGAAGTCACGACCAACAATAACCACCCTAGTCTGCAGACGATCTACTAGCGTCGACACAAGAAACTCATCACGAGTGGTATCCGCAAATTCGGCATCGAAACGAATTGGATAAACATCATCTACACCCAGACTCATCGCACGTGCGATCTTCTCTTCGAGCGTCATAAGGATTCTTGGACACTCATCCGGTCTCAACACGGTAAGTGGGTGCGGATCAAACGTGATTAGCGTGCAGGGGATGCCTCGCTCCTTCGCCTCGGCCACAGCTCGCGTCACAAGGGCAACATGACCAATATGGAATCCGTCAAAGTTCCCAATAGTTACGACTCGCCCAAAGCAATTCTGAGGCACCACACTATCTCCTGAGCTAAGCATTTCGCCCAGGCAGTTCAGGAGACCCCGTTTCATGCCGCTGAGTCGTTCTACCGATAAAGTCCATAATTGCTTTACCAACGACACCCGGGTGCTGTAACCACAAGGCATGACCACTTCCTGGCACCATCAACACCTGACTTGCCTCGAGACCAGCACCAAGATCAAGTGCCGCCTCTTTAGGTGATAGTAAATCTGACTCACCTGACACAATGAGAACCCTGTGGGTCACTCCTTTCAACCGCTCCAAAGCATTGTGTTGAATGAAGAACTCCAATTGGTCTGCGTAACCCTCGACATCAACATCCCCGCCCCTCATCCCCTCCAAGAGTGACTCATAGAGTCCAACGTGCGCACTGATCGAACTCGGGTCAAATAACAGGAGGGTTGACACATTGAAGTGCAACGCCGGTGACACTCGCAACAACTCACGCCGAAACTCATAAACTCGGCGTGACCATTCGGTATGACGCCCCAGAGTCGATAAGAGAACAGCGCTCCTCACGCGGGCGGGATGCCGAATCAGCATTTCTTGCGTCACCATACCACCCATCGATAAGCCAACGAAATCAGCCGATTCTATGCTAAGGTCGTCCATTACTTTCAGAACGAAATCGCATGCCGAATCGCTTGATAACGGACTCGACCAACGTGGAGAGTTGCCACTGCCTGGCGGATCGATAAGAACCACGTTTCGGACACGCGACACTGTCTCTAGCAACTCCCTGAGCGCACCCCCGCTAAGTCCTAACCCAGGAATGGCTAATAGAGGCGGCCCTTCCCCTAGGGACTCGAAGTAAATCTCTTGCGATGTCATGGAGTTGCGAACTATTCTTGAATCTTCGAACCGCGTGCACCGAAACCGGGCCTGTAGACCCCGTCTAAGAAGTCCTTCACACCGCCAGTACGCCACTCATCGTTCTGACGAACAGAAAGTTCTGCTTGCTTAGCAATGGCATAGTTGATCGCGGCTTCAGGACCCATCTCCAGCGAGAACCGGTATGCCTCCTTTGTCGCGCGGAGAGCATGTGGGTCTTTCTCAGTCAGCGATGCGGCAACTTCACGTATGCGTTCATCAAGCCTCTCGTCGGGGACAGCTTCGTTGATGAAGCCAATTTCTTGGGCGGACTTCCCGTTGAACTGCTCGCCCGTCATGGCGTAGTAGAGAGCAACCTTGCTTGTCATAGACAACCCAAGAGAGCGAGATACCGGACCACCAGGGAACATCATGAAATTGATCTCGGACAGCCCAAACCTTGCATTCTCGGCCGCAAATGCGAGGTCGCAGCCTTGAACTATGCTGAACGCCCCGCCGAAGCAGTACCCCTCTACTGCGGCGATGGTTGGCTTTGGGAAACTCGGCAACACATTGAGGCGCCAATTTGCCGCGAGTTGCGCCCTGTCAAGGGCTTCGGCTGGGTCTGCATCGGGGACGAAAGTATCCCCTAGGTCCATACCCGCGCAAAACGTCCCCCCCGCTCCTCGAATAACGACCACCCTAGCGGCGGGGTCTTTCCGCGCACGATCTAGTTGGCCTTCCATCGCCTCATGCAGTTGTGAGTTCATAGCATTTCGCGCAGATGGCCGATTAAGCCACAGCGTCGCCACGCCATCCCGCAGATCATAAATAACCGTGTCAGTCGTCACTCTTCTTCTCCCTCACGTTCCAACAAAGACATCCCAATCCACTGTCTGGGCATAAGTTCCAAAGTTCTCTCTTCCCATGCATTCAATCCCGACACCGCCTGACTCCACGCTATCGCACTGCTGGTACGGCCACCGATGCCGGCTTCCTCCGTGAAACCCATCGCACCATACGTTTGATGCACCGCCTGAACAACCCGTCGGACGCACTGTCTCGCGTGTGAGCTTGTAAGCGAAATATTGAAACTGGATAACCGCTGCTCCTCCATAGTTATGCAGTTGACGAGCAAGCCTGACATGATCAACGTTTCCTCAACCGCTATACAGATGAGGTCTTGGACCCTCTGGAAAGACCGAATCTTCCGCCCGAACTGCTCTCGCAGGTCCGCGTATGCTATAGCCGAATCCGTTACCCTAACTAGGGCTCCCAACACTTGACTCAGAAGCAAGACCGACCATGCTTCCTTCACCCAACCGGACTCAACTTCGGACCAAGCAATGCGATCTCCACCGTCACAATCATACTCTGCTTCACCGATCCATGACCCATCCCCCCCAACCCGGCTAACTATAGCAAGGCTCTCATTTAGTAGACGCAGTCCATCCTCTTCAACGACAAGCGTGTTTTCGGAGACCCCACCCCAGAGAGTGTTCGCCCGACACAGGCTACGTCCATCGTCCAATCGGCGTCCGGTAGCGAAGGCCAGGGCAAATGTCTTAGATTCGGAGAGATTTCCCAAGAGCATGTTGCCAAGGACATGGTCGGCGACGGGAGCATGTAGGTCGTGGTACCCCATAGACCGCGCCATCTCCAACGCGTGCGTCCATACTTCATGGGACTGCGTTCCGTACCCCTTGCCCAGGGAGGTGATGCCAGAGTCGACTACCGCCTTCCATCCATCCGGATAGTCGGGATGCGATTCCCAAAGAGGACTGGCCAGGATACCTTCGGTCAAGAGGTTCATGTCTCCAAGCATGCTACTCATAAATGCCTCTCGCTAGGACCGTGCGGAGTACCTCGTTAGTGCCTCCGCGTAACGTGAATGACGGAAACAGTCTCGCCAGGTTCTTGAGTTCCTCGCTGGCATCCATATCGTTGTCGCCGGCATCTGCCTTAGCAGCCTCGAAGGCAAAGACCGAATCGGATTCCAGGGAAGTCCCGATGTCTTTCACCACACATGCCAACACTTCAGGAGGTTTCCCAGAGTCCATCAAGTGCCCGACGGCACGGGACAAGGAACGCAGCGACTGGATACGTGCCAGATATTGAACTGCGGCAGTGCGGTTCCTATCAGACCCCGGAGATTCAGTGAGCATCGCTGCGATCAGCGGCCATGTGCTCAGGTATCTTTCGGGTCCGCTGCGCTCATATGCGAGTTCTGCGCGAACCTGTGTCCACCCATCACCATCAGTCCCGAGTAATGCATCATTGTCGAGATGGACATTCGTGAAGGACACTTCTGCGAAGTGTTTGTGGCCCCCCGTGGAGCGTATTGGGGACACCTGCACTCCTTCACTGCGAAGCGGCACTATCAGTTGACTTAGCCCCTCGTGCTTACTACTGACGGTGCTATCTGTTCTGCATAAGACGACCATATAGTCACAACGATGAGCGTGGCTGCTCCAGATCTTCGAGCCATTTAGAACCCAGGTACCATCCTCTTGTTTGCGCGCAAACGTCCGGACGGATGCCAGGTCAGATCCTGCGTCAGGCTCCGACATTCCCAGCGCAAAGTAGCACTCTCCATTTGCCATTGCCGGGAGGAATCTATGAGCCTGCTCCACAGTGCCAAACTTCAGTATCGTTGGACCTACTTGCCTATCCCCCACCCAATGGGCAGCCAGGGGTGCCCCCGCTCCTAGAAGCTCTTCGATCACGGCAAGCCGCTCCCCCGCCGCGGCCGCGCGTCCTCCAAATTCCGTCGGCCACGTCATACCGATCCATCCGCGACCTGCCAATAGTTTGGTAAACTCCGGCGAAAAGCCTATGTGCCAATTATCACTTCTGCTGTGATATCTACTCTCAGCCTTGCATTGACGCAGGAATTGTCGCGCCTCACGCCTGACCTCTGTAAAAGAGTCCGCGGGTATAAGCAGGGCCTCGAGACTTTCCCATAACAAGCCATTCCTCATGCTATGCCTCACCCTCCCCAAGAAACGTCCTCAACCACGCATTATCCGCCCCAAGCTCCGGCGGTTTGCGCGGTTGCGGCATCCCACTCATTTCCACCGCTGGGAGGACACTCCCCGGCGACTCGGGCCAATCTGCGTATGGCCGCAAGAGATCCAACTCTTCCGCGATCTGTGAGGAAAGCACCTCGGGTATCTGAGTTATCTCCGCACACGGCACGTCCACTTCTCGCAAGATTTTGAGCCAAACTTGTGCGGGTTTAGTTAGGAACTCTCCCGTCAGTTCGTCTCGGAGGGCTAGGTAGTTGTCCACCCTATCGGTATAGCTTGTGAATCGTTTGTCAGGTCGCAGGTCGACTCTGTTGATCGCCCCCGTGAAAGCTTCCCAAAACTTCTTTGGCGTAGACAAGTGTATTGAAATCATGCCACCGTCTGAGCACCGAAACGAGAAGCTCTGCGATTGTCGTACACGCGTCAGAGCGTCCGGACGTTCGCCTGTGACGAGGAAATACGTGTAGAGCTCAGACAGAAAGCTGACAGACGAAGAAATCATTGACGCGCGAACCAGGGAACCATTGCCTGTCACATGCCTGCGGTTTAGTGCAGCCAATATGCCCATGGCTGCGCTGTATCCTGTGACACTATCTGACATTGATGGGCCGGCGGGTTGTGTTGGGTCTGCGGTTACAGCTGTCAGTCCAGAGAGAGCCTGGCCGATGGCATCGTACATTGGAGTTCCTGCCAACGACGCCGCGTTTCCGGAACCGCTGACTTCGCAGTAGACCAAGCGGCGGTTCGTCCTGCTCAGAGCTTCATGATCGAGTCCAACAGTTTCAATAAAATCTTGCCTGAAGTTATGTATGAATACGTCAGCCTTGTCTAGAAGACGGCGAGCAGCCTGTAAATCATCCGCGTCTCTCAGGTCCAAGGCAAGAGAGCGTTTAGTCCTGTTAACGGCAACAAATCTAGGAGAAAGCTCGTTCGGACGCCATGCGCGAAATGGATCGCCTCCATCCGGCGCCTCGATCTTAATGACCGTTGCTCCGAAGTCAGCAAGGATCATTCCTGCGAGGGGGGCACTAATAAACCTGCCGGCCTCGACCACTACGATTCCATCCAGTGGAGCTGTCACAAATGTCACCTATCTAACGCTAAACTGAGCCACTCACCGCGCACCGCGGGATCACTGTTACACACCATCAGGCCCGGCCGTCCCGAGTTCTCGGCCAACCATTGATCAAGAAACCTCGACATATCCATCTTGCTGGAGACATTCATCGCGTGAACACCGAGTGCCCTAGCCAGAGGAACGAATTCAGGGTTATCGAAGTCAGAGATCTCTTCCGAAGTGAGACCGTTAAGGTGCAATATGTGTCGCTCTGCACCGTAACCGCCATCGTCTATAAGCACCACCAAGATTGGTATTTTCTGGCGCGCCGCGCTTTCCAATTCTCCCAACGACATCATCAGTGAACCGTCACCGATCACCAGGGTGGTGATGAGGTCAGGGCGAGCCACGGCCATGCCCATGGCCGCACCCAAACCAAGAGCAATGCTTCCGAACTCGAGTGAATAGTAGAATGCTTTTCCATCAGGTACGTCCAGATAGATTGGGGGATAACCCGAACAGTGACCCCCATCAACGACAATGGCACGGTTGGTGGGCAGCACTGAGCCAAGCGCACGCATCAAGTCGGATGGATGCCACTGAGCCTCTCCTTTTGACTCCCCACTTTCCGTGCCGCCCTTCGAATCTATCACCCCCGAGCGTGCTTGACTGAGAAATTTCCCAGTTGCAATTCCCCAATCATAACCGGAACCTGGGTGCGCCCTAGCCTCGATGGTCTTTCGAAGAGCCTCAGCGAATCCACCACTATCGGACAAAACGGACGAAGAAACGGGAGTATATCGTCCCAATGACGTCTCAGCATGATCAACCTGGACTATCTCTGTCGCCTCCCCGAAAAGACTACCATACTTCGTGGTTCGATAGCCGAGCGAAGCCCCGACGGCGAGTACAATGTCAAGTTCTTTGAACATTGCATGGGCCTCAGGAAGGGCATAGCCCCCGATGACACCAACAGCTCGTGGACATTCTCCCCACGCTCCGTGACATGGCAACGTTGTCGCAACAATAGACCCTGTCCTCTCGGCGACAGCGTGCAAATCTCGCATGGCGCTCTCTGAATTTACCGCTCCCCGGCCCACCAGAATGAGACTCCGCTCCGCAGCAAGCAAAGAGGAAGCGATCTTCTCGACCTGATCCTGCGTCGCAGTGTCGCCGAGTACCTCGGCCGCTTCCACGTCCATGCCAGGTGACGTCCCCGTTACGGGCACCATATGCACATTAGATGGAGCGCGCTCCTGCCAATCCGAAGGCATAGAAACTGCCACCAGAGTTCGCTGCGTACGAGCCGTTTCCAATGCCCGGCTCACCAACGTTCCCGGGTCTACTCCGTCGCCTGCAGACAGGACCAAGGCGCCGCATGCTTCCAAGAAGCGGGTCTGATCAAGTTGCTGAGGATGATCGGGGACCGATCCAGGTGCCGCGCCGCACAATAGCACCACGGGGAGTCGAGACCGGACGGCCGCGACGATGGAGGTTGCGGCATTGGTTAATCCAGGGCCTTGTGTCGTGCTCGCGACGCCGACGAGTCCGGAACCTTTCGCATAGCCCACTGCCATGGAAACGGCCGCATTCTCGTGGCGGGCAGAGAGACAGCGCATGCCTTCCCACATGCAGGCATGAATCAGCTTCATATTCGCATCGCCAGCAAGGATGTATAATGGCGAGTCAGCTAGCTCTCCATGCAGGCGTTTGGCAATAACCTCATAATTCCTGTCACCGCCAGTCGCATGTTCCGCGGGCATCATGTGGACTTCCACACTAAAGCGCGCTTGCTCACACTGTTGGCTAGCCTATCCAAGAGGAACCCGACAATTAGCAGGGCGAGCAGTACCGCGAAGGTAGAAGTAGTATCAAAACTGTTACCGTAGAACTTTACCAAGAACCCAAGGCCTCGGTTGGACGCGAGCATCTCAGCAGTAACGGTGCCAACTAAGGCCATTGGAAGGGACAGCTTGATTCCTGCGGCGATCCAGACGAATGCGGATGGAATCCTCACACGAACCGCCACATCACGGCGGGTGCCGCCCATGATCCTAACCACATCAATCAATCCCTGGCTTACCTCTCGAATACCATAGTACGTATTGAAGAAGACGAGGAAAAAGGTTAGAATAGCTGAGATTGTGATGGCGAGTTGGGTTCCGATCCCAACCCAAATAACTAGCAATGGGATCAAAGCCACGCGAGGTATGCTCCAGAAGGTCGTGATGAACGGTTCCACGACGCTAGCCCAGTATGGACTCGAACCCAGTGCATACCCGAGTAACAACGCGGCAATTGCGCCAACAATAAAGCCAATGACAACGGCGATTACTGTAACGCCAACGTTATCCAACAACGTGCCATCCACAAGTAGTTCCCAGAACCTCACAGCGATACGAGAGGGACTACTGATGAAGTAGTCCTCAACTAGCCTTCCAGAGGCTAGTTCCCAGCCGCCGATAAAGACAACTGCCAGAATTAGCCGCATCATCCATCGGGGAACGAGCGGCCCACTCCGTCGGCGGGTAGCAACCGCATCCTCCTGAGTCGCTGCCCCATTGGGCGGCTGGACAGAAGTCTCCTGGGATAGAACCCTGCCCTTGCGCGACTCCGTATCAGACTTCATCAGGACACCTCGTCTCCTTCGAGTTTCATACGCAAATCCCTTTGGACATCGACATAGTCTGGGGACATACGCACCTCTGCCAGGTTTCGCTCTTCGCCAAAAGGTATATTCACTTCGGTGGCGAGATAAGTGGGTGCACCATCACGGCTCCTGAATACCAAGACTCTATCGGACAGGAGGGCCGCTTCCGGTATGTCATGGGTCACGAAGAGTACAGTCAAGTCAAGCTTCTCGACAGCATTACGAAGTTCGTCGTGCAACCCCTCTCGGAGACTAGCGTCGATTCCCCCGAACGGTTCATCCATCAGGATGACCGCCGGGTCATACACAAGACTTCGCGCCACCAGAGCACGCCGGCGCATGCCGCCCGACAACTGTGACGGGTAGCGGTCCGCTGCTGCTGTCAGGTTGAGTAGTTCCAAGTAGCGATCGACTCGGTCCTGAATGTCACGCTTCTTAAACTTTCGAAGTCTCAGGGGTACCTCGATGTTCTTGCGTACCGTTCTCCAAGGCAGAAGGGTGTCTTCCTGTGTCATGTAACTCACATGCGTGTTGATCCCCTTTACGGGACCTCCTTCAAACTTAACTTCTCCAGAAATGGGGCTGAGCAATCCAGCAACAATATTAAGCATTGTGGACTTACCACACCCGCTCCGCCCAAAGAGCGTAACGAACTCTCCTCTGTGGATCTCATTAGTCACGCCGGCGATCACAGTAGGGCCACCGAAGCCCATTGCCACATTTCGGAGCTCGATGACAGGTTCCCGTCTAGTCGACGGCTCACGATTCAGCACATCATCTCTCTGCCTAGCCAACATCTTCAATCACATCCCTAATCCCGAGCTTGCTCGACCACCAGATCGGCAAGCATGAGGTCCTCGTATACCCTGCCGTACACCGTCTCGGTCGCTTCTACTGTGTAGTCGAGGGCTTCCTGCGTGAATGTTTGGTTGGGAATGACTGCCTGGCGGGCGCTATCCCATGTTAGGTCCCATGTGCCGTCAGGCAAGGTAGGAAAGAACTCTTCCTTGATTGCGGCCTTCGTATCAGCATCGTCGTCGATCAACAACTGTGCGCCGTCTCTAACGCTCGCGATGAAATCATTGACGAGCTCGGGGTCTTCGTTAATGACGTCTTCTGACGTGATCGCGGTCATGTAAAGGAAATCGCTGAACTCAGGAATATCACCTGCCGACACATCAATCCACTTGACCGCGTCGCCGTCGACAATCGCGCCCTCTAGTGCCCCGGCGGACCAGAAACCAACCTCAAATCGATCGCCCTTGATTCCGGAAACAACAGTCTGCTGGTCCGAAGGCAGTAGTGTGACGTCACTTTCGGGGTCGATCCCGTTCCGGTTAAGCATGAGTGCAAGCAGGGTATAGTTTGCACCGCCGCTTGGCGGTGCGCCGATTTGGAGCCCACGCAACGCCTCGACTCGTTCCGCAATGGGGGAGTCCGGACCGACACCCGTTTCAGCCATTATTTCAGCTGCAATATCGTCCCGCATGGCGATGGTCACGGCAGGACTCTCGATATTGAGCACAAACTGGACGGGCAGGCCCTCCTGTTGCGCATCGATAACCGTCGACGCACCCACTGTGGCGAATGGCGCCTGACCGCTTGCGACGGTCGCCAGTGCGGTTGTTGAATCACCTGCCGTCGAAGTATAGTTCACCTCCAAACCATGGTCACCGAACGTATCCTGGGTGATTGCAGCAAGTATAGGGCCCGAAGACATGGCGGTAGACGACAGTGTCAAGTTTATACTTCTAACGCCCTCTCCGTCATCAGGCTGGCTCTGACTGCAGGCGGCAGTACCCATCAAGGCAACGGCTACTGCGTAGACTCCAAGCTTGCGGTATCGCATGGTTCTGACTCCTTTGTCGGAATGTAGTTGAAGCTTGATTTGCCAGTCACGTTTGGGGTGAAACTCGTACTTCTTGAGTCCGGACGAACGATTCACATCAGAAGAACCACCTCACTGGTTCTTGGCCACGGTCTTGATAGTCACCAAACTTGCCACTGTAGAACGCGAGTGGCTGTCCTGGGCGCGCGCACAGGCGTGCCACGTGGCCAACCAATATCACGTGGTCACCGCCTGGAAATACATCTGCCACCGAGCACTCTATGTGCGCAAGTGCCTCCGGGATAACCGGTAGAAGATGCTCACCATAGTGCAAGTCTAGGTCCGCGAAATGATCATTGGCCGGCGACGCGAATCTGCGCGCGAGAGGCTCTTGACGCTCGGACAACACAGACGCGACAAACGAGCCAGTTGCAAGGGCAGCTTTGGTAGTGCGGGCTGACTCACTCAAGCAAACCAGAATGAGAGGTGGCGTCAACGAAACGGATGTTAGGGAATTTACGGTCATCCCCTGTGGTCGTCCAGCTCCGTCATGAGTGGTTATGACCGCCACGCCGGTCGCAAAGCGGCCGAGCGCATCCCGCATCTTCAACGCATCCACAGCGGTTGTCGTGCTAGCCATTACGAGTCGCTCCCGTACCTGACCTCGAATGTTGTGCAGCCGTCTTCGCTGACCCACGGACCATGCGGCATCCCTGGAGGCCTGCATGCGTACATCCCCGCCGTGAAGGTTTTGTCTATGCGGATGTCCCTAATGCTCCCATCGAGGATGTAAACCTCCTCCCAGAAATCGTGCCGCTGGACACCGTTCGGGGTCGTATCGGTACCGGGTGCGAATGAGAGGATGCGTGTCACATTTCCCCTTGAATCTTGTGCAAGGATTCTCTCAGTGAGAGATGCCACCGATCCCTCACAGTCAGTAAACGCCACAGTGTCTACGGGATGAAACTCATGCTCAGGCTTGGACATTTCAGTTCCTCCTAAGTTATTACAAAGCTTCGGCTTTGTACGTGGACAGGAATCCTTCGACACGTGACACAGCGTCATCGTAGTCAAAGTTCCGGAAAGAATGACCTTTGGCAATGAACGGGGCGCCTGCATAGAACATCTCATATTGGTGGTGGCGTCCAGCAAATTCCGAGCCGATGGCATCCCAAACGAGTTTGAACAACTTTATCCGTTCAACTGCGGGCACGCCTGGCGACTGGACATAGCGTTCGATGTCGGGCCACTCGTCCTCCGACAGCACGTCATTCACGGTCGCAGGCAGCTGGAGTACGCCTCCCCCAGTCAAATCACGAACGATTGCCAAGACCCGGGGATAGATTTCCGCTTGCATACCCATCGCACCGTAGAGTGGCCTCGCTTGAGGACGCCACATTCCCTCGTTATCCGGCTCCGCGTTGTACTCGGAGGCAAATACCGCCGCTTCAACCAGGGACGCAAGGCTCGCAAGTTCACCCAGTTTCTCTTGTACGCCTGGAAATTTGTCGGCTCCATTGACCGCTGCCACCTTACGAGCCAGTCCGGCCATGAAGCGGAGCTTCGTCACGAACCGAATCTGTGCTTGGCTGTTTCCCATCACGTGGGCACCCGTGCCATAAAACTGTTTGGACAGGTCGGAAGGGACCTGGTTGACAAAAACACGGTCCCAAGGCACTTTCACATCATCAAACACAACGAGCGAGTCCGTCTCATCGAACTGGCTTGTGAGTGGATAGTCGAAGACGCTAGTATCCCCAGACGCGTAAGGACGCCGACAGTACAACTTTAACCCCGGCGTCGTAATCGGCAAGGCAAAACTGACAGCAAATTTTGCATCTTCTGGCGTGAGGGGCTTAATGCAGGATACGAACAATTCATCGGCGACCACCGCCCCAGTTGCTAGCATTTGGGAGCCTCGAACCATGATGCCATCAGCATCTTCTGCAACAACTCCAACTTGCAGGTAGTCCCCCGCCCATCCGTGCGCTGTCGTGGCCCTCGATACCTGTGGTGGAATTATAGCGTACGATACATACAGACTTTCCTGAAGTATCTTCTTGTGGTAATTCACAACATTCTGCCCCAAGTCGTGGGGTTGCCTCGCGAACATGTTGGGGTTCGATGCGAAGGCGGCGATGAACGCCCCCACATGGTCGGGACTACGGCCCACCCAGCCATGTGTCTGGTTCGCCCAAGTTTCAATCGCCTTGCGGCGGAGCACCAATTCCTCGTGCGTGCGTGGAATCGAGAAGACTCTGTTAGCGTCGGCGTCAATCTCTGGTGAGTGGTAGATCATCTGATTTTTATGATCGGAAGCCGTGTCGTAAAGCGCTGCTATGGTTTCTGCGATGGGCCGGAAGGCCTCGTGCTCTAGAACATGTTCCACCCGTCTTCCGTCAACGTAAACTTCTCGCTTAGCCTCAAGGGAGTCTAAGTACTGGGAACCACTACGCATGGTTGTTCTCCTTTCTAACGGAATACGAGTGACGCAAGCTCTGGCCGTCTGGAAACAACAACTCTACAGTCCACGAGTCCCCATAATGGAACGTGCCACCGGTAATCGGAATAGTTCCAAGGAAGAGGACTAGGTCGGTTGAGTCACCGCTCATTGGAAGCGCGCCGAGTTTATCCAGGATGTCATCTGGGTTGCGGATGTCGGTGAGCGTTCCGTTCTGATACAGCTCCTCATCAACCCACGATCGAAGTTGCACGCGATGCCAAGACTCAACCTGTGGGCTACTCCCTATGTGGCGAACGACTGGTCCCAACGGCTTCTGGCAGGCAGCTTTCGCCTCGTGTATGGAGAGCCTCTCTATTTCACGGTCAGTATGATCAGAGCCTATGCCGATGTAGTATTGCCCTGCGTGTCGGATCAGAACTGGCTCTGCTTCGCCACTTGTTCGATCTCCCACGGTGGCTACGGTTTCGTTTGTTGTCAGTAGGTCAGAAGGCAGCCGATAGAATGTTGGGACTGATGGAGGTGGGGCAACGCCGATAGCCTGGAGTTCGTCAATATGTCTGGCGACGCTATCCGGATCGCTTCCTGTATATCCAGCGATCACTAGACACGGGGACTGCATTTCCAAGTTTTCGCCATTGACCACATGGAGCCTCAATCCGATGTTTTGTTCCTGATGCACGCTAAACGCTCCATTCCGCTATCGCACTAGTTCCCGTACCGACTTTCTGGCGGTCCGCGAGAACTGGGAACTCGCGACGCACCTGTTCAACTAATGCTGGATTCACTTCGCACATGTAGATTCCCTCCTCGTCACCTGCCTCAAAAAGGACATCCCCCCACGGGTCCACAACGCGGCTGTGACCGGGGAGCGAGATTCCTTCCTGCTCCCCCACCGCGTTGCACGCAATCACATAGATTTGGTTCTCAACAGCCCTCACCGAGGTAAATAGTTGCCAGTGGTGTAACCTTGCGGCTGGCCAGGCTGCTGGCACGATGGCCATATCGGTGCCTTCTTTGACGAGCGCTTCCCAGACTGCAGGGAATCGCAGATCATAACAGGTCGTGGAACTAAGGCGACCGAATGGCGTTCCAGTAGTGGTTACCATTTCCCCAGCCGTCAACAATTGGGCTTCTCTAGATTGGTAACCGAACACGTGAATTTTTCGATACACTTGAACCACATCACCTGAGGGGTCCAATAGAATGGCGGTGTTGTAGAGTTGGCCATCTCGCGTCTCTATGATGCTGCCCACGTGCACGTGGGCAGACAACCGCTTCGCCCACCTCCTCGCGTGTCCGAGGACCGGACCCTCCAAGGGTTCTGCGTTTTCTTCGTACCGATCGAAATAGAAGTAACCTGGTGCCCACAGCTCCGGGAAGACGATAAGGTCCGCCGACGGAATGTCATGGAGCATGTCCTCAGCGCGCTGGATGCGTTCGGACTTAGACTCCGTCGATGGACTTCCGATCTGTACTAGGGCGACCTTCATGTAAACGTCCTTCCGGTCAGCATTGGAGTACTCTTCGCCGTGTTTAGTCGATGGAGTACTCCCAACGTGCTGGCAAGATGCTTCTCAACTGCTCTAGCCGCCACATCGGCTTTTCCTGTGGCGATTGCATCTACGATGGTTTGGTGCTCGGTAAGTACCAAGGCCGTCCTCTCTGCTGATGCTGCCAGGGCGGTCAGGCCGGTTCGAAGTTGCCGGTCCCGGAGGGATTCGTAGATGTTGGCTATGACCTCGTTCCCTGCTGCTGCAACAATGGTTCGATGAAACTCTCTATCGCAATTTATGAAGTCAACAGGACGATCTTTAAGCCCTTTTTGCTCAGCTATTATGTTTTGGAGTCGAGGTACAATGTGCTGACTTAGTTCGACAGAGCGTCTTACGCACCAGTCTTCGACGAGAGCGCGAGCATCCATGAGGTGAGCGACTTGTCTCTCTGTGATGGGTGGTATGTATGCCCCTTTATTGGGCATTATTTCGATGAATTGTTCGGCTTCGAGGCGCAAGAGAGCCTCGCGCACAGGCGTTCTGGAGAGGCCGGTCTCTGCGCAGACTTCGGCCTCCGTGAGGAATCTGCCTTGCGTGCCGGGCAGTGCCGCGACGTACTCCTTCAGCCAGCCATACGCGCGATCCTGCGCGCTGGGCTGGGCCCGTTGCCGTGTCATAGACAACATGTATACACGATGGCTACCGGGTGCACAAGGCCCTAGCTCGCTCTAGCTCCGCTCTAGCTCCGGACTTTCATGAGGTTGTGCTGAGGACGGCGACGAGGGCCTGACCGTCGTGGCGGCTCGACTGGGTGTGCGCGGGCACGCTGTGGTACTGACTGGCGCTGCCGGGCTGCGGTTCTCCGGGCGATGTCATGGGTGGACCGGCCAGGACCAGGCGGGTGCGGAATGCTGCGATGTTGGCGAAGATGTCCACGATCGCGGTGGCCCAGGGCCAGGTCGACGGGATCCGCGGGCGTTGTCGGCGGTCGCCGTGGGTGAGCCGTGCGGGCACGTGCAGGAACCGGTAACGCAGTGGCTTCTCCGCCACCGGCAGCAGACGGTACCGCCCCGCCCCGACACTGTCCACTTGGCTAGCACGCCCGTGGCGGTGCCCTGTGTGTCCGGCGAGGTGCACGCGGAGAACGGCTCTGGCCTAACAAGATGCCCACACCACCCGCGCTACCTCCGAGGACCCGTGCACAAGATCCTGTACATCGACATAGACAATACGTAGCGACTTCAGCGCGAGGATGGAAGTCATCCAGCCGTCGACCCGCGAGACGTATGAGGAAGGGCGAGATCCCCGGCTGTTAAGCATTGATGCCCGCCCGTCCAGAGTGCTGTCGACGCCTTTCACGAGCTTGCCGGACTCTTCGGCGCCTACATCCTGTCGACCGCATCTTTGGAGAACCCCTCGGCGGGGCAGCACAAGGTCGAGTGGGTTCACCTGCACCTCGGGCGGGACGGGGAACTGTTTCGCGTACGGCACAGCCCGCGAGGCAGGTTACTCTGACCACTCGCCCAGGTCCCTCTACCGTGGACCAGCCCCACTCCGACCGCTCATCGTAGGCCTCGCAGCGCAGTTGAGAGCAGAGCCGCCCCGCGCCTCCGACAAGCGCCGTGCGGTCACCCCAGCATGGTGTGATCGGTGCATTCCGCACGCGGGTCTTCGTCGGAGTCATGCGCCTGTTCGCCGTCAGCCACGCCGCGGATGAGCCGGTGGACCTCCCGTCCCGTCAACGTGTCGTCACCGCACCACGCCAACGCCTCCTGCGTGCTCAACTCCTCTGCCTCGATCATGGACCGCAGCGCCCGCCCCGCCCGCTGCTCGCAGTCGGTCACCATCGCGTCCCGCTCGGCCAGGGCCACGGCCACCGCCTCGCCCCACTTCGCAAGCCGCCGCTCCCGCTTCGCCTGCTCCTGGCGCACCTTCGTCCGCGCCTGCCGAGCACGCGCCCGAGCCTGCTGTCTCAGCAACTGATCCACGCAACTCTCCTTCGATCTGGAAAGAGCTCCTGACACCACCCAAAGCGGGTGAACACGCCCGAGGGGCTCACCCCCGCTCAGATCATCGCCCAGAGCAACCGAACCGAGCACCACCCGTGCACGCTCACCGAGCCTGAGCCACGCACCACCCGCGCAGACTCACCGACCTTGAACCTGACGGAAACCGCCCCGCTCATGTGCCACACACCTCTTGCATTGCCGGACCCAAGGCCGCGAATCAACTCCAGGTTGACATGTCCGGGGCGGTGCTGGAGACGCGAGTCCCCACCCCACGAACTCCGCAGTTCGGCCCGTCGAAATCGGTCGAACCGGGCCAAGAAGTTGCCCGAAAGTGAGTCCCTGAGCGCCGGTCCCCCGCTTTGTATAGGTATGGCGATGACGATCCACAGGCTGACGGCGGGGTCGGGGTATGACTACCTGACCCGGCAAGTCGCTCGTCAGGACGCCACCGAGGTCGGCCACTCCGGGCTGGGCAGCTACTACACCTCCAAGGGCGAGGCACCCGGGGTCTGGGTCGGCGCCGGAATGACCGGAATCAAGGGCTTGTCGGTCGGGGATGAAGTCACCGCCGAGCAGATGACCCGCCTGTTCGGCACCGGCGAGCATCCCCTGGGCGATGAGTCCGGCCACTCACTGGGACGGCCGTTCAAGGTCTACGGAGGACGCGATGACGTCACCCCGTTCCGCATCGAGGTCGCCCGGCGCTGCGAAGCGAGGAACAAGTCCCTTGGGCTTCCGGTGGATCACCCGATCCCGGTCGAAGAACGAGCAGAGATCCGCACCCTGGTCGGCACGCAGATGTTCCTCAAGGAGCACGGACGGGCCCCCGCTGATGCCCGGGAGTTGGCGGGGTTGATCGCCAAACAGTCGCGGCCCAAGACGACGGCTGTGGCCGGTTTCGACCTGACCTTCTCTCCCGTGAAGTCCGTCTCCACCCTCTGGGCGGTCGCCGACCGGCCCCTGGCCCAACAGATCGAAGCAGCGCACCAGGCCGCCGTCCGCGACGCCCTGACCTACCTGGAGACGGAAGCCCTGTTCACCCGCACTGGCAAGGACGGCGTGCAGCAGGTCGACGTCTGCGGGATGGTCGCCGCCGCGTTCACCCACCGCGACTCACGGGCCGGCGACCCGGACCTGCACACCCACGTCGCGGTCGCCAACAAGGTCCAAACAGTCACCGACGGGCGGTGGCTCTCCATCGACGGCAGTGTGCTGTTTAAGGCCACAGTGTCAGCCTCCGAGGTCTACAACACCGCCCTGGAGAAGCACCTGCAGCCCCTGGGTCTGACGTTCGCCGCACGCCCCACCACGGGCCAGGACACCCGCAAGCGGGCCATCCGTGAGGTCGTCGGTGTCGACCCAGAACTCAACGAACGGTGGTCCACACGCCGCGCAAGCATCCAGGCCCGCCGTAGCGAACTAGCCGCCAAGTTCCAGTCCGAACACGGCCGGCCACCCAACCCGATCGAGTCAATCCAACTGGCGCAACAGGCCACCTTGGAGACACGGGAAGCCAAGCACGAGCCCCGCTCCGAGGCAGAACAACGCGAGGTCTGGCAGGCCGAAGCCCTCCGCGTCCTCGGTGACCAGAGCCAGCTGCACGCGATGGTGACCACCACCCTGGCCGGGACCCGCACCCACGGGGTCGGGGAACGGGTCGACCGAGCCTGGATCAACAAGACCGCACAGCGGGTCCTGGGCACCGTGCAGACGTCGCGCTCAGCGTGGCAGGTGTGGCACGTGCGGGCCGAGGCCGAACGTCGCGTCCGGGGTGCCGACGTGAGGCTGGACCAGGTCGAGGCGCTGGTGGAACAGCTCACCGAGACAGCCCTGACGTCCAGCATGGCGATGCGGGGGACGAACGAGGACCCGGCGGTAGAACCTGAGTCGCTGCGCCGAGCCGACGGGGCCAGCGTCTACACGATCGCTGGCTCGCGGTGGTTCACCTCCAGCGCCGTTCTGGAGGCCGAAGCTCGGTTGGTGGACGCTGCAGGACGCACCGACGGGCGCCGCGCCCAGGCCCAGGACGTCGAGTTGGCGCTGCTGGAGTCGGTGGCCAACGGCGTCCATCTCAACGCGGGGCAGGGCGCCCTCGTGCGGGCGATGGCTACTTCCGGGGCGCGGGTGCAACTGGCGATCGCCCCGGCCGGCTCAGGAAAGACGACCGCGATGCGGGCCCTGGCCAGTGCGTGGGAGTCCTCGGGTGGCACCGTGATCGGGTTGGCCCCGTCCGCAGCAGCAGCTGCGGTGTTGCGGGAGAACGCGCAGACCCAAGCAGACACCCTCGCCAAACTCGTCTGGCACCTTCAGCACTCCCCCGCGGAGTTGCCCGGATGGGCTACGAGTATGGACGAACGCACCCTGGTCCTGATCGACGAAGCCGGAATGGTCGACACTCTCTCCCTCGACGTTGCCGTGGACTTCATCACCTCCCGCGGCGCCTCAGTACGGCTCATCGGTGACGACCAGCAACTGGCCTCCGTCGGCGCCGGTGGCGTGCTTCGTGACATCCGGGCCACCCACGGCGCGCTGCACCTGACCGAGCTGATGCGCTTCACTGGCACGGGGGAAGGTGCCGCGTCCTTGGAGTTGCGCGACGGCTTGCCCTCCGCCCTCGGGTTCTACCTGGACGCGAGGCGGGTCCACGTCGGGGACCTGGCCACGATGACCGACGACGTTTTCGAGGCCTGGCGCGCGGACCGGGGCCAGGGGCGGGACGCGATCATGCTGGCCCCGACCCGTGAGTTGGTCGCCGAACTGAACCTGCGCGCCCGGCGCGACCGACTCGAAGGCGTCGAACTTCCCGGGCCGGAGACGAGCCTGTCGGACGGTAACCGTGCCTCCACCGGGGATGTGGTTATCACCCGGGCGAACGACCGCCGGTTGCGCACGGCGGTCACCGACTGGGTGAAGAACGGGGACCGTTGGACCGTGCTTGAGGTGCGTGACACCGGTGCCCTGGCGGTTCAGCACCGCGGGAGCGGGCGCAAAATCATCTTGCCGGCCGACTACGTGGCCGCCAACGTCGAGCTCGGGTACGCCTCTACCGTGCACACCGCTCAGGGTGTCTCCGTCGACGTCACCCACGCCCTGGCCACGGGGGCTGAGTCTCGCCAGCAGTTGTACACGATGATGACCCGCGGTCGGCACGCCAACCACGTCTACCTGCAAGTCGTCGGCGACGGTGACGAGCACAACGTCATCAAACCGGACACCATCAACCCCCGCACCGGGACCGACCTCCTCGAGACGATCCTGGCCCGCGACGAGTCCCCGACCTCAGCCAGCACCATGCTGACCAGCCTGGACGACCCGACCGTCCTCCTCGGTGAGGCCACCGCCCGCTACGTCGACGCTCTCTACACCGCAGCAGCGAAGAACGTGGGTACCGAAGGGCTCGTCCGTCTGGACGATGCCGCCGAGCGGTTCGTTCCTGGGATGAGCGAAGCTCCCGCGTGGCCGACCCTGCGCGCGCACCTGAGCCTCATGGCCGCCGCCGGGGCCCACCCGGTCCAGGTGCTGCGTGAGGCAGTGTTGTCCCGCGAGATCGACACTGCGGCCGACCCTGCCTCCGTCGTGGATTGGCGTCTGGACGACACCGGGATGCGCAACACCAAGCCCGGCCCGCTGCCGTGGATCCCAGCCGTCCCCGAAACCCTGGGGCAGGACCCGACCTGGGGGGCCTACCTCACCCAGCGGGCACAGCGGGTCACCACGTTGGCCCAACAGGTCACCGACCACGCCGTCACCGGGCCGACACCGGACTGGGCCTGCCAAGGCGCCGCCCGCCCGGCCGCAGAGGTGTTGGCCAAGGTCGGAGTATGGCGAGCCGTCAACAAGATCGACAACGCCGACCTACGACCCACCGGCCGCCCCCACCCCAGCAAGGCCGCCGCGACCTACCAAGCCACCCTCGCGACCCTGGTGCAAGCAGGCCGTACCCCCGCCCTTAGAGAGTGGGGCCCGTTGCTGGACCAAGTCGCCCCTCTGGCCCGCACGGACTGGTTCGTGCCGATCCTGGCCGAGCGCCTGGCCGCCGCGTCCCGCGCCGGCATCGACGCCGCCACCCTGCTCCGTCAGGCCGCCGCCGACAAGCCACTGCCTGACGATCACGGCGCCGCCGCACTCTGGTGGCGCATAGCCGAGCACCTGGCCCCCGCCGTCGCCACCACGACCGACGCCGACCACCTCACCACGGGTTGGGTGCCCGCCCTGGCCGAAAAGCTCGGGACAGAACGTGCCAAGCAGATGCAGGCCAGCCCCTGGTGGCCCTCCCTGGTCACCACCGTCGACCACGCCCTGGCCCGCGGGTGGTCGCTGGAGGACCTCGCCGCCACCGCCCCCGCACCGGGCGCCGACGTCGACGACGCCGCGGCCATGACCTGGACGATCAGCACTCTCATGGACGACCCGACCCACCACCACGACGCCGTCGACACCGACCAGGACCACGACCACGAGCACGCCGAGCTAGAGCCGCACCACTACTCGGTACAGGCCACCGAAGCGGAGTACCGCGAACACCTCAACACCATCGCCGCCGATACCCCAACCATCGACCCGACTGAGCCACTAGACATGGCACGGGTCAACGCATCCCTGGCCTGGGCCGCCCAGTACCGCCCGCTCATGGGTCCCCTGGACCCCAGCGAGACCGACCTGGACCGCGCCTACGACCGTGTCATCCTGGCGAAGGAGTCGCCCGTTCCGGTGCGGCGCCTGGCTCAGGTCAACGCGATGGCCCTGGACTACTACGAGCAACAACTGACCGCAGGGGGCTGGGCACGGGACTACCTCGCCGACCGCTTCGGCCAGGACGTTGCCGGCCACCCCCACGTCCGCCCCGGGTACGCCCCCGCAGGCTGGACCCGGCTGGTCAACCACCTGCACGCCCAAGGTGTCACCGACACCGAGCTGCAAACCAGCGGGCTGGCCAGCACCACCAAGGACGGTCGCCTGATCGACCGGTTCCGCGACCGGGCCGTCTTCCCCATCACCGACCACACCAGCGGGCAGGTGCTCGGATTCATCGGCCGCCGCAACCCCTCCGTCAATGACGATGCCCCGCACGCCGGACCGAAGTACCTCAACACCCCCACCACACCCCTGTTCTCCAAAGGTAACCAGCTCTACGGCGCCGACGCCAGCCTGCTGGCGGCCGGGGCCACCCCCGTCCTCGTCGAAGGCCCGATGGACGCCCACGCCATCACCCTGGCCACCCGCGGCATGTACGTGGGGGTCGCTCCTCTGGGCACCGCCCTCACCGGTGACCAGGCCACCCAGCTGGCCCAGCTCGGAGGCCCGGTCATCGTGGCCACCGACGCCGACCTGGCCGGCCGCATGGCCGCCGAACGTGCCCACTGGCTGGTGTCCCAGCACAACATCCCCACCTTCGCCGCACCCCTACCGCAGGGCACCGACCCCGCAGACCTGCTCCACAACCAGGGCGCAGACGCCCTGACCAGCGCGATCCTGGGCTCCTGCCCCCTGTCCGAGCTCCTGCTGCAGGAACGGCTGACCAACCTGTCAATCGACGAGGCGCTCAAGGCGGCCGCGCGGGTGCTCGCCACCGCCGACCCGTCCAGCTGGGACCGCACCTGCACCGAGATCGCCGACCGGCTCGGCACCACCGACCAGACCACCCGCCGCGCCCTGCACCAGGCCGTCCGCGCCTGGCACGACGACCCCCACGCCGTAGCCACCCAACAGCTGGACAACGCTCGCGAGGTACGCGCCCGGATCGAGGCAACCGCCCGACAGGCCACGGAAGAGCGTTGGGCTCCCGCCGGCGACCGGCTCGACGCCCGCCTCACCACCCAGGAGGACTGGCCCGCCCTGGCCCGCACCATGCAGCACCTGCACGACGAAGGCCACGACGTCGAGGCCCTGGCCCGGGCCAGCATCACCGACGAGCCCCTGGTGTCCTCCCGTCCGGCACAGGCGCTGCGCTACCGCCTCGCCGTCATCGCACCGACCGCCCAAGCCACCCCACACGCCGTCACGGGCAACAAGCCCAAGAGTCACGACGAAGACCACCGCATCATCGCCCCCGGGCACGACCGTTCGGAAGGCGTACCGCGGTGACCACAGAGACCTCACCCAGGAAGGCGGCACCATCATGACTGTCCCCGCATACGACCTCAGGGCATGGGCCAAAGGCCACTACCCCACCGAGGCAGCCGTCGAGCTCCTCATCCGCGGAAAGGGCGGACGTTTCGCCCGGGAGTCACAACCATGGATCGAGCGGCTAGGACCCTCCTCCTCCTTCTACCGTGTCGACTGGGACCGACTCCACGACGAGCTGGGCGTCTTCTCCGGCGGCGAACGACGCTTCCTCAACATCGCCGTCTCGATGGGGTCACCTGACTACCCGGTCGACCTGTCCAACGACCTCTCCGGCCTGGACGACGAACTCCTCCTACTCGTTCTGGCCGCCACCGCGCACGCCGCTGGCAGACCCCGGCTACTGTCGCCAGCCACTGCGGTCCCTGCCCCTGCCAATCCACCTGGGTCGTCGCTCAAGTACGGAACCATAGGCGCCACGACCTTCCCTGCCCCCAAATCAATCCGCCGGCCCGAAGGCGAACGATCCACCAACGGAGCCATGCCGGACCCTCGCGAGGGCCGCCGCCCGTAGACAACCCGGCGTCACCTACCCACACGATGCCGCAGGCCCCGGCACGTCATTGCTGGAGGCATCGTCGACAAGCACGGGCGGTACATCGCTGTCACGCCGATGTGGGCGCACTCATCAGGGATATATTGGTGATCGGCGTAGGGCCGAGGGTCGGTACATCGCGGTACCGCCGAGTAGCGAGCGTCCTACCGCCCACTATGGGCTAGCGCGGCTCAGTCCCACCCCGGGAGTCGCGCACCAGAGGGTCGTGACATCACTCAACCGCCGATGTGCGGACGTTTCGTTGAGGCCGTTGGACGGTTCGGAAACGCCCATGCATGTGCACGCAGATTGCTCCTAAACCTTGACACGCCGAAGTTGCGGACGGTGCGGTAGATGGACGCGCCGAAGCTCCGACAGACGGTCGCCCGCCGCAGTGTTCTTCGGCGATGTTCTTCGACGGCATCATCACTCGACCGGAATGCCGCGTAGCCCTTAGCGTAGCGGGATCTAGCTGCGGCTTGGAGGCATTGGGACCCGCCCAAGTCGCGGGTCGAGATCGGTGTTGGCTAGTTAGTCGCCGGCGGGCCGAACCATCGAGTTGGCGGCATTCGAACGGCGCCAAGGGCAGCGGCGGCTGTGCAAAACTAGTCGATTTCTTCAGCGGTCTTCGGGTCATTAGGCTCTTGCTCGCCGCGATGGACGACCCCAGGAACGAACGGATTGTCGTAGTCCAAGGAGATGTGTTGGGACACCCATTTGGATGCCTCGGTGGGCATGTCATTGTCGGCAAAGATCATCTGGAAGTCGTCCCGTGAAGCATCCTGCAGAGTCCGTAGGCGTGAGTAGATCGACTCCACGACTGCTCGGTCAAGGGCTCCTTCGCCCACGTTCTTCCGGGGGCTGTCCACGATGAGGAGGGTCGGGAGAAGCATGTCGGTCCGCTCAGAGAGCGACATGTACAGGTTCGCGACGTGGTAGGCGAGGTTCACGATGGTCTTGCGCCCGCCTCCGACGGCGAGCATGTCGAAAGGCTCACCGTCGACGATGGGGAGGTAGTCGGTGGTGTCGACATGCGCTTTGTTGAACCAGGGGTCGCGCAGTCCTCGGAGAATCTCGTCGAAGAGTTCGGACAGACCAGCCAGCAAGGGCGTGTCTTCGCGCAGTCCGAGTTTGATGCGGGACTCCTCCTTCGCCATTCCTCGAGCGATGACGTCGAGATTATCTGCCTCCTTATGGAGGCCATCATGGGTGGCCCAGCGTTTCTCAACGTCATCGATTCGTTGGATCGCCGCTTCTGTCACCGCCACTTGGGCGACTGCCTGCTCGAGTGAGCCGATGTATGGCAACGCACGGGGTTCGTCACTGTTCGAAGCAGCACGCAGCTGAGAGAGGACCGCTTGCTCTGCGAGCTCGATCTGTGCGCTCACACCCTCCAGGGTTGCCTCGTCAGCGTCGGCGAGATCCTTAGTTTCACGGCGTTGCTCTCGGAGTACCTTCAGCAGCGAGTCGGCTGCATTATCGTTTGCATCCGGTTCTTGGGCCTGTCCGCACAGGTGACAGTGACCGTCGTCGAAGCGGCCGTACGGTAGTCCTTGGAGGCACCGAGGGCATTGAACGAACTCCAGGCCAGACAGGCTTCGGCTCGCGCCTGAACTCCGTTTGATTCGTTGCTCCTCGAGGTTCAGTTGCGCGGTCACGCTCTTGGCTTCGGCGACTGCAACTTGGAGGGCATCGCGTTGAGCGAGGAGGTCTTCGAGATGAGCGCGTTTCGAGCCCAAGGCATTGAGCGTCTCGGCGCTCACCAACCCGCTTTGGGCTGCGTTGCGTGCTTCGTTGAGCGCATCCTTGCTGCGCCCAAGCTCTATCAGAAGTCCAGCTTTTCTGGCCGTTAGTTCGGCGGGGTCGGGGTCGCCCATGTCTTGCAGGAAGGCGGAGACCGCCTCGGCGCTCTTGCGGAGAGCCGAAGCTTCGGCACGTCGCTTTCCTCGTTCCGTGAGGAGCTCGACGGTCCGCGCATTGGCGAGACCGTATATCAGTTCGAACACCGCGATGCGTTTGTTGTTAAGGTTCGCGTCTTTGTGGCCGATGACGCTAGCGTCGATACTGTTCTGGTCGAGGTACAGGTACTTGTGCACGTCCCAGAAGCTCACGGGCACGGTCTCGTCGGTGGGATTCTTCCGACTCTTTGGAATTCGCCAGTCCGGAGGCAGACCAAGCGCGTCAAGGAGCGCTGGCCCGACCTTGCGCGAGTTCTGCCGATTTGTTGCGGCCCATTCGCCGAGCGACTCCTGAGTCTTGAGGTCGAAGACCTGGACGACGTGGCTGCGTAGCGCCCGCGTGAACTCCCAGTGCTCGTCCCCAGCGCGGAATTTTACCTTGACGCTTTGCACGTTGTCGCGAACGGCTGGCATGACCTTCGCGCTTCCGCCGAGGCTGTACTTGAGGAGTTCCAGCATCGAGCTCTTACCGGAACCGACCGGACCAGTGACGGCGTTGACGCCCGTTCGGAATACGTAGGTCACGCTGCGTGTATCCGTGCGGACTTCAAGACTTTCGATGACGAGTCGCTTACCCATGGTGTTCCTAGATCACTGTCCGAATTGGGCGGTCGACGACGTCGGGAAGCTTGGTGTAAATAAGCCTTTTGAGTCGTGACCCGGTCACGTTGAAATGTGTTCGTAGGAATGAAGCGCGGAGATCTACCTGCTGCCAGTCCTCCTGGCCTGCGATGTTCGCGGCGAGGTCAGCCCCGGCTTCGGTCAAACTCATCACGAGTGTCCGACCCTTCTTGCCCAACGTGACCAGGCCCAAGCCGACGAGCGTGCCTAGCACCGGGTAGTAGCGGTCGTCCCATGGTCCGTACTTGTAGCGAACCATCCGACTCTCGACCGCCTGACGTTCGTCATCTGTGGGTTGTGTCCCGAGCATCCAGTCGGCGCCGAGATCTTCCAACAGTCGGTCGGTGAATACCGGGTATCGAATAAGGAAGTCGAGCTTCGCGAGCTTGGTGAGTCCTTCGAGAGGCGTCTCGCCGGTGGCGCCGAAGTGCCGGAGGAGGATGAGCACTCGCCCTGTGTGTGCGTCCAGACGCTGGCTGCGTGCGCTCATGACTCACCCTGGGCGTCTTCGACGGCTTGGGCGAGGGCTGGCGCGTCGACGTCGAAGCGCTCCGACCACCAGATTTCGCAGCGTGCCGTTAGGTCGTACGCGAGCCCCATCAACAGGTCAGGGGTCAGCGCACCCAAGGGCGACGGTTCCACGGCGACCGCGCGCATCCGTGCACGCACCTCCTGGTACATGCGGTTTCCGTACGGCTGCCCGGACCTTTCGGCAACGATCTGGGAGTCGGCTGCTTCCGAAACAACGCGGGACCGCAGGGACTCGAACTTGCTCGGCTGGCCGTCCAGTGGCAACGGCTCCGAATACATTGCCTCGAACGCTGTCCAACCCATCCGGGCTCGACGAGCGGCCATATCAGCCGTCGGGACGACGTCCCCGCGGCGCAACTTCTTGATAAGCGTGGTGTCCGCCGCCGGTTCCGGCGGCGGTTCCGCTGCAGCCGGCGCAGCAAGCTTCCGCGCCAAGTGGCCGATGGGTCCCGGTCTGATGACCCGCTTGGTGGAGTCGGCAGCGGCGAGGACAGCCGAATCGAACGCGTCAGCGCGGCTGCTCGACCACGTCGTTGGCTCGGTTCCCACGAATCCCTGCGAAGCAGTTCGAGCGATACCCACCACCGCGTCGTAAACGGCGGGGGCCTCGCGGGTGCTAAGCCCGAGAGCACGTAGAGCCGGTCGGGCAAAGCGCTCGATGTGGAGGATCCGCTGATCCGTGGTTTGGGAGCTGTTGTTGTCCATTCGAAGCGCCAGCAGGAAGGCGAGCACGTCGGAACGACTCGCACCGACGAAACGAAAGACATGCTTGTCGAGCCAGTTATCAAGCGCGTCTGTGTCAGTGGAGGCGCACGCCTTGGCCAGGGTCCGGCACTCACGGTTGAGACCACCGTTGGTCACCCAACGACACTGCTTTGGGCGGCCGAGCTCGTACCAGCGCCTATAGAGAGTGAGCATCCCCCCGTCGCTGAACAACGTCGCGATCGTCCAGTGGCTCGAGTTCGGTTCGCGGTGCTTCACGCTCACAGGAGCGAACGAAGTCGCCCAACCGAGGATGAAGTCCGTGTGCCACTCACAGAGGACCCATTCGAGATCATTCCTGGGGTCGGACATCTCAAGGGCATGACGAGCAACCCAGCCGTACTGGAACTCGTAGTACCCGGACGACGTGGCGCCTGCGTCTTCGCCTGGGCGCCTATTCGCCAGTGACGCAGGCACTGCCGCTGAGCATTCCTCGGACATGATGCCTTGGAGACTATCTGAGGAAGCGCTGGTCGCGACACGGTTCCGGCCCTGCGAAGCCTCACCATGGGTCCGAGGGTCAAGAGCGTAGTTCCGCCGATTGTCCGCCCTACCAGATGCCGAGCTGCGTGCGACCATTGCTGCGTCGAGCGCGATCCATTGGGACAGCGCCGCGACTGGGATCTACCAGGTAAGGCTGCGCGTCCTGGGGGTGGACGAGGAAATCGTCCGCTTGCCGCCCTTCCAGGCGCCTGGAGCACTTGGCGGTGAGGACGCGTTCGAGCCGTTCGGGACTACGTCCGCGCCCCGTCAACGATGGCCCCCGTCCTTTCCGACTGTCTACGCATGGGTCTGCCCCCGGTCTGGTTGACACTCGGGGGCAGACCCGACCGCCACCCCAACTACATCCTCGCTGCCTACATGAGTTCGTGAGCGTTGGCGGTTCGGCTACGGTCTCGACCATGAAGAAGCGGGTTGCCCCGGAAGACAGCGATAAGGCGGTTCAGCGGGCGAGTCTTAGCATGGCTTAGGGGACGTGCACGCACCGCGTCGACGGCCTGTTTGACCGCGCCTACGAATACATCGCCGAGCACTAGTGACAGGACCAGCGCGTGAACACCAAGACAAGCTTCTATCTCGGGCCCGGCAGACCCCTTACGGTCCTCTCAACCTGGGAGGAACTCACCGAGGCAGGGGCAGGCGGACTGCTCGGTGAACACCAATGGGTAGAACTCAAAGCGAGCCTCGGCCCGACCAACAAGGGCGTCAACACAGAGCTAGCGCGGGACCTCGCCTCGCTGTCCGTCGACGGCGGGATCCTGATCTTCGGCGTGGCCGACGACGGCACACCGGTCGGCTGCGACGCAACCAGCATCGCCCAAAGGGTCTCCCAGGTGGCAGCCATAAGTGTCACGCCCCCGTTGTCGCCCTTCGTACACGACCCGGTCCCGAACCCTGACGATGATTCAAAGGCCGTCCTCATCGTCACAGTGCCACCATCGGCGGACGGCCCGCACATGGTGGACGGCAGGTATTGGGGCAGGTCCGCCCACGGCAAGCGGACACTGAGCGACCCCGAGATCAGACGCATCCTGGATCAACGCACCGAGCACCACGGCAGGTTCGAACAACGACTCCAAGGTCTCCCAGACCGCGACCCATTGCTGCCGTTGATCGCCGGACAGCAGAGCAACGGCCACGTGTACCTCCTAGCCGAGCCCGTCGGGCCGATACTCGCAGCGAACCTCTCCGACCCGGACGTGCTCAGAGATGCGCTCCGTGGCGTCACCCCCAGTGGCTGGCATGCTGGCCTTGACCAATGTCCAAGTAGCGCACACGACCCCGACGGCGCTGCACTGGCGTGGACCTCGCACCCCGTTGAAGCGACAGACGAAAAGTGGCTGACCTATGTGTCTGTCAAAGACGACGGACGGGTCATCGTCGTCGGCGGCGGCGCCACAGCCAAGTGGCGCATGCCCGGTGGAGACGAACAGGAGGCGGTCCTACATGGCCTGATCGCCACCCTCACCGTCCAGTGGATCGAAGTAGTCCGAGAACTGGCCCTCAACCAGTGGGGATACCAAGGTGAGTGGCGTGTTGGGATCCACTGCACGAAGCTCATGGGCAAACCAGCACAGACCAACGGCCTTCGAGCTGCCGACGTGCGATTCAAGGCACCGGACTACACGAAGGCGATGGTGTCCTCACTCATGACGCAAGATGTCACACTGCTGGCGGACCGCCTCCTGGCAGGGTTGTACCGCGGCCTTGGGTACGAGGGATGGAAGACTAAGCAGGTACTCACGCGGCGCTAGCGACGCCAAGAGCTCGCTGGCTATCCACGAGACCCCAGGCTTGAGGGGCTGGCGAGTCAGATGGCCGGCTCTAGGAGAACGACGGGAGTGGCGACCTCTTACGACATCGCCTATCGAACGCTAGTAGCTGCAACTGACAGGAGCCTTCGTGCGGGTTAGCAGGATCGAGTTCAACGGATATCGCCGCCTCGCCAGCACAGCCACGAGTATTGACGGCCCGCTGACAGCGTTAGTCGGGTTCAACGAAGCAGGCAAGACCACCTTCCTGCGTGGGCTGTCGTGGTTCACCCACGGCGGGCAAATGTCACCCATCGACCACAACCGCAGCCGTCCGCCCGCGTCGGACAGCTCCGCCGTCGTAAAGGTGTTCTACGAACTCGACGGCGAGGACAAGAATGCCTTTGCCGACATTGCGATGGACAACGCGCCAACCACGTTGGTGCTCTACAAGCAGCGGGACGGCAACCGCATCCGCGATCTGTCTCCGCGTCCCACCCGCCCGGCGAAGCCATTCGAACTAGCCCGGGCGCGACTCACGAAGGCAGCTACCACGTTGGCGGCTCAGTTGGCTGCGGCCGTCGATGAGGAGCAGCATGACCCGAACGAGTGGGCCGAGACCGTGAACGAAGCACTTTCAAGCCCCGATGAGGATTGGTCATCTCAATGGCTCGGCGCAATCCAGTCACTCAGTGCCTGGTTCAAGGAGACGCCAGTTGGCCGCAAGCGGGCCCGCGACACGCAGCTCGCCGGATGCTCGACCACATTTACGAACTCGTCACCGACGCGCACCCGTCGGAAGGCGTCTGGAACGCGATCGCGAATCGCATCCCCGACTTCGTGCTCTTCGAAGACGAGGATCGCGCCCTCGAAACGTCCTACAACCTCCAGCCCGAGAACCGGGCCATCTCACCGGCCGTCGAGCGGCTGCTGACCCTCGCGGGCATCGACCTCGACGAGATGTGGAGTCACATCCAAACCAGTGACTCCACCAAGCGGGAGACGGCCCTCGAGCGAGGCAACGACCGGTTGCGGGAACTTTTCGACCACGCATGGAACCAGAGCAAGGTTACCGTTCGGTTCAACGTCAACGGCACCCTTCTGGAAGTCCTGCTAAAAGAACTCCACGGCAACGGCGACGTCACCAACATCGCCGAGCGCAGCGACGGGCTCAAGACGTTCGTCGCACTCGTCGCCTTCCTCGCATCCGGCGGTCACACGGTGCCGCCTGTGCTGCTCATCGACGAGGCTGAGACGCACCTCCACTACGACGCCCAAGCCGACCTCGTCAGTGTGCTACTCAAGAGCGTCGACGCAGCCCAAGTCTTCTACACCACCCATTCCCCGGGGTGCCTTCCCAGCGACCTCGGCACCGGAATCCGCGTCCTCGCCCGCGACCCAGAGTACGCAGATGCCAGCGTCATCAAGAGCAACTTCTGGGAGGGAGAAGGTCCCGGATTCTCTCCGCTCCTGTTCGCCATGGGAGCAGGAGCAGCAGCGTTCTCCATGTGCCGCAGCGCCGTGCTGGCCGAAGGAGCATCCGACATGGTGCTCCTGCCGACCCTCGTCCGTAAGGCCACAAGACTCGACGACCTCGACTACCAGGTGGCCCCGGGCCTTGCCAACGCACACGGCTCAGGGATCCGCGTCGAGGAAGTCGCAGCCAAGGTTGTATATCTCACCGACGGCGATAAGGGCGGCAACGAACACAATGCCGCTCTCAAAGCCGTGGGCGTCGACGGTAGCCGCATCTTCAGCCTCCCCACGGCCCACGCGGTCGAAGACCTCATCAACCGCGACGACTACATCACCGTGCTGAACAAGTTTCTAGACACGATGGGGCAGGCCAAGCGGTTCACAGCGACCGATGTCCCCGACGGGGTGCCCGTAGCCAAGGCGCTAACCGACTGGGCCAAGCGGAAGAGGGTTCGCACCCCGAGCAAGGTCGAGATGGCCTACGCGCTAATCCGCGCGGACGTCCGGCTCACGCAATCCGGTCAACGTGCGCTCGTCGGCTTGCACGACAAGTTCACAGATGCATTCAAGGCGGGCCCGAAGTAGTCAGACGACACATGGCCCTGCTCCCGGATGGGCTCTGAACCGAATAGCAGCGAGCTCGGGCAACAACAGTAGGTCGCTCACCACGTCTCGACTCTACGAGGCCGGGACCGTGCTGCCATGCCGCGGGTCGGTCGTTCCGGAGTGCGTCCTTCCGCCGCGTTTCGCCCAGAATATCGTGAGAGTTGAAGGCCAGGGCTGCGTCTCGTTAGGGGCGCCGCCGGATAGGAGTGAGACCCCTTCGCGAAGATAGGAGCGCGACGTCTTTCCTGGTGTCCACAGCCTGCAGCCCGCTGATGACCGCCTGCTGCGTCTCGGGCGACCAGTAGATCCGCAACTCCTGCCGGGCCCGGGTGATGGCCGTGTAGAAGATGTTGTGCGTGATGTCGTCCTCGTTGGCACTCGTGATGACGACCTTGACCGCGTCGTACTCCAGGCCCTGAGCCTTGTGGATGCCGACGGCATATGCCACTTGGAATGGGACGGTGGTGGTGTCGGTGTCGTCGTCCTCGTCACTGATGTCGATGTCGTAGACCGCGAACCGCACGGTCGAATCGGAGATCCACTGCAGGTCGAAGTACCCCTCGACGTCGAACTCGGTCACGGGCCGGTCGAGGCGAACGTCGAATTGGATGCTTCCGTCGTAAGCTTGGATGTCGACGATGGTGCCCTTGAGGTTGTTGTAGATCAGCGGCTTGAACCGGTTGCTGTCCGCGAACAGGACCGGGTCGCCGGCCTTGTACGCGGCAGGCCCCCACGGGACGGCGGGCGAGGGGTTGCTGGCTTGCAAGAACCGGTTGATGTTGTTGATGCCGTACAGGCCGTCGTAGTTCAGCGCCAGGATGATGTCGTCGGTGGATTGGTGGTCGAAGAGGCTGTCATCCAGGACGGTCGAGTACCCGTTGCGGGCGATGGTCTCGGTGATGCTCTCGTCGAGGTTGCGGACCTTAGTCCAGAAGTCGACGAGCTCATCACTGCTGGTGCGGTACGGGGTGGTCAGTTCGAAAATGGAAGACGGCTCGATGTAGGACCGCACGATGTTGAACCAGTTTCCGAACCTGATGGACTCGATCTGGAAGACGTCCCCGACGAGCGCGATGAGTTTGAAGTTGGTGTTCTCCAGAATGTCCAAGAGGTCGGCGTTGCTGACCGTCGAGCACTCGTCGATGACGAGCAGGTCGAAGTCTCCGGTGGGGTTGTGCTTGTGGCTCGCGATGGTCCGGAAGGTTGATTCTGGGGCGCTGACGCGGCGGCGCAGGTTCTCGACTGCGGGGTGGGTGTTGGCGAGGAACAGTTTCTGGTTCCCGCCGAAGTAGTTGGCGATGTGGTCGACCATGCGGGTCTTCCCTGTCCCGGCGGCACCGTAGACGAGCGCCACGCGAGACTGAGTGAACAATGTGGTGAGTGCTGCGCGCTTGGCGGCGTCGTCCACGGTGTGCGCCGTCGTACTGAGCCACTGTTCGACCGCGGCCGTGTACCCGCTGATGCCGCTGGCCGCGTGCGCTTGGAGCTTTGTCACGATGTCGTGGGTATCGTCCTCATAGCTCTGGATGAAGACGTGGCCGTTGTCGAGGACGAGGTCCCGGGCAGGCCGGTGCTTGTAGTACAGCTTGCCGTTGTAGGTGGCGATGAGGGCAGCCACGTCGCCCAGGTCCTCGAGGTCGGCGACCGGGGTGTAAAGAATCCCGCGGCCCTCGACATTGTGCTGTACGCGGCTAGCCAACAGTTCGTGGGTGCGGCCGGTGGTGTCGAGGCTGTTGATGAGGTCCCAGAACCGCGGGTTGTGGGCCCGCGGTGCGGTGCAGAACGGCATCTCGTCGAACGGGATGCACGCGTAGTTGAAGTTGAGGTTCGATAGGCGGGTGTTCGGTTCCCGGTGGTACTGCGCCTTCAGCCAGTCGTTGCGCATCCGAAGAAGCAGGTAGCGCAGGAGGTTGTGGCCAGGTCTCTTCCCGCGGATGATGCTGCGCGCCTCGTCGATAGCCGGGAAGATCTGCGGACTCCGGGAGGTGACCGTTCCCCGCGCCTTGACGTCGTTGTACCACTCGTCGGAGGCATCGACGAGGTCGAGCAGGGTTGAGCCGCCGGTCAGGCCAGTCATCACGAACTTGTACTCGGCAGAGTCCGTCCGCACCTTCGTCGGCTTCCCGACGAGGCTGGCGAAGTGGTCGACCTCGCACGGCCGGATGGATACTTCCCAATTGCGGATGAGGGTCACCGGCACCTGCTGCCCGAAGACCTCGATGCTGGCTGCCTGAAGGCCCAGCTTCGCGGAGTAGTTGTCCGCGATGTCGATATCGGTGAACCCGATGATGCGGTCGGCCTTGCTCACCCGGTTGACGGCCTTGTAGAACGTGACCTCATAGAACACTCGGCCGCCGGTAACGAACGGCCGCGTCTTGTGGATGTAGAACCGATCGTGACGGGCCGAGGTCGCCCTGCCCGGCTTGTCGATCTCGACGGCGATCTTCTCGTGGTAATCGACAAGCGCCGGGTCCTGGTCGAGCGGAAACAGCTCGAGGTTGCCGAGAACCGCGACACCGGCCTCGTTGTACAGGAGCGTGCGCAGACGCAGCATGTACTCGTAGTAGCGGAGCATGAGCCGCTCCGAGGTGTCCCCGTCGAACGTGTAGTGGGAGACCGACGGCTTCACCAAGGTGTGGAACTTCGTGACGAAATTTAGTCGACCGTTCGCCTTCACCCAGGAGAGTGCAGCCTCGATGGCGTCATAGTTGTACTCGACGTCCCCGCTGCCGGCGTGCAGGCGCACGGCGACGCCCTCGACCAAGTTCCGCAGCTGCCCGAGGACGTTCTGGGATAGGAGGTCACGCTGACTGGGCAGCGTGGCGATGTTGGCGCAGATGACTGCGTCGGCGGCCTTGATGTGTTCGGCAACGTTGGCCACGTCGAACCTCCGATAAGACGGCGACGACACAGATTGCCCTCGGTACGAAGACCATAGCGATGGGCCGACGAGGGCACAGGGGCCATCCGCCGTTCAGCGTGCGTCATTCCGCCGGGACCGTATACCAAGTCAGGCGGGCCGCCAGCGATCGAAGCAGCGGCGGGTCTCGGTGTGCCAAGGGGTCTTGCCGGCGCGGAACCCGGGCCCGGGCTCACCGGACTTCTCGTTGATCACCAGGACTGCAAGAGAAGGTTCTTTGCGGCCGATGCAGCCCTCGCTGACCAGATCCAACACGCGACGGATGTGGTGGGAGAGCGGGACGTCGGGGTCAAGGTCGATTGCGCGGGCGAGCTCGCCGTACGTCATCGTCGAGCGGCGCATTGAGGCGGTGATGAGCGCCGGCCGGGCCTTGGCGGCGAGGTCGTTGTAGTCCATGCCGGGAAGCCTGCCACACGTAGCGTCGACCCGGATCTGACCTGCTCATGCCTCACTCCCGGCCTGACTGAAAGCTGCGTCCTCCGTGGTGCCACGCGCCGCACGTTGACTCGACTCCGA
Source organism: Ornithinimicrobium cryptoxanthini (assembly GCF_023923205.1). NCBI lineage: Bacteria > Bacillati > Actinomycetota > Actinomycetes > Micrococcales > Ornithinimicrobiaceae > Ornithinimicrobium > Ornithinimicrobium cryptoxanthini. The sequence continues at coordinate 1,710,763 of NZ_CP099490.1, read as the reverse complement.
CTGGCTGCTGGGCAAGCGCTCCTCGACATGCGTCATAACGCCGCAAGTGACGCGGGCTGCGGACGCCCGGGACATGCCGTGCACTGAGTCAACGGACCTCCCCGGTCTGTGGGTCTATTCGGTGTCCGTCGACGATGCGCAGGTGCGGACCCGGTTGGGTCTGGTCGGGGGGTTGCAGCAGGTGGCGGTGGTGATCGACGTCACCGGTGTACTGCCGTGCTCGGTGCTCGTTGGCGTCCTGGAAGCGGACGTGCGCGGGTCGGGCTGGCCAGTCGTGGTGGCGGCTGTCGCAGGCTGTGCGGAGCCGGGTCTTTCGGCGGTCGAAAAAGGCGGGCAGCGCGTAGCGGTGCCATTCTTCGAGGGCGTCGCTGGCGATCGCCTGGCCGGCTTTTTGACGCTGGTCGGCCAGGACTGCGATCTCGTGGACGAGGTGGGGGTGGGCGGGCCAGCACGGTGGGACGAGGTAGGAGGGATCCCAGACGTGCTCAGTGTTTACCCACTCGACGACAGCCGCGAGCCATTCCCACAGCTCGGCCCGCATGGGCGGGTCTTCGATGGATCCGGGGTCCCAGGGTCGGGGCAGCTTGCTCGGATGACCGATCGCCTTGCGTTGGGCGTCGTCCCCGTTGAGGGCGATGTCCAGCTCACGGTAGGCGTGGACGATCAGGAGGCCCGGACTGGGGAAGGGCCTGGCCAGGGGGTAGCGTCGCCGTCCTTGTTCTCCCGTCTGGTGGGGTGTGCTCACCGGTCGTACTCCGCTGTGATGAGGCCGTGCTGGCGGGCGGCGGCTAGTGCGGCGGTGGTCCGGGCCTGGGAACTGATGACCGCACGTTGGTGGCCGCCAATCTGCTCACGCAGCATGGACTGGTCGGCCAGGAGTCTCTTGCCGGCCTTGCCGTCGATGCAGCGGTGCAACCTGGCCATGATTGGTTTGCCGTTCTCGGAGATCACCAGCGCATGACGTTCTTTGATCTGGCGGATCTCGGAGCCGGTCAGCACGGGGATGTCTTCGGCGGAGTAGCTGCGTCCGCCTCGGTGGCCGGTGTTCCAGGTGGCTCGCCCGACGCGGACCTTGCCTACTAGGTCGGAGACTTCTTGGTTGAAGGCCACGTCTTTGGAGCCACCGAACAGGACGAGGTTATTGGTCAGACCGAGCACGGAGCGCGCTTCCTGCTGGCCGAAGATCGCGTCCAGCTGGGCGCGGGTCTGCGCGGCCCAGATGAACGACAGCCCTAGTGCGCGTTCGTTGGCCATGCGGGTGCGCAGGGTGGGTAGTGGAGCGGTGGAAGGCAGCTCGTCGAGGCAGGCGAGCATGGGTGGGCACAGCCGGCCCCACCCAGAGCGTTGGGCCAGGACGAGGGCGGTGTCTAGGACGTGCTCTGCCAGGGCCGTCATCAGCGGGGAGGCGGAGGCGTAGGGGTCTTCGCGGCCGAGCATGTAGATGGTGCCGCCTGCGGCGATCACGTCTTCGATGTTGGTCGGTGGCCGGCCAGGCCCGGGGACGCAACGTTTGCGCATCGGTTCCTGGAAGAACAGCGACAGCGCCTGCTGCACCGTGGTGACGGTGTTGCCGGCTGTCCGTTCGTCACCGTGCAGGGCTCCTTGCAGCAGGCCGTGCCAGAACTGGGCGGCCTGGGGGTGGGTGCGCAGAATCTCTGAGGGTTCGATCATGGATCGGGGGTCAGAGACCCACTCCAGCACGTCGTCCAGGGTGCGTCTGGTCAGTGCGGCGGCGTGGAAGTAGGCCTGGATGACCTTGGCGGCCTCGGCGGCGTAGAAGCGGGCAGCCTGGTCGCCGTACCCTTCGGCGACGGCGCCTTTGATGGTGCCGGCGGTGAAGGCTTTGGCGCGCCGTTCGGCGACGACGGGGTCCACGCACCCCTCGATCGGGTCCCAGACCAGCTCGGGCAGCCCGGGCACCAACCCGAAGGGGTCGAGCACGACGCAGGGGCGGTTGCCGGCGGAGCGTGCGGTGAACGTCAGTAGCAGGTCGTCGGGCTTGGTGAGGGTGACCAGAGCTGCGCCTGGTGCTTCCAGCAGTGCCGGGGTGAGCAGGTCAAGGGTCTTGCCAGACCCCTGGGGGCCGATGACCCCAGCGGTGCGGTCCCAGGGCACCCACAGGTCGACGCCGGCCGGGGCCGTGGAGCGACCGAGGTTCCACCCGACGTCCCGGGGGTCAAACTGCACGCGGCGTTTCATCGTGTGGCGTTTCCGTACAGGTCGGGGCGGATGATCGCCCGGTGTTTGCGCAGCCGGGGCAGGCCCAGCAACGCAGCGGCTTGGGTCCGGTTGGCCATGCCTCGCAACCGGCCTGGTCCCCAGGCCCGGAAAGCGAGAGCGGACAGGGTCAGGCAGACGATGAGGTTCAGTCCCTGTGTGGCCACGACCCAGACCCGCAGGGAGCGGGGGCTGGCGACCACGCCCGGGTCGCTCAGCCCGGCCCCTGCGTCGCCGGAGAGCAGTCCGGGAAGGCTGGAGAACAGTTCCGTTGTTGGCGGCCAGGCCCAGCCTGCTCCAGCGGCCAGGTTGGCCACGGCTCTCCCGGTGTGTATGCCCAGGACGGTGACGAGCACTAGGAGCAGGAGGATGGCCACCGGGATCTCGTAGGTCCACGGGTGGGGGTTGCGAAGTCTGTCCTGTTGCACTGGTCCTCATCTCCATCCAGGGGAAGTTTCTGTGACCTAAAGCGGGGCGGGTCCGCTCAGGGACTCAGTTGGGTTTTGGGTTGTCGTTGATGTTGCCTAGGCGCCAGATCTCAAAGATGTTGTTGTCCAGGGCGTGCTCGTAGCTGAAGTGTCCGACCCCTTTGGTTGGGTTCGCGGCTTCGATCGAGGCGAGGGTGGTGGGGTCCCAGACGAACCCGACGTGCCCGATCGTCAGGGGGCCCAGGTAGGAGTCGAAGAAGAACAGGTCGCCGGGTTGGGCGTCCTGGACCGGGACCCGGAACCCGTTACCGGTCGCCAGCCAGTCCCGTTGAGCCTGGGCCGTGCGTGGTGCGGTGATCCCGATAGCCGCCATCGCGGTCTGGGTTAGGGAGGAGCAGTCCCAGGCGTCGGGTCCGTTTGTCCCCAGGATGTAGGCATCCCCGTTCTGGGCGGCGGCGAACTCGAGCATGGTCGCCACCCGCTCATCGGAGACTGGGGGCAGGTCAGGGTTGCCTGGCCCACCAGGACAGTGCAACGGGTCCCCCAGTACCAGTCCCCCGCCGTAGGCGTGGGCGTAGAAGAGGACGTCGTTGACGTACCAGTGCGCGTGGTTGTAGGCGAAGAGCGCGCCGCGCACCCCCTGCTCACCGTTGTTGACTCCCGAGGCGATGAGGTAGTTCGCGGCCGAGTGGATCGAGTCGGCGTCGTTGTCGATCTGGGCCAGCCCGTCCCCGTCGCCATCGACCCCGTAGGTGGCGAAAGTGGCGGGCATGAACTGCATCGGTCCCCTGGCGCCGGCTGAGCTGGTTGCGGTGTTCGCCCCGTGCGCGGTCTCTTCCATCCCGATCCCGGCCAGCAACGTCCAGGGGATCGCGTACTTCTGGCCGGCCTCGGCGTAGAGCGCCTGGACGGCGGGAGGAACCTGTCGGGGTGGGTTGGTCAGGGAGTCCCGCCGTGGCTGCCCAGGCTCAGGAAGCTCAAAGCCGATGCCACCCTCCCCGTCCTCCGGCAGCCCCGGACCCGGGAGCTCCTCGACCGGCGGTGTTGAGGGGCCAACGGCGGCACCGCTCAGTGGTGCACCGTGCTCCAGCATGAACGGAACTGGGTCGAGGGGCTGCCCGCCCTGGTGGACCTCGAAGTGCAGGTGTGAGCCGGTGGAGTCACCGGTGGAACCCTCGATACCGACCCGCTGCCCGGTGTGGACCACCTGCCCGGTGGACAGGGGGCTGGGGGCGGCCAGGTGCAGATAGCGGGTCACGACGCCGCCGCCGTGGTCGATGGTCACCGTGTTCCCACCCCCACCCGACCACCCCACGGCCGATACCGTCCCCCCACTGGCCGCGACCACCTGCCCACCAGGGGGCTGGGACACCAGATCGGTCCCAGCGTGCAGGCGCCACTCCTTGTGGATGGGGTGAAACCGGTTCCCGAACTGCGACGTCTGGGTGTAGGCACTTTCAAAGGGTGGGCGCCACTGCCCCGTTGCCGGCAGCACTCCCTCGCAGGCCAGCGTGCGGTGCTCTTCGGCTACGGCCGGGGTGGCTACCGAGGCGACGATCACCGCGGCCGACACCGGCAGTCCCAGGAACAACCCGAGCACAAGCAGCGCACCAACGAGAACTTTCACCCCTCTCACCCCGCCGATTCGATACCGGTGTTGGTGTTGGCCAGGTTCCTCTCCAGGGGGTGCAGGATCGTCGCCACCTTGTACATGCGGTCCCCCACCTGCCACACGGCACGACCCGGTTCCTGACGCGCCCACCGGGTGATCGCATCCACTGCCAACGGACCCAGACCGAGGAGCTCGTCGAGTTCCCGGGCGACCTTCTCCCCCTGCCCGTGCAGGATCTTGATGTCCGCCAGGTGCAGCATGTCTCGGGCGATGGTTTGGGCCTGCGATCCTTCGTCCCCGGCCGAGAGCAGGTCGGAGGGTTTGTGGGCGACCGCGTACTGGATGTCTCCGCCTGCTCCAGCGAACCCCCGGGACAGGCGCATGTCAGCATCGAAGGCTTTAACTGCCTCCGGTCCCAAGCGCAGCTGGCGCCAGGCTTCGTCACGGACGACGACGCGCTGGTCGGCCCGGGAGACGACCTCGCGCTGCCCGGCACCCCAGGAGCCCAGGCAGGTCAGGGCAATCCCCACCGCCTCTTTGGGGAGGCGAGACAGGGACAGCGACTGGATCGGGGCGAGCCAGTCGATGTCGAAGTTGGTGTGCTCGTCAAACATGCCCGCCAGGGCCCCGTTGACCAGCTGGCCCAGGGCATCGCGCAGCAGTCGGGTCGCCTCCATGAAGTGACGTTGGGAGGGGTGGCGGGTCGCTTTGACCAGGTCGTCACTGGGGCTGTCCAGGGCGTTCCACAGTGCGGGCAGCGTGGTCTCGGCCAGGTGGGTGACTCCGTGGGCGTACCCGGTCAGGTCGGCCAGGGCAGTGCGCACGACCGCCTCGTCGGACGGGCCGAACGGCACCAGGGCATCCCCGATCTGCTGCGAGCCGACCAGTGCCCGCACCAAGGTCAGCCACCGGCCGAACACCGACTGGGCACGGCGCCCGGCTTCCACCCGGTCGAGACGGTCCCAGCCGTGAGCCAGCGGCCCCAGCGCCAACGGGTTGACCCTGGCGCCCAGGCCGGCGCCCAGAGCGATCGGCTCGACCCCCAAGAACCTGCACACACCTTCGTACTCGTCCTTGGTGTCGCCCAGGATCAGAGCCCGGTAACCGAAGTCCATCATCCGCAAAATGAACGCCTTGGTGGTCCCTGACTTGCCCATCCCCGGTTTGCCGAAGCACATGATGTTCGGGTTGGTGATCGGCACGTCCTGGCGCACCACCCATCCCAGCGGGTCGCAATGGAACGCCGCGCCGGAGGCAACGTCCATGCCCATCTGCGCACCGGTCGGTGGCAGCGCAGGGGTAGAGATGAAGGGCCACAGCGCGGGCGCCTGGTCGCTGGTCATCCGCCAGGTCGCCACCGGAGCGGTCGCTGGCGCCCAGCCCCGGTCCCGACGGCGCGGACCTTTGGGGCTGGTAGGCCGAAAGATCCGCGGTTCACGGCCGGGGCTTGCCACCGGCGCCGGGATGGAGGGGGCGTCGTGGCCGAAGTCGGCCAACAGGCGTGCCACGTCCCGACCACCTGCTGCGCGTCGCGCGCGTGCGGCGGGCACCTCAGACCGCCTTTCGGGTCAGGCTGACCCCCATCGGCACCACGGACGCGGCGAAGGCCACGTCGTGGGCCAGGTCCAGGCGCAACGGGGCGAACCCGGCCCGTCGGATCGAGGAGTCCAACCGCCGACCCGCCTCAGCCGCCGCGACGGTCTTGGGGACCGTGACCGTGGCCACCGCGTAAGGAACAGTCATCGAGTTGCCGCGCGCCAGTTTCGCCTCCAGCCGGCGCACCTTCTCGGACTCGTCGACGTTCTTGGTTCGCTGCTTCATCCTGGCCGCGACCCGCAGAGACTGTCCCAGGTCCGCCCCGAACTCACTGTTGGCAGAGGAGCGGTCGGCACGGCTGGAGGCAACGAGGGGGTAGCAGACCATGAAAGAGCGACGCTCCCCGTCCTGGTGGGCGGACAGCACCGGGGCCAGGGCACCCATCGCGGCGCCCTTGATCGGCAGCTTGATCGTGGATGAGACGGAGTTCCAGGCGTCGTGGGAGTAGTGACGTGCGCTTGCGTCGGCACCGGAGGGACCAGCCATCTCCCACGGCACGTCAGCGTTGACCCCAGCGTCGGTCCGCGCTGCAGCCAGGGCGTCGATGAGGGAAGCCCGATCACCGGGCGCGAACCCGGTCCGGCACGCATGAGCCAGTTCCGGGCTGGTCAGCCACTGCACACTGGTCACGCCCATACCTGCGCGCAGGTGAGACTCGATCTCGGTGATCGCGCCGTACAGGGCACGCGCCCGCCCGTTGATGCCACCGCCGTACTCACGAGCCACCTTGGCCAGTCGCGCTTCGGGCACCACGACGGTGACGTACTGCTCGGTGCGCACGGTCGCGGCCGTCAAAGACTCGTGCAGTTCGTCGTTGATCCCGCTGACCTGAGCTGGCGCGTTCGCCGCGCGGTGGCGGCGCACCCAGTCCAAACGCTCGGCGCCGTCCTCAGGGACGGTGCGGACCATGAAGATGATCTCGGTGACCAGCTCTGCCCGCACCGCGGCGTCGAGCAGTTCGGTCAGGCCCGACCCGTAAGCCGCCCGATCCTCGAGCTCAGTCATGCCCAGACCGGGGTGAACGATCGAGGCGGTGACCGCCCAGGTGCGGGTGGAGTGGTTCTGGATCAGAGCCACCCGCGCGCTGTGGTGTCCCGTCGGTGGGCCTTCGTGGATCACGATGCTGGACAAGATGCCGGGCAGGTCGGCATGCCCGGCTTCGCTGGGCTGCCCGCGGGTGGCCCTTGCCCGGAACCGGGTCCAACCGGCCAACGTGCCAGCAGCCAGCCTTAGCGTCGCACCGATCCACCCGGTCATCGGCCGTCCCCGCACCGGGACCGCCAGGACCAGGAACAGCAGCCCCCACAGGACCACGAACAGCGCGGCGGCAAGCCAGTCCTGTGCGGACACCGACCAGGCCACCGGCAGGACCGCCACAGACAGGACCGCCAACTGCAAACCGGTCAGCCCGAAGAACCAGCCGATCCGGCCCCTGGTGTAATCGCCGTAGACGCTCATAGTTGGTGCCCTCCCGCAGGCTGTGTCGGTGTCGGTCTGCTCCTAAAGCGGGGCCGGCGCGGTCAGGGACTCATCACGTCACCGCGCCCGCCGCAGCGCCCGCGCCTGCCCCAGCAGCGCCCGCGCCTCCACCGGCAGCGCCGGCGCCGCCGCCGGGGGCGCCGCTTGCACCGCCCCCAGTGCTGGGGTTGGCTTGTGCCGGTGGCGGCGTCTGGACTGCCCCACTGCTCCCCCCTCCGCCCGCATCGCTGCCACCTCCACCTGCGTCCTCGCCACGCTGCTCGGGGTGTGTGCCCCGCCGCCGGACCGTTTTGTTCGGTTGAAAGTCGGGGATGTAGGTGTTGTGCCCGTAGCCCGACTGGTTGGCCACGTCCGCGCCGACCACCGCGCCTCGGGTTCCTGCCGAGACCATCGCGTCCAGACCGATGGCCACCCCTGCACCCACTACAGCGCCGGCACCACTGATAGCGCCCCCGCCCACCTTTGCCATGCTCCCGGCCGCCTGCGCGCCCCGCTGGTTGGCCTGCCCCTCCGCGGACACCTCGCCACTGGAGCGGCCGTTGGAATCCACCGTGGAGGCCGCGTTAGAGGTTGAACCGCCTCCACGGCTAGCCAATCCACTGGCCAATCCCTGCACTCCCCCCTGCGCCTCATACCCAGCACGCATCGCTGCCCCCGAGGACGTTCCCGGGTCCACGAACGCCAACAGCTTGAACAGGGCCAGTGGTGAGAACACAGCGATACAGATCAGGAACACCCCAGGCACCGCTGTGCCGATCGTCTTGGCCAGGCCCTCGGCCTGGCCCGCCACGATCCCGGTGGTCAACGAGATGCCCAGCCCGAGCACCAGCGCGACCAGGACGGGAGTGAACGCGGCCGCGTGGAACCACCGAAACGACTTCCAGAACCAGGATCGAGAAAACCCGCTGACCAGGCCGGCCGCTGCGATCGGACCCGTAGCGACCAGCACCAAGAGCGCCCCGGCCCGGGTGAGCATCACCAGCAAGAAGCCGATCGCGCCCAGCCACAAAAACAGCCCCATGAAGCCTAAGACCGTGGCCAGCAGTGCGTCGGTGACGTCCTCGGTGGCGATGAGGAAGACGTCGGAGGGTTCCCAATAGCCGAAAGACTCGACACCGAACATGGCCTGCATCAAGGATCTGGTCAGTCCCTGGGCGGCTGCCATGATCATCACGCAGTAGCCCACCCAGCCGGCGAAGATGACCATGAACTGCGCGACCCCGACCCCCGCCTGGGCCAGGTCGGCACCCTCACGGGTCCACGCGGCTACCCCCAGCTGGGCGATCGCCAGGATCAGCACCAACGCCAACGCCAACCAGAAGGTGGTGCGGTAGACCTCACCTGCCGGACCATCAGCGGTGATGTCCGGGGTGAGGATGGCGTCGACGAACCCCAAGATGGTTCGAAGGAACCACAGGCCGCTCATCCAGAACACCATCATGATGGAGGTCCAGGCGTCAGCGACCAACTCGCCCACGGCCTTTTCTGCCAGATACTCAAAAGGGTTCGGGATGCCGAACATGACTTGGCCTTCCTTGCTCTGTTAGTGCTCGTCGGCCCAAGGCCGCCACCCGGCCTGGGCGGCCAGTTCGGTCCCAGGCCACGTCGAGGGCGCCGGTGAGACCGGGTGGGTCGTGTCAATCAGCCACCGGTCCTGATCCCAGGTCATCGCCTCGCAGTGCCCGTAAGCAGCCTTGGCCTCCTCCACAAGATCAGCACGCAGCTCCAGCAGGACACAGGCAAGGACCCAGTCGTTCCCGTCGCTGCCCTTGATCTGGCCGGCCGCTGGTACCGCCGTCACGACCAGGCCGGCCTCTTTGGCCTGACCGCTCTGTTTGGCAGCGGTCAGGAAGGTGGTGACGTTGCCCGTCATCACCCAGTCAGCTGGGTCGCCCCCGCCGCTGGACCAGGCCCGGTAGACCTCGTGCGTGGCTGGCACGGACATGCCCGAGATGACCACGACGTCGATCGCAGCCAGTTGCGCCACCGCCCCCTCCTGGGTGTGGGGGTATCCGGTGGGGACGTCCAACGCCCCGGTGCGGGTCGCTGCGGGGATGGCCAACGGTTCGGTCACCGTTGCGGCGACCACGCCCTCCCGGTAGGCAAGGGGGTCCTGCACGGTCAGCATTGGCGCGTCCGCGATCTGCTCGCGCCGTTGTGGCCCGGCTGGGGCCAGGGTGGATTCATCCACCACGACGACAGCAGGCGTGCCGGCGGATACACGACCTTCACTGGCCTGGGTCGGGGGCTCGTTGGTCCCCAGGACTTGCCAGATGAACAACCCCAGGCCAACGAGCAGGCCCAGCCCGGCGACGGCAGCGGTCGCGAGGATGGCGATCAGCTTGCCCCGGCTCCACGCTCCAGGTGTCTGGTCTGACATCTCAGACGCACCCAGAGCCAATCATGGCGTCGAGGATGCCCGGCAGGATCAGGTAGCCGATGACCGCGATGAACACCACGACCAGGCCGATGATGCCGGCGGTGGAGGCGTGCGGCATCCCGAACACCCGCCCCGCGACGACGGACCCAACCGCGACCACGACACCGAGGAAGAACAGGATGCCCACGCCCCACAGGACATAGCCCAGGATGTCGTCGACGTGCGTCTGGGCGCCCGGGGGGGCTTTGGGGCAGACCTGCGCCGCAAAAGTGGCGGCTTGCAGGCCAGTGTCTTGCAGGTTAGCGAACATGGGTATTTCCCTTCTTGTGGTGGTCAGGACTGCTCCCCAGCGCCAAGAGCTGGGTGATTGTGGCGGCGGCGGACAACAGGGCGCCAGGAAGAGGTGAGGTGTCCAACCCGCGGATGGCCATGGCGGGATCGTGGGCGATCTCCACCAGCGCCTCGTCGAGCACGGTTGCTGTGCGTGAGCGGACGCAGTGGGTCACCTCTCGAGGCCAGCGGCGCCGCTTCGGGCCCTGGACCGCCACGACCAGGCGCACGCTGCTCGTGTCGAGCTCGTGCAATGCCCCTTCCAGACGGCGCAGGCCCGGAACGGTCGCCGTCGTGACCAGAAGGAGATCGCGTGCGCCCAACACGGTCGAGCGGACCCAACCGGGAGACATGGCGAGGGTCTCCACTGCCCATCCGACGTCGAGGATGTTCAGCGACGGCGACCCTTCCGTTGGGTCCGGGTCCGGAAGCGGCAGGTCACGCAGCGAGGCGTACCCGTCCTCCAGCCGGTCCAGGACCAGGTCGTCCCGGCGCCCACGAAGCCACCCCGTACCAGTCCCGCCCATTTCGGCGGTGGCAAACCCTGCCAGACCACTGGCACCAGCCGAGCTGGCCTCGACCACCCGTACCGGCCGCGCCAAGACGGTTGCCACCGCGACCGCCAACGTGGTGGCACCGGCCGACCCGTGGCAGCCCAGGACCGGCAGCACGCCAGCAGTCGGCAACCAGTTGGGGCAGGTGTCCCCTTTCGAGGCTCGCGCTCTGGCCCTAGCACGGGTCGGGCGATGATCCGGCGCCCCTGGACGGAACTGCCCGTCCTGGACGGCACGCCAGGCCCGCTGCAACTCATCGACGCTGACCACGCTCACGCCCGGCTCCCGGGATTGGCCATCCGCTGCTGCCGGCGGGCGATCGCCCGCCGCACATCCTCGGTGGACAGTGCAGCAAGAGCGGACTTGGCAGCCTGGACCTCACGCAAACGCCGCACGCAAGCATCCAGACTCGCCAGCACCAGCGGCCCCGACGCGGACAGTTCGAGCAGTTGCTCAACGTCGGTTCCGATCTCAGGTTGGTTCATCACAACTCCCAAAGCACCGCAAACCCCGTGCCGGGGCTCACGCCGACCGAGGTTCTGATGCGTAGGCGTGGTGCAGTGCTGCCAGTGCGCGCTGTGCCCGACGGGTGATCGTCGACCGGGACAGACCCCACTCGCTGGCCACGGATGATGTCGCCGACCGGGCCAACAGTCCCCCGTGCCCACAGGCCACACGGACGGCGTCAGAGCGCTCGGCCAACCGCAGGAGAAGCTGGCAGTCGTCTCGGCTCACCAGCCCAGTGCTCGTAGCTTCCTGAAGAAGACTGTGGAGCAGATCGAAAGCCGCGTCGTTATCTTGCGGCGAGGGTGAGCCCTCCAGCAGTTCTACGTTGGCTGTCGGAAACACGCGTGGCCTGCCTGAGGAAGACACTCCCAGGTCAGTCAGCACCTCACGGCGAGTGTTCATCAACACGGTGCTGGCCACCCGCACCCGCTTGCGCCAGCTGACCGTCCTCACGCAGATCCACAACTGCGCGGCAACCAACTCATCAATCCGGTCGCTCAAGGGCAGCAAGGAACGGGCCATACGAATCGCGCCGGGAAGCAGAAGCCACAACAAGACGGTCGAAGCGAGCGGGTCATCACCGCCATCGACCGCACCAATCTCGCCAAGGGCCAACAGCACCTCATTCGCCTCGGCAGGATCCGCTTGCTTCACCCACGCCCGTAGGTCGTGCACGTCGTCGCAGACACCGAGGATTGGATGGAATCGCTGCCAAGCACACCACCGGGAACAAGCCGCCACCAATGGTTCCGCCTCCAGCCCTAGTTGCCTCTCCAGACTCATCGCCAACTCCTCTCGTCGCCTGAACATGAGAGGAAGGTCTCCACCGAGCGCTCCCGCCAGCGTCCCCAGCCGAGGCCAAACGGTCGGCGCACACCCCTGGGGACGCGACAAACCCGCAGGTCAGAGTGCGTCCCCACACGTCCCTACAAAAGGCCTTGTCGGGATGACAAAGTGGGCTCTACTGCTTCCTTGTCACCCACCGCCGCCGATCGCCTCGCCGGCGCGCCGAACGTCGTGGCAAGGCCAGCTCGCGGGCGCGCCATGGGAAAGCTTCTTCAGGTCGCGGGCCGACGCTTCTCTTATCGACGTCGACGTCGACGTCGACCCCTCCGGCGCCCGCAGCGAATAAGCCAGCTCCGACCTGTTCGGGCATACCGCGACCCCCACGCTGGGCAGACTCGGGGAAGAGAGTGCGTGGGGGTCGCTGTTTGCGGCGGTCCTGGCTTAGACGGCTTCCTTGCGGTCTTCCAGCCAACCGTGGCGGTCGAGGATCTGTTGGGTGCGTTCGGGTAGGTCACCTGGGGGCAGGTCGGGGTCGTCGGTGCGGTTGCACACGTTGCTCTGCAGGAGGCGGACGGCTTCGGCGGTGTGTCCGGAGCGGGCGGTGACGGCGGCCAGGTCCAGGGTGGGAATCTCTTCGTGGGGTGCGGCCAGGAACGCGATCTCTGCGGCCGCGCGGGCATCTTCGAGGTTGCCGGTCTGCAGGTGGTGGGTGGCCACGATGTGTGCGACGTCGACCACGGCACAGGTCATGTGGTGGTCGAGTCGGTCTCCCTCAAACAGCCAGCCCCAGCCGCCGGGGCGCAGTTGGTCGAAGGGCCGGCCCTGGACGAGCCGTAGTGCCTGCTCTAGGTCTGCGATGGCGTCGGCGCCGCTGCGGGCTCCGGCGCGGGTGCGCAGTCGGCGAAACAGGTCGACGTCGACCAGCAGCCCGATCACCTGGTAGACGTTCACGCCACGTAGCTGGGCGGCCGGGGCGTCCTGTGCGTGCGGCAGGTGCGGTTGGCCGTTGGCCGGGTCCTGGCCCAACCATTCGCGGCACCGGCCGATGTAGTCGCGGGTCTTGGCCTCCGTGATGGCGAACGCCTCGGCCGTCTCCGCCGTGCTCACACCCTGGGGGCGCAACGCGACGTAGGCCAGCAGCTCGGTCAGGTACGCCTTGCGCGTGGCCAGCGGTTTGCCCCACGTTTTGGCCTTCACCGGTCCCAGCAGGGTCAGTTTGGGGACGTGGGCCCGCTCGTCCCACCAGGCCGCGAGGTCTGCATCCAGGGTGGGGTCGACGTCCAGCACCTGCTGGGCGACCGTTGGCTCCACCCGCGGAGACAACGTCGACAGGTCAGCGGCAGTGGTGGCGCCCGCTTCCTCATAGTCGTCATCGTCTTGCGGGAGGAGGGTGAGCGCAGCGTCGTCGCCCTGCTCTCGGGGCATGGTGTGTTCGGTGCGGATTGCGCCGGCCTGGTCGGTCCAGTCGCGCCAGCACTCCTGCTCCCCGGAGGTGGCTGCGGGCATCGGCACGTCCGGTTGCTCCTGGGACTGGGCCAGCAAGGCGGCGCACCCGGTGGCTTCGTCGATGGTCAGGCCGACACCGATCAGGTCCAGGCCGGCGGCCGGGATCAGGATGCGGCCGTCCTCGGTGGCCTGGATCTCCATCGCTGTCTCGGTCGGGGCGCCGGCACGCATGACGATGGAGGCACCCGTGCGCCTCGCGTGCTGCGCCAGCAGCTCACGCATCTGGTTCGCGGCCGGTGAGGCGGCCGCGTCGGTGTTGAGCAGCACCAGGCGTGCCGGCCAGGTGTCCTCCCCGTCCTGACGCACCCGTGAGGTGGGGACGTCCCCCTCCCCCACCCGGTCGATCACACCGACAACCTCGGCGACGAGATTCTCAACGGCGTGGGCGTCAGCGACGCGGACCCGAGCCGGGTTCATCGGCGCTACCTCCTCGGCGATGCCCACACAGTCCAGCCGCACCCCAGCCGACCAGGGGTTCACGGCGACCTCGGCAGCCAGGTAGCGGGCCAGGTCGGCCGGGTACTCCCCTGCCCCGGTCAGGGCCACCTCCAAGTCCTCCAGGTTCAGCAGCCAGGCCGACCCATCATCGGCGGCACCGATGGAGACCAGCAGCGGGAACGGGGCGGGGCAGTCCTGCGGCAGTGGCCCCACCTGGTCCAGAGATGCATCAGCTGGCAGGAACCAGTGCTGGCCCTGCCCTGCGACCTGCCATGGCGCGGCCAGCGTGCCCGGTTCGAGCAGGTGCAACGTCATCCCGGTGTCGGCCAGGTGCACCGCCGCCAGAGCCGGCACGGGAGTGCCGATGGCAGCGCACTGTGCGCCGAGTCGGCGCATGGCCTCATCCAGGTGCTCCAGGGTAAGAGCGGGCGCGGGTCCGCGCGTCTGGACGGTCTTTTCCACCGGTGCCAGCACGCGATCGGCGGCCGCGACGGCCCGACCAGGGCGGCGGGTCCGGAACCGGGAACGACTGCGCTGGTTCAGTGCCAGGAACAACGCCCCACCAAGCAGAGCCCCGGAACCGACGATGCCTTCCAGCAGCCAGGCCGGCGGGCTGTCCGCCTCGGCGTCCCTAGCCGTGTCTGTCTCGGCGTTCCCGGTAGCGTCCCCAGCCGTGTCAGGTGCGATCTGGGCGACCGTTGCGGGTCGCTGCTTGTCCGCGGTCGCCGTTGCCGCGCCCACGTCGACGCCGGTGCTCGCGTGGGCCGACCCGTCCGTCTCATCCCCCTGCTCCGGGGCAGCAGCTGGGGCCTGGTCGGAAGCCTCGTGGCTACTGTCGGTCTGTGCACCCAGGGACGGCGCGTCGTCGGCGGCCACCAGTCCTGCAGTGGTGGTCGGCGGCTGTTGTGCGTGGGTTGCAGGGGCAGGCAGGTTCAGGTGCCAGCCGGGGTAGATCAGGTCCGGGTCTTCCAGCTGGCGACCGTCTGGCTGCACCAGGTCGGTGGACGCCTGGTAGATCTGCGGCCACTCGGCTCCGTCGCCGAGGTGCTCGGCCGCCAGATCGCTGAGGGTGTCGCCGGTTTCGACGACGACCTGAGCCTCTTGCTGCTGTGTCGAAGCAGGTGCGCCCTGCGGTGCGGGCAGGTTCAAACGCATACCTGGGGTCACCCAGTCGGCGCCTTGACGCAACTGGTCGGCGTTGAGGTCGACGATGCGGAGATAGTCATGCCCAGAGCCCAGGTGCCTCTGGGCGATCGACCACAACGTGTCCCCAGGCTGCACCTCGTATTCGGTGGTGTCCTGCAGGTCAGAAACACTGTCGTCCTCGACCGTCGTGTCCTTCAAGGGGTGGGAAGCCACCTGCTGCTCGCTCCCTGGAGTTGCCGGTGCGGTGCTGGCCTGGGGGGCTGTCACACCTGCCATCTGGGCAGCCGTGGCGGGGGTCGCTTGGACGACCCCGAGCGGGGCGGCGATGAACAGTGCCACCGCGGCCGCGACCAGGGCGCTCATGGAGGCTTGCGGCAGGGCCAGTCCGGGCAGGGCAGGGGCTCTCACTCCGCGCAGTTGCCAGGCCAGCTCGATCAGGATGGTGAGGGTGAGGGCTGCCCACACCAACCAGCCCAGGATCAGCGCCGCGGTCAGCGCAAGTGTGCCGTCGTCGGGGGTGAACAAGGCATCGCGGACACCGGCCAGGGTGGGCATGCTCTCGGGGAGCGGGGTGCCGCCCACGGCGAGAAGTAGTGCCGGCAGACCGATGAGGATACCGGCCAGGACCAGCAGGGCGCCCAGGCCTCGTAGTAGCCGTGTTCTCATTGCTCTACTCCTTCTACGGACCGGGTGATCCTGGCGTCGGCGGTCCCGCTGGCACTTAGGCTGCCGACGCCGATGATCGAGAGGAACTTGGTCGGGTAGGCCGTGGTGACCACCACGGTGATGCTCGTGGGGCTGGTCACTGACGCCGAGCCGTTGGCTCCGGCATGGGCGAGGTAGTTCTGGGCTGCGGCTGCGGCCGCGCCGGGGTCAGCCACAGCGGCCCGCCCGCGCACCCCGGTAGGCAGGTTCAGCTCCTGGCCGCCGGCACGGGCCGCCTGCCGGGCGAGGCTGCGGGCTTCCTGCATAGCGTGGATCTGGCCGGAGACGTCGACGGCCAGACCCGTCATGATCAAAAAGGCGGTCGCGATGACGATGACGAACACGCTGACCGAACCCCGGTCCTGTGCCTTGGTGCTGACTTGGCGGAGGGTCGCTTCCATGGTTCTCACCCGTTCCTGCTGCGGTAGGTGTCCAGCGGTGAGGTCATCGTCGAGGTCAGAGTCTGGTTGCCCGGGATACCCGGAAAGGCCAGGTCGGACATATCGACCACGCAGGTGACGGTTGCCGAGACCGTCCCGGGGGTCCCCGGTGGGGCGGCGAAGGCGCCGGTGTCGATATTCACCGACTGGGAGGCACAGGACAGGTTCTGGTTGGCCAGGGACGATGCGGCTGCGCTGGCAGCGGCATCGCCGGCCTCGCCTGCGGAGCGGGCGATGGAGGCAGAGCGTGCCGCATCAGCGGCAGCCGTCTGCACGCCCTGCTGCGCCAGGGCGTACCGGCCGCCGAACACGATGCCCAGGATGAACAGCATCAACACCGGGGCCAGGATGACGACCTCGATCGAGACCGACCCTGCCTCGCGTGCGTTGACTCCCCAGGTCCGGGTCATCCCGTGATCCTTTCGACCGGGAGACTGGCGCTCTGGCTGACAGCGGGGTTGAGGAACGGCACCAGGGACTGTGCCGCCCCGGTGACCGTGATGGTCGCGGTAGCACCCGAGCGTGAACCGGTCACTGTCGGGTTGACCACCACCCCCGTGCCTGCGTCGGCCACGAAAGTGGTCGCCGCGAAGATCCCGGCGCCGGCCGAGGAGTTTTCTGCCGCCGCGACCCGTGCTCCTTCCTGCGCGGCACCCAGGGCGACGGCCCGGGCGTGGAACCACAGCCCGCCCTGGACCATCGCGAGCAGCAGCAAGAACATCAGCGGCAGCAGGATCACGGTTTCCACCGAGCTCGAACCACGGTCTTTGGACTGGGCACGCAGGATGCGCGCCCCGTCGCCAGGCCGTACCCCGAGCCGGGGGGGCATTAGCTCAGACCACCGAGCTTGCCGGTCGCCCAGACGGTGAGCAGCCCGATGATCAAGGTGGCCAGGGCGAACAGGCCCAGGGCGATCACGACAGTTTCGACGGAGATAGACCCCTGCTCGCGTCGGGTTGCGAATTCATCACGGACCCGGCCCGCTCGGGTGCAGGTCCAGATGCTGGCGTTGAGAGTGGACTTCTTCATGGTGTTCTCCTTCTCACGTGGGTGGCACAACGGGTGGGGTTCGAGGTGGGTATCTGGTGACGGGGGTGTTGGGTTCGGTGTTCGTCTCAGCCCACCACCATCCGTAGGAACTGGGGGGTGATGAGGATGAGAAGGAAGATCAGGGCCAGCAAGGTCATCGGCAAGGTCATCGCCTCGCTGGTCTCGTTGGCTTTGGACTTCTGCGCCGACAGGATCGCGGCCCGCATGCTCGTGGCCCGGGCCTTCAGCTGGGGGTAGATCGCGGCGCCGTCCTCACCGGACAGGCGCATGATGTCGGCCAGCTCGTGCAGGTCCGGCATGTCGATCTCTTCGCCAAGCCCGCGCAGCGCGTCCCAGGGGGTGATGCCCGACCAGCGGGTGCGGGCCAGTTCCTCGCGCAGCCGGCGAAAGACCCAGGAGTCCCCGACGGTGGCCGCGGCTTCCATAGCCTGCCGGGGTCCGGAACCTGCGGCCATCTCCAAGGTGACCAGGTCCACGAACGCGCCCAGGGACCGGGCGAACGCCACCCGTGCGTCGGCGGCGTCGGTGCGCACGTTGTAGGTGGGGATGAACCACAGGCCCGCGGCCAGGATCAGGGTCGCGATAACCGGCAGGTAGAAGGGGATGCTGAACGAGAACATGACCGCAGCGGACAGGATCGGTCCGGCCAGAAGTCCGAGGAAGGCGTACAGGATCTTTTCGCCGTACAGCCGGGCCGGGCTGATGCCCAGGACGGCCAGGTCGGGCGCCTTGACCTTGCCCCACAGGGCCGCCGGAAGGACCCTTTCAGCCCACGACCCGAGCACGTCCCGTACGTCTTCGCTGCCGTTGGCCGTGCCCGCCGGGAGCTGCCGGGCCTGCGTTTGCCGCGCCCCGGCCGGGGACAGCCTGGACAGGGCCTGGCCCAGGTCCGGCTGGGTCGGGACCAGCTGGAACAGGATCAGGGCCACGCCCAACCCCACCAAGGAGCCGGCGGCGATGAGGATCTGCAGGGTCGTCATGACACCTGCTCGCGCACGCTGGCCCCGACGAAGCGTGGCATCGCCCTGCCCTGGGCCATCTTGCGCAACCAGGCCAGCATGGCCACGTACAGGCCAAGATAGGTCGCCAGCAGCACCTGCCCCAGCGGTGTGCCATAGGGGGTGATGTAGTCACCGGAGACGGCCAACCCGCCGAGCACCACCAGGGTGATGAGGGTGATGATGCGGGCGTTGCTGCGCGGCTTGGACCGGTCAGCCTCAATCTCGCGGCGGTTGTGCACGTCCTGGCCCACTGACTCGGCAAGCCCTTCCAAGACCGTGGCCAGCCCGCCGCCACGGCGGTTGGCGCCCAACAGCAGGTTGGAGGCGATCAGGTCACCGGTGGCGTCGTCCAGGTCATCGGCGAAGGCCCGTAGCGCGTCCTCGGTCCGCCACCGTGCACGCAGGCGGCTGGTCAACCGGGTGACCTCAGCCCGGATGGGGTCGGGGGTGGAGCGCAGCGAACGAATCAGCGCCTGCTCCAGACCGACGCCAGCACCCAGGGAGCCGGCCAACGTGCGCACCCACTCCTCCATCGCCTCGATCCGGTCGATCTCGCGCTCGGCCGGTGGCGCGGCGAGCAGGACCGGGATACCGACCAGTGCCAGCGGCGTGACGATCAGCGCGATCAACCATCCGGTCAGCACGGCGATCAGTGCACCGATGCCCAGGCCGATCAGGGCCCTGACCCTGCCCGCTCGGTCCAGGTGGAAGCGCCCCGCCCGGCGCGACCGGGCAGGCGTGGCGGGTGCCACCGGTCGGCGCGCGAGGCCCAGCACCGTCATCAAGGCCCCGCCAGCGACCAGGGCGCCGGCGACCGCGACAATCAGGGTGCTCATGTGCGCCTCCCCTGCTGCTCCTGGGTGAAGGCGTCCAGGTCGAAGCCATGCCTGCTCAGGTCCCGGTACTCATCGGGCAGCACGTAGGCGGTGGCGGTCGTTGCTCCCGGTGCGGTCTTGAACACGTGTGTGGTCGCGTAGCCGCTCTGCTGCTCGCCCAAGCTGAGGGTGATGATCTCGGAGACGAACCGTGACACCTGCGCCTGCCCGTCCGGCGTGGTCTTCGTTTGCTTGTCGACGTGCACGATGACGTTGATGCCCGAGGCGACTGCACGCAGCGCGTAGTCGTGGGTGGCGTGGCTACCGGACTCCATCACGCACGTCACCAGCTTCTCCACCGCGCCGAGCGCGTGCGCGGCGTGTGTGGTCGAGATCGACCCCGACCCCGACTGCATCGCCTTGAGCATCGCGGCCGCCTCCGGGCCGCGGACCTCACCGACGATCTGACGGTTCAGGTTCATCCGGAAGCTGTCGTGCAGCGCCTGGTCCAAGGTGTACTCACCAGCACGACGACGGCCATCAGGGCCGACCTCACCGGACCCGGGCCGGGCCTCGAACGCGAAGACGTGCGGGTGCTTGGTACGCATCTCGTGCAAGTGCAGCTCGTACTCGGTCTCGAACGTGCCGATGACCTCGTGCCTGCCGATCTCATCGCACAAGGCCCGCACCATCGTGGTTTTCCCCGCACCCTGGGCGCCGGAGACCACGATCGAGCGTCCGCTGCGCACCACGGCCGCCAGGAAGCTCGCCGCGACCGGTGACAACGCACCCAAACCCACCAGGTCAACCAGGGCGATCTGCGTCAACCGGTGGCGCCGGATGACGACCTGCGGGCGCGGCGTGACCCAGGCTTGGGCGGCCAACCGGGCCCCGCCGTCCAAGCGCATGTGTAGCGCCGGGTGTGCCGGTGAGAACGAACGGGCGTTGACCTCCGAGCGGGAGGCGACGAACGCCAGGAAGTCCACCAGCTCCTCATCTGAGTCAGCCACCGGCGGTGCGGCCACCTGTCGGCCCCCGGTCAGCTCGACCGTGACCTGGTCGTGCCCGAAAATCATGATGTTCTCGATCTGCGGATCATCGACCAACGGCTGCAGCCTGCCCAGCCCAAACACCGCGTCGAACACTGCCCGCGCCAACCGGTCCGCCAAGTCCGCAGGCCAAGCGCTCTCCCCCGCCCGCAACCGTTCCTTGGCCTCCCGCGCCAACAGCTCCAAGATGATCGCCCGACCACGCTCCCGTTCAGTTACGCGGCTTTCGGTGCCGCCGGAGTCTTCCTGGCTGAGCCGGTCCGCGGCCTGCTGACGCACGCTGGCCACCAAGTCCCAGTCCAGACCCTCTTCTACCGCCCAGGACTCGACCGGCTTGGCCCACTGCGCCATCCTCGGCGGCAGGGCCACGACGTTGCCCGTGGAGGCGCGCGGTGCCTCTTCACGCTCCGTCCCGGCCTGATCCAACATGAACCCACCACGGCGGCGACCAGGGCGCGATGCCGACGTCGACGTCGTACCTGCACCAGTGTCAGTGGGGGTGCCGAAGATCGGCAGACTGGCCGGGTCCGTGCTCGCCGCAGAGTCGGGCTGCACCTCGAACTCCTCCACGCTCACGACGCCACCTGCTCGGCGGTCCCGATGATCCTGCGTGCGGACGTCTCAAGGACTTTCAGGCTTCGCACCAACTTGCTGGAATCGAGCCGTCGCACCGGTGCCCCGGCAGAGAACGCGGCCGCTGCCTTCGGGTCCCAGTCCACACTCGCGATGACCGGGTCCACTCCACCGCACACATCGGACAGCACCTTGCCGACCTCACCCCTGGAGTAGGGACGTCCCGGTCCCACCAGGACAACCCCCAACGATGCGGCTCCGCCCACGTCCTCGAACTCGGTGTGCAACGTGGCCAGCCAGGAACGCAACGCCGACAGCGACACCAGATCGGTGCGGCACACGGCCAACGCCAGATCCGCGCCATACAGCAACGGGGTCGGCGACCCTGCCAACCCGAGCCGACCCACGTCCACGATCGCGTCCTGGCCAGTGCCGTCCAGCGCTTTCAGCGCCGCCAGCAACGGCTCCCACAAACCAGCCAGGCTGCCCGCCTGACTATGCGCGCGGGTTCCCGGCAACAACCCCACCTGCGAATCCGGCAAGGACATCGTGACCGTAGGCAGCACGGCCCGCAGCTTGCCCTGCTGGTGAGCCGCCCACAGTTCGAGCAAGGCGTCGGGAGGCACCATCTGACCACGCAGGTAGCCGGCCAGCATCGCCGCCCCGCCCGTCGGGTCCGCGTCGACCAAGATCGTGCGCCGAACCCTAGACAGGGCCCACCCCAGCGCAGTGGTCGTCACTCCCGGAGAGCCTGAGGCAGACACCAACGCGATCACAGCCATCAGTTCGTCTCCCTGCTGTCCAGCACCAGGGCGACCCGCCCCGCCGAGGCCCACTGCACGATCTGCGCCGCCTGACCCTGCGGCACCAGAACCGAGACAACCGTCTCAGCCGCGTAGTCCACCGACGAACGGCTCACACCCACCACCTCGGCCGGGAACAACGTGCCCGCGGCCTCAAAATCTGCCGGGTCACCCCCCTGACCGGGCGTGGCCACGATCCGCACCGAGTCCCCCACCAGCAGCGCCTCCCCCGGCATCAGCGCCGGGGTCAACGCCAACCCCACCATCGAAAGCCCACCAGCTGGCATCACCTGCTCGGTGACCGCCTCCCGCGTGACCAGACTGCCGGCACTCAGATCCCGGGCTGCTCGCTGGCCCACGAACGAGTCCATCTGCTCCCCCGGCGCGAGCTGCAGAGCAGGGTCCGGGTTCACCCGGACCGTCACCAGGTCGCCCGCCTCGATCATCGCGCCCCGCATGACCGTCTCCCGCACCGCGACGGCCTCCACGGCCTCGCTGCTCAACAGGTAGATCCACACCGCAGCCAACGCACCGATGATGACCAACGCCAACCCAGCAAGGGCCAAGACCGGGCGCCGCCGCAACTTCGGCGGCGCCGCCACCGTGGGCTCGGTTGGTGTCGTAGTGGTAGGTGGCAAAGATCCGCCACCACTGCCGGGCTGGCCCTCTGCCAGGTCCAGTTTCTTGGCCATACTCTCGCTCTCCCCGTCGCTTGTGCCCTTGTGGCTCGAGGTCTGCCTCCCCGAGTTGGATCCCGCCCTTGGCGAACTACTGGCTCAGCACCTGGGCCTCCCCCATCACAATCTGTCCGTCCTGCGTCAAGTCCATCTCGATCGTTCCCGACTGTCCGATACCCGACCAGGTGATGACCCAGTAGGAAGTCGCCGACACCGCGAACGTCCCCTGGTCCTCATACCGGTGGCCACAGTCCGGACTGTCCGCGTCCTGGTAAACGTCCTGGTACTCAGTCCCGGACGTCGTGCAGGTCACGACAGTTCCGTCACCCATGTCCCACTCGATCCGGTCCACCTCAGCAGTGGCGGTCACCGACCACGGGCCCGAGGTTGCGGTGCGCGTGATCGGCCCCCAGGTCGACCCCTCCACGTCATCCACCCACATCCACGTCGGCAACCCCAAAAGCCCGACTCGGTTCGCGCCCTGCTCAGGAACAATCCCAATTTCTATCGCCCGCAAGTTCATCGTCTCGATCGCGGCCAACGCCAGATCCCTCGGATCCTGCGGGGCACCCCACGGCGGAGACGGCGCCCACCGCGCAACCGTGTCCGCTGGAAAGCGGTCCGTCAAAGTGACACCACGAGAGCACCAAAAGACGGCCCCCTCCGTACTGCCCGACCACACCGGGTCACTCCACGGCGGCTGAGGCTCCGCATACTTCGTATAGCAAGCCCACTCATACGACCAGTACCAGTCACCCACGATGCACGCGTAGTCAGTGCCAGTCACAGGGTCGACACAGTTGTGGACACCCGGGTCTCCCGGCTCGCCCGGGCTAACACCCGGAGGTAACGGGTAATCCGGCGGAGGCGGCGTGACGTAAACCAAGCACTGTCCAGTAAGTTTGCTCTTCTCCCTGCACTCTGGCTCAGCTTGAACCGGTGAGCCGGAAAGCACGACAAGGGAGCAGCCCAGGGTTACCCCGAGGGCGCAGAAGCGGGCGATCAACCGTCGCACGGCTCGCTCCTGTTCGTGTCTTCCACGACGTACCAGCCCACGGCCGCCGAGTCGTCACGCACCAGGACGAAGTCGTTCAGCGTCCGGTCGAGTCGATCTTCCGCGATGATCGAGTCACCGTTCTCGTCGATCGCCTCGACAGTCGAGACGTCTGCGCACGCCAACACGGTCGCTGAGTCTCCATCCACCGAGACTTCTAGCACCTCCAGTTGAGTTTCCCCGCTAAAGGTGTAGCCCTGCGCTTCGGCGGCCATGACCTCGGTTGTCCACTGCTCGCGTGCCGTGCCCTTGGTGTAAGGGTAGATCTCCTCGATCGACGCTTCGCCGTTGAACGCGGCCGTCATCGCCCCGGTGTAGAGCTCAAGGGTTTCCTTAATGTCGGCCTGATCGTGCTCCTCGGCCGACTGATCCGGCGGCGCCGTGGTGGTGACGCTGCCATCGGCCGACGGTGTCGAGGTGGTCACGGCCGGGTCGGAGGTGCTTGCTGTTGAGGTGTCTGTCGTGGAGGGTGTGGGCGCCTCGTCGACAGCATCGCTACACGCCACAAGCGCGAGGCACGTCGCGAATGTCAAGTACGCGCCCGTGGTCCGGGAGGTCGTCAGAATCATGAGTTTCTCCGTCGTTTACCGCCCAAAGCGGCCCAAGCTGTGTTCTGGGACTCAATCAGCCACGTTCCGCACTGTAGAACTGGTCTGCCAACCCCCGCTTTTGTTGTCCACAGCCCGACATGCAGGTTGCCCCAGTCATCCCACTGCGCTCCGGCACGTCTTAACGACCGTAGACCCAAGATCCTCAGCAGAAACCAATGATCAGGTAAAGATTCGACAGATTTGGGTTTCGGTTCGGCCCGTTCTCGTGTCGGACCGTGGCGTCCGGTCGGGCACCGCCTTGTGCGACCAAAACGTTCGTGCTGGTCAGCACGTGCGACAGATAGACAGGAGTCGCCGGGACTTCAAGTGCGATCGTTGTCGTCAAGGGCGCCCCCGACAGACACGAGTCGTCCCATTTTTCGACCAACGCCTTCGCCGCCTCACAAGGCGCTACTGGCCCCGCGCCCCCACATGGGCGCCTCAGACAGATGTGCTGTTTGCCTTCTGGGGTCCACGCCATGGGTGCTGGCTCCCAGACACGCGCAGGGCGTTTAGAGTGCATGAGCGCACACAGCCCGACACAGTCAACGACCCGGCGGCACTACGAGTCCTTGGCCGGAGCGGCCGAAGGAACTGGTATCAGCCAGCGAACGCAACGACGCCGTATCTCGGACGGAAGCTTGCCCGCCTACCGGAGCGGCCCGCGGATTCTCCGCGTGGATCCTGAAGACGTTGACCGTCTCATGAGGCTACTCCCGGCCGCAGGTCGCTAGATCGCAGCCGTCGGCCTAGTTTCCAGGTCAGCGAACAGCGGACCGTACGCCAGCACGTGGCGTGCTAGGAGTTTGCGCAGAGAGGGCTCCAGATCCGTGAGGAACAACGGCGCGCCGCGTAGGACTATCGAGGTGCGTTGACAACGCGACTGACAAATCCACGCGACATGCCCGCCTGCTCCGTGACGACCAACGGGTCTATGCCCGCCCTAATTGCCGCCCTAATCGCGGTGTCGCGTCTGTCTCGAGCCGCTCTCAGTTCGGCGTCCGCTCGGTGCGCTTCGGCTGACGCAATTGCCACCCGCTCGAGCAGCATCTGCTCATGTCGGTCGCTCGCCCCAATACCAGGAATCGTCACGCGTAGACCTTAACGGGCCACGCCCCAGGGCAACGACCTCGCGCGCAGGTCAGTCGCGCGATGCGAGATTGCCTCGCTATTCGCCCAGCTCGCCAAACGGGGCGACCCGGCCGCGCTGCCGGTGGCGAGCGTGCGCGCGTGAGTGCTTGGTGGTGGGCTTGATCACTCAGGCCGGGCACCGCGTGATGATGGTCGAGCCAGCCGCGTTCAAGGCAGCCCGCCCCCCATGGGGGTCGGCCGGAGCCAAGTCCGACAGCGCTGATGCGTTCATGCTCGCCGACTACGCCCGCACCGACAACCACCGTCTGCGCCGAGTGGAGCCGGTGGCGCAGCCCACACGTGAACTGGCCGCACTCGTGCGGGCCCGGACCGCTCTGGTGCAGGCACGCGCGGGGGCATCCAACCAGCTGTGGGCCATCCTGGCTGAACACTGGCCCGGAGCCGCGCTCATCTTCCAGAAGCTCACCTCACCGATCGCGTTGGCGTTCCTGGCCGACTATCCGGCACCGCAGTCAGCGCGACACCTCGGCGAGGGCAGGATGCGTCAGTTCTGCCACCGTCACAGCTACCGCGGTGGCGAGTCCCCAGCCGAACTGGTCCAGCGACTGCGCGCCGCGCCGGTTAGCGCCTCCGCCATCGCACCGAGCGTGCTTACGGTCATCGTCGGCGCCTCTATCATCCACATCAGGATGCTGAACGGCCAGATCGTCGTGCTGGAACAGCAGATCGCCACCGCCCTAGCGGCACACCCCAAAACCTCACTGCTGCAGACGTTGCCGCGGACTGCCACGGTCAGCCTGGCGCGTCTCATCGCGGAGATCGGGCCTCTGCTCGAACGCTGTGACAACCCCGAGCAAGTCGCCGCCCTCTGCAGTGCAGCACCGGTCACCAAGGCCTCGGGAAAGTCCCGCACTGTCGGGTTCCGCTACACCGCCAACAAGCAGGCACGGGTGGCAATCACCAGTTTCGCCGACAACTCCCGCCACTCCTCGGCCGGGGCCAGCGACTGCTACCGACGCGCGCGGGCACACGTGGAGCCCGCCATCCGCACGCGGTCCGGATCCTGGCCCGGGGCTGCGTCCGTGTCATCTGGGCCTGCTGGACCACCGACACCGTGTACGACCCGCATCGCCACAGCGGCAAGCAATGACTCAGCATCACGACTGCCTAGATCGCTCAAACGACGCCTGCCCGAGCTCGTCTACAGAACGGGGCCTGACCCCATCGCGTCCACCCACCTTTCCCTTCCGGTACTCAAGTTTGGGGACCCGTCGGACAGTATGTTGGCCGCAGGCTGGGGGTCCCCTGGGTCGAGCCGACCCCACGCGACGCCGTAGGGAATGGGCAGTCAGACGACCCTCAGTCATCACTGACTGCCCGCAGCTTTGCCCTTCCCCACCCTTCCATCGCGTCTCTGACGAACCCGAGCTCGCCGGGATTCAGGTGAGAGTAGATGGACTCGGTGACGACGCTGGTCTCGTGTCCCGCGAGCCGGGCTGCCTGGTACGGGGACAGGTGGGCCCGTTGCATCCACATGGTGATGGCCGTGTGACGCAGCGTGTGGGGTGTCGGTGCGGGTCGTCCGTCAGCCAGCTTGTCTAGACCGGCCTTGGTTACGGCGTCAGCCCACTCCCTGCCGCGGAAGTTGTCCTGGTTGAGGATTCCTCCACGTTTGCCGGCGAATAATGGTGACTGCTTGGTTAGGGTCTGGTCCGTGATCTTCATCCGCAACCGTTCTGTCGTGGTGCTCGTCAGGGTCGGCACCGTCCGGTAGCCGGCCCTCGACTTGGGTGGGCCCAGTTCGCCGGTCTTTTTGCGGGACTTGGTCACGCTCACCCGTCCGTTGTCCAGGTCGACGTCCCCGACGGTCAGGGCGGAGACCTCACCAATGCGCAGGCCGGTCTCTGCGATGAACGGCACCAGGACGGCCCAGTGCGCATCCATCGCCCGCTCGAGAGCGATCAATTCCGAGACCGTCAGTGCGTACTGATCCTTCTGCGTCCCTGCGCTCCGACGCTTTCGACGCGGCATGATCGCGTGCGGGTTGCTGGCGAGTATCCCTTCGACCACAGCGTCTTGCAGGCAGGCTCCCACCTGTTCTAGCGCTTTGCCGGCGTGGCTGTCAGACAAGCCCTTCTTCTGGAGCATGTCGGCGTGCATCCGTACCAAGTGCGAGGGCCTGATGTCGCACAGCCGCAGATCACCCACAGCAGGCAAGATGTGGTTGCGAGCCAGGGACTCGTAGCCCTTCCTGGTTGAGGGCAACAGGTCGCGAGGCTCCATCCACCGCTCCCACCACGAGGTGAACGTCATGGTCCGGGTGACTGCCTCGGCCTGTGGATCGGACAGAATGCGGACCCGGAAGAATTCAGCCTCGTCAGCGGTGTCAAACGTCGCGACCTGCCTCTTGCCGGTCCTGTCAGTCCAGCGGTAGCGGTAGGCGACCCGACCAGACGGGTAGGAGCTCAGCCCGACCCCCGGAGACAGCTTGCGCCGATCGGCTGCGGTCTTCGGCTTCTGCTTGGGCTTCATGTCACATGCCGATCATTTCGGTGACCCCTGGGGCGTCCGATGCGCGGAAGGACTGTGGCGGTTTCGGGGGCCTGCTCGGCAGTTTCGTCACTGACATGCACCGCGTAGTGGGCTTCATCCAGGAACGACCGGACGTGCTCCGGGTCGAAGCGCAGTTCGCGACCGATGACGTAGTGGTCGATGCGTCGCTCGTGGGTGAGCCTGTAGACGTACTTGAGCGGCTTGCCGAGGTAGTCGGCAAGCTGGGGCGCGGTCCACAACTCGCGCGGCATCAGTGGGGTGGAGGTCCGCTCGCTCATACAGTTCCCTATGCGGGCGAACCCGCTGTCAGGGTGTCTGAGGACGGCGCAACGCGTTGATCGTGGTACGCGTTTGGTATGTGTTCTGGTATTTATTCGCCTGGCTCGGAGCCAGCGCACTGATGAGTTCTGCGTGTTTCCGCAGGTCAGACGCTTGGAGAGGGGTGGACGTGAAGGGACTCGAACCCCTGACCTCTCGCGTGTGAAGCGAGCGCTCTAACCAGCTGAGCTACACGTCCCGATCGGCGGTTACTTTAACCCGTCGCGGTCGGCCCATCCTAATCCGGGTCGCCTCCCCCTGGAGGATGGTGGGTGGGCCGGGTCAGGGGTCTAGGCGCTCCCTGCCGAGGCGGGCGAAGATTTCAGCTGCCCTGGCGGTGACCGGCCCGGGAAGGTCACCGAGGTGACGATCCGACAGGTCCGCAGCCGGGAGCTCCCCCGCCAGCGTCTGCTGCGCGCCGACGACCCGGACTGCAGCGATCGCCTGCACGTCGCGGGTGCTGGAGGTCAGGAAGGCCTCATCGACCTCGCCGAGCACCGACAGCGGCAGCGCCTCCTCACGGACCTCCAGACCCTCCTCACGGCACCACTCGATCGTCAGGGCCCGAGTGATCCCTGCCAGGGGACCGGACTCCAGTGGCGGGGTGAAGATGACCCCGTCGCGCACGACAAAAATGTTTGACCCCGTGCCCTCACACAGGTCACCAGCGCCGTTGGCGAAGATCGCCTCGGTGCCTCCCAGCTTCTTGGCGGCAGCAAGAGCAACCACGTTCTCGGCATACGACGTCGTCTTCAGGCCCACCGTCGCGGCCCGCTCGTTGCGGATCCAGGGGACCACCCCCACGGTGGTTGCGGGCGTCGGCCGCGGCTGGTCCCCCGCCGTGACGATGTAGGTCATCGGGGAGTCGAGCCGGTCCGAGCCCAGCGGACCCACTCCCCCGGTGATGGTGTAGCGCAGCCGTCCGAACTCGATCATCTCGTCCTGCAGCACGGCCTCGATGCCTTCGTCAACCCGCTCCCGGTCCAAAGTCCCGAGGCCCAGCCCGGCCAGCGAGCGGTCCATCCGGTCGTGGTGGCGGGTGCGCGCGAACACCTGGCCGTCGATGATCTTGGCCGTCTCGAAGACTCCGTCGCCGACCGTCACCCCGTGATCGAGCGCCGCGATCGCCGGCCCCTCGTCGACCCGCTGGCCATCAACCCACACCCTGATCCGGTCTGCACTCATCTGGTCAGACTCTCACGACCTGCAGACGCAAGCAGCCGGAGTATGCCGACAGGCCCGGAGTCCCGGACAATCGGCTCAGCGGGTGCCCCCATCCCAGACTGCGTGCAGGGCGATAGGTTCTGAGGGTGCCTACAAGTCTCTATCTCGCCTCGGCGGAGTCCCGCTCCGGCAAGTCCGCCGTTGCCCTCGGGCTGCTGGCCCAGCTGACCCGCCTCGGCGGCCGGGTCGGGGTCTTCCGGCCCATCGTCCAGGACGACGTCCCAGACCATGTGCTCCAGCTGCTCCTGCCGCGGGCCAGCTCGCCGCTCGGGGAGGCTGAGGCGGTCGGGGTCACCTATGACCGCATCCATGCCAACGCCGAGGGTGCCATCAGCGAGGTCGTCGACCGCTTCCACCAGTATGCCGACGCGCACGACGCCGTCCTCGTCGTCGGCTCCGACTTCACCGACATCCCCGGCCCCACAGAGTTCTCCGTCAACGCCAGCATCGCCGCCAACATCGGCTCACCGATGATGCTCGTGGTGCCCGCCATCGACCGGTCCGCCGAGGACGTCGTGACCGCTGCCTCGCTCAACGTGCACGAGGCAAGGATCCGCCACGCCGACGTCCTCGGGGTGATCGCCAACCGGGTCGCCCCCGACCAGGTCGAGCCCACTAGGGCGGCGCTGGCGCAGCACCTCGGTGAGCACTCCGCATACGTCCTGCCGGCCAACGCGATCCTCGCCGCGCCCACGGTTCGTGACCTGATGACCGCCGTCGACGGCGAGCTCCTTCTGGGCGACGAGGCGCTGCTGGACCAGGAGTCGATGAGCCTGATCGTGGCCGGCATGACCATGCCCAACGTCCTGGACCGGCTCAAGGAGGGCGCAGTCGTCATCTGCCCCGCCGACCGTGAGGAGGTCCTGCTCGCCTCGTTGCAGGCCCACCGGGCGAGCACCTTCCCCGGGCTGTCGGGCATCGTCCTCAACGGCGGCTTCCCGCTGAACCCGCACGTGCGACGGCTGGTCGAGGGGCTTGAGGTCCAGCTGCCCGTGGTCACCACCTCCTACGGCACCTTCACCACAGCGACCAAGTGCTATGGCGCACGGCCTCGCATCGCGTCCGGCTCACACCGCAAGATCGAAGAGGCCGTCGCGCTGGTCAACGCCAACCTGGACCTCGCTGCCTTGCTGCCCCAGGGCGTCACCCGCGCCTCCGGCATCGTGACGCCGCGCATGTTCGAGCACCGACTGACGGAGTGGGCCCGGGAGGCGGCGGCCACCGTGGTCCTGCCGGAGGGACTGGAGGAGCGCATCCTGCGCGCCGCCGACCAACTGCTGACCCGCGGAGTTGCCAACCTCATCCTCCTCGGGCCGGAGGACGAGATCCGTGCTCGGGCAACCTCGCTGGGGTTGCGGATCGAGGCGGCGACCTGCGTCGACCCTGCGACCGACCCGCGTCGCCAGGCCTATGCCGAGCAGTATGCCGAGCTGCGGGCCCACAAGGGCGTCACCCTCGACCGCGCGATCGACACGGTGGTCGACCCGTCCTACTTCGGCACCTTCATGGTGCTCAACGGTGACGCCGACGGCATGGTTTCTGGGTCGATCACGACCACGGCCCACACGATCCGTCCCGCGCTTGAGGTGATCCGCACCGACGAGGGGGTCTCGGTCGTCTCCTCGGTCTTCTTCATGTGCCTGGCCGACCAGGTGCTCGTCTATGGCGACTGCGCCATCAACCCCGACCCCACGGCCGAGCAGCTCGCGGACATTGCCATCTCCTCCGCCCGGACCGCCGCCCAGTTCGGGGTGGAGCCGCGCGTGGCGATGCTCTCCTACTCCACGGGAGGCTCCGGGACGGGTGCCGATGTCGACAAGGTGCGCACGGCGACAGAGCTGGTCCGGCAGCTGGCTCCGGAGCTGCAGGTCGAGGGGCCGATCCAGTATGACGCCGCGGTCGACGCAGCCGTCGCCGCCACCAAGCTGAAGGACTCGACGGTGGCCGGGCGCGCGACCGTGCTGATCTTCCCCGACCTCAACACGGGCAACAACACCTACAAGGCGGTCCAGCGCAGCGCCCAGGCGATCGCGGTGGGTCCGGTCCTGCAGGGCCTGCGCAAGCCGGTCAACGACCTGTCGCGTGGTGCGACGGTCCGTGACATCGTCAACACGGTCGCCATCACCGCGGTCCAGGCCAAGGAGACGAAGTGAGTATGCCGTCCGACCCGGTTGACCCCGCAGCGCCGGTCCTGGTGATCAACGCCGGGTCCTCCTCCCTGAAATACCAGCTGGTCCGCGCCGACACGGGCCAGTCCCTGGCGACCGGACTGATCGAGCGGATCGGCCTCGACGACGGGAGCGCACGGCATACCGTCGACGGCACCGACCACGTCACCGAGCAGGAGGTCCGAGACCACGCTGCCGCGTTTGAGCTGCTCACCGTGCAGTTCGCCGAGCATGGTCCAGACCTGCGGGAGACTGCCCCGGGGGCGGTCGGTCACCGGGTGGTGCACGGTGGGGCCAAGTTCGCCTCGACGGTGCGCATCGACGACGAGGTGCTGGAGACGCTGCGCCGGCTGGTGCCGCTAGCTCCCCTACACAACCCGGGCAACATCGCCGGCATTGAGGTGGCCCTCGAGACGTTCCCGGACCTGCCGCAGGTCGCGGTCTTCGACACGGCCTTCCACCAGACGATGCCGGCCGCAGCGTTCACCTATGCGGTGCCCCTGGCGTGGCGGCAGACGTTGAATATCCGGCGCTACGGCTTCCACGGGACCTCGCACGCCTATGTGTCGCGGCGCACCGCCGAGCTCCTGGGGCGCCCGCTCGAGGAGACCAACGTGGTGGTGCTGCACCTGGGCAACGGCGCGAGCTCCTGCGCCGTGGAGGGTGGGCGCAGCGTCGACACCTCGATGGGGCTGACGCCGCTCGAGGGCCTGGTGATGGGCACCCGGCCGGGCGACCTCGACCCGGGGTTGCCGGCGCACCTGTCGCGGGTGAGCGGGTTGACGCTGCCGGAGTTCGACCACGCGCTCAACAAGGAGTCAGGTCTCAAGGGTCTGGCCGGCGACAGCGACTTCCGTGCGATCGAGCAGCGTCGCGCTGACGGGGACGAGGAGGCCACGCTGGCGTTCGACGTGGTCGTGCAGCAGCTGGTGCGTCACCTGGGTTCGTCCGCCCTGGTGCTCGGACGGTTGGACGCCGTGGCGTTCACTGCCGGCATCGGGGAGAACAGCACCGAGCTGCGGGCGGCCGTGCTCCAGCGCGCGGGGCTGCTCGGGATCGAGCTCGACGCGGACGCCAACGCGACGGCCCGCGGCGAGACCCGCATCAGCACGACTGACAGTGCGGTCGCGGCCTTTGTCGTGCCGACCAACGAGGAGTGGGAGATCGCCCGCGAGGCGATGCAGTTGCTGGCCCACAGCTGAGCTGGGCCACGGAACGCCACACCGGGCAGGCGAGAGCCCGTGAGTCCCGCGCGGGTGCGCGGGGGCGTGGTGGACGACAGCACGCCATGCTCACGGGCTCCGGTGACTGAGTGGTTTTCGCGTCACCCGTCCGGGTTCTGGCCGCTGCCGAGGCAGGGAGGCCAGGCGAAGGCTGGGCTCAGCGCTCAGCCACCTCACGCGTCCGATAGGTATTCACAGGCCGGACCACCTCCCTTCTCGTGTCCCCAGACCGTACGACGCCAGCAGCGTCCACGGCAAGGCCTTTTGTGGGTATGCCGAGGGCTCAGTCCCGCGACGGCTCCAGCTGGTGGTCGTGGCCAGCACCTGCCGCGTCCGGCACGACGTCGACGTCACCGTCGGGATAGGTGTCCACCCCCAGCGACCGCTCCAGCTGAGAACCCTCGACGTCCATGTCCGGCAGGGTCCGGTCCAGCCAGCGAGGCAGCCACCACGCCTTCTCCCCCAGCAGGGAGAGCACGGCCGGAGTTAGCGTCATGCGCACCAGGAAGGCGTCGACCAGGACGCCCATGGCCAGGCCGAGCCCGATCGGGCGGACCATCGCCAGGTGCGCGAAGACGAAGCCGCCAAAGACCGAGATCATGATGATCGCGGCGGCGGTGACCACCTGCGCGCTGTGGTTGAAACCACTGACGATCGCTCGGCGGGCCTCCTCACCGTGCACGTGGGCCTCCCGCATCGCGGTGACGAGGAAGACCTGATAGTCCATCGCCAGCCCGAACAGCACTCCGATCAGCAGGATCGGCAGGAAGCTCAAGATCGGTCCCGGCTCGTGCACACCGAACAACCAGTCCGCCACGCCCCACTGATAGACGGCCACGACAGCGCCGAAGGAGGCCGCGATCGACAGCAGGAAGCCACCGGTGGCCAGCAGCGGCACCAGGATGGAGCGGAAGACCAGGAGGAGCAGCACCAGGGAGAGACCGACGACCACCACGAGATAGAGCGGCAGCACGTCGGCCAGCTGCTGGGAGATGTCGATGTTGGCCACGGTGGCACCGGTGAAGCCCAGCTCTGCCGCGTGCGCCTCGCCGATCTGGTCGGCGGAGTTGTCCAGGTTGCCCACCAGGTCGACCGTGACCTCCTCGGCCGGGCCGCCCTCCGGCACGATCTGGAAGGCCAGGGTGGTGCGGTCCTCACTCACGCCGAAGGGCACGACCGACTCCGCTCCGGGCACGTGCGCGAGGTCCTCGGCGAGCCCGACCTGCGCCTCCATCAGCGCCGACTCGGAGTCCTCGATCGGCGCGTCCATCGTCGCGACCGCCACGATGGGCCCGTTCGCGCCCGCGCCGAAGTGCTCCCGCGTCAGGTCGAAGGTGGCATAGGCCGTGGAGTCGGCCGGTTCGGAGGACCCGTCCGGTAGCCCCAGACGGATGTCCAGGGCTGGGAAGGCCATGGTGCCCACGATCACCAGCACCCCGACGATCACGGCCCACGGGCGGCGCTGCACCCAGGCGGCCCAACCACCGCGACCACGCACCGGGTCCTCGGCGTACTCGGGCACCTGCCGACGCGCCGTCCCCCGTCGACGACCCAGCACACGGGTGCCCAGCAGCGACAGTAGCGCCGGGGTCAGCGTGATGGCGAGCAGCACCGCCACCAGCACGGTGCCTGCAGCCACCAGCCCCATCACGCCGAGGAACGGGATGCCGGTGACCACCAGCGCGGCCAGGGCGATGAAGACCGTCATCCCGGCGAAGACGACGGCGTTGCCGGAGGTGCCGGTCGCCAGCGCGATCGAGTCGGTCATCGCCATGCCCTGGCGCAGCTGGGTGCGGTGCCGGTTGATCAGGAAGAGCGAGTAGTCGATGCCCACGGCCAGACCGAGCATCAGAGCCAGGGCGGGGGTCGCGCTGTTCATGTCCACGACCTGGGTCAGCGCCATCGCACCGCCGACACCGACGCCGACCCCGACGAGCGCCATGAGCAGCGGCAACCCGGCGGCCAGGACGCTGCCGAGCATGACCAGCAGCACGATCGCCGCGACCGCGATGCCGACGGCCTCGGTGGTGCCCACGACACTCGCGATGTCCTGGACGATCGACTGGGAGTAGTCGACCGTGATCCCCGTGTCCGCTTCGAGCGCCTCACCGGTCTCCTGCAGGAAGGTTCCGATCTCGGGGTCGACCGCGGCACCCTCCAGCTCGAACTGCACCTGGGCCAGGGCCACCGTGCCGTCCTCCGACACAAAGCGCATGCCTTCGCTCAGACCAGCCAGCCGCTCCCCCAGCGCTACCTGCTCCTCGCCGGCGGTCAGCTCGGCCGCTCCCGCCTCAAGCTCCTGCTTGCCCGCGTCCAGCTCGGCCTGTCCGGCCTCCAGCTGCTCTCGTGCCTGCTCGAGCTGGGCCTCAGCCTCCGCGACCGCCTCCGGGGGCAGCGCGGCCCTGTTCTCGTCCAGGGCGGCCAGGCCGCCGTCATACTGCGTCCAGCCGTTGTCGATCTCCTGCTGGGCGGCGCGCAGCTCGCTCCAGCCGGTCTCGATGCCCGCGCGGCCCTGGCGCAGCTCCTCGCGCGCGTCGGTGAGCTGGCCGTCCGAGGCGTCGAGCTGGGCCTGCAAGGAGAACGGGTCGATGGCGGCAGTGACCCCGTCCCGCTGCCCCCACTCCTCGATCAGGTCACCGACGGCCGCCCGGTCCGCGTCGTCAAAGCCATCGTCGCTGCTGAACACGACGGTGCCCATGGCGCCCGCCGCCTCGGGGATCTCCGCCTTGAGCTGGGTCAGCACGGCCTCAAAGCGGCTGCCCGGGATGCTGAACTCGTTGCTCAGTGGCTTGGCCAGCGTCGCCGCGGCGGTGCTGGCGGCAGCGACGACCAGGACCCAGGCCACGATGGTGCGCCACGGGTGGTTGGCGCACCAACGCCCCAGGCGGTGCAGGAAGGAAGCCACGGTTGTCCTCTCGTGACCGGACCCGTGGTCCGGCGGTCTTTAGTCAGGCTCTTGGGTGTCGTATGCCGGTGCGCACGTTCGTCGGTGAGCGCGCGCCGACCGGTGGGTCAGTTCGGTGGGTCAGGTGCTGGCTCGGGGCTCAGATGCGTGCGTCCAACCGGAGGCGGCCAGCTCCAGCCCGCGGCACAGGAGCACGTTGAACCGCGCGGTGGCTTCCTCATCGACCTCGGCGTCGGGGGTGAACCAGACGCGCTCGGTCGCGTCAAAGACCGCCATGATCGTGCCGGCAAGCGAGCTGACGGCCAGCGCATCACTGTCGCCGAGGCGCTCGCGCAGGATCTCTTCGAGCAGCTCTCGGTGATAGGCCCAGACGTTGACGGCGAAGCCCTGCCGTTCGGTGAAGGAGCAGCGCACGTTGGAGACCCAGCGCAGCATCTGCTGCGGCAGCGGTGACTCCTCCACCACCCGCCGCACGGCCACCAGGGGCGGCTCGTCCGCGGGACGGTCCCCGAGCATCGACGCCATGTGCCCGATCGGGACCGAGATCGCCTCACTGAGGGCGGCCTCGACGCTCGGGAAGTAGTTGAAGAACGTGCGCCGGGAGACATCTGCTGCCTCGGCGATCTCCTCGACGTTGAGCTCGGTCAGGCCTCGCTGAGCGAGCTGGGTCCGCAGCGCGTCCAGCAGCGCCTCCCGCGTGCGGGCCTTGTTGAGCTCGCGCCGGGTGTGGTGGGTGGTGGTCACCCGATCACGATAAGTCGACAGTTGCACTCAGTGCAAACCTGCACTCGGTGCAGCAGCTGTGATGTCGGTCACGCGACGCGCGGTGCGAGTCACACGACCTTGTCGGCCCACGCCAGAGCCAGGTCGCGGTGTGCCGGCCGGAACGCATACAGGCAGGCCAGTCGCAGTCGGGTCGCCGCGGCATAGGTCTCGAAGCGCTCCGGCTCCACGTCGAGCTGGTCGGCCAGGCCCATGATGGCCTCCCGCGCGACCTCAGCATGCTCGTGAGACCACAGGTGCTGGTCCGCGCGGAGCCCGGCGTGCACCCAGAGGTTGGCCAGGTCGAGCGCCGGCTCGGCCAGCGCTGCCGTGTCGAAGTCCAGCAGCCCGAGCGAGGCACCGTCCGCGAGGATCTGCTTGTCGTGCAGATCGCGGTGGCTGACGACCGGTGCCTGCGCCTCCCCGCCGAGCAGCACGGCGCAGACTCGGTCCGCGCGAGCGCGCAGGCCCGCCAGCACTCGGGGTGGCAGGGCGCCGAACTCCTCGGCCAGACCGATCCAGCGCTGCAGCACCCGGACCTCGTCCTCGGGGGTGTGGGGCGCCAGGTCGGGCGCGTGCAGCCCGGTCAGCACCTGCCAGTGATGTCCCCACAGCTGCCACGTGGCCGTCCACTGCTCCAGGGGCGCGTGGGCGCCCACCTCGTGCAGGCTCTGGCCGGCCAGTATGCCGAAGCTCACCTGGTCCGCAGCCTCCGTCAGGACCTCGGGTGCAGCGAAGCCGGACGCCTGACTGAGCTCTCGGCCCCGCCGGGCCTGCTCAGCCACGCCGGGTCCGCGTCCCGCCCGCACGACCTTGACGTAGTCGGCCGTGCGGGCGATGACCGCTCGCTTGCCGAACCGGTGCACGACCACCGTGTGTCCCTCGGCTGCGGCGGCCAGACCCGCGAGCTTGGGATCAGACCCCGGCGGTGTGATCTGCGCTGCCCGGACCTGCCACACGGGGCCTGGTGATGAGGTGGCGCCGCCCTGTGTGAGCTCGAGCCGGCCCGCCCGCAGGCGTCCCTGTTCATCACGCCCCTCCACAGTCAGCGTTGCTCCCGCGTCGCCCGGCTGACGCTCGTGGGGCCAGGCCCGCTGGATCACCAGGAAGTCGTCGCCGCAGCGCACCGCCGTCGGCACGGGCCCACCGAAGCTCTCGTCCACCGTCGCGGTGGAGGTCTTGGACATCGTCATCGCAGGATCTCCTCGATCTGGTCCAGCCGCTGGTGGATGAGGCCGAGCCACGCGGGCTCAGCGGCCCGGAACGGTTCGAGCACCCTCAGGAGCAGCGCGTGGGCCGTCCAGGTGCGCAGATCGTGCTCGGCGGAACCGTCGGGGGTGGTGTCGCTCCGCCGACCACTCCAAGCACGGCCGCTCACGGCATAGCCCTGCAGCAGCGCGGCGGTCATGGACAGCTCCCCCGGGACCTCCGACCCCTCCCCCGTGACCGGGTGGTTCAGCAGCTCGTGCGCGGCAAAGCTGCCGAGATCACGGGCCAGTGGGCCGGTGCTGATCCGGTCGAAGTCGATCAGGGCGATCCGGTCCCCGTCGGTGCCGGGTGTCGCGATGAGGACTTGGTCGGCGGAGAAGTCACCGTGCAGGGTGCCGCGCGCCCAGGGACGCTCGTCGATGAGGCTGAGGACCCGAAGGTTCAGGGCGTCCATGCGCTCCCCCGCCGCGGGATCACAGTGGGCGAGATCCCGGCGCAGGCGCTGCAGCTCCTTGCGTGGCTCCGTGCTGTCCTCCACGATCAGGTCTGCTGTGTGGTGCACCCGGGCCAGTGCCTCACCAGCCTCGTGGGCCAGCGCAGCGATCTCTGCCGGCGGCGCGTCGTTCGTGCTGCGGTGCTGCAGGTCGCCCTCGCCGAACCACGGCCAGACGCTCACCCGCCTCGTCCGCTCCAGACCGTGGGTGGCCAGTGGTGCCACCAGCGGCACGCCGGCTGCGGCCAACCTGGCGAGGTTGCGCTGCACATAACGCTGCCGATGTGCTGTCACCCGCAGCACCAAGGGCTGACATCCATTGATCGGCCGGTGCAGGACGAGGCGTCGGTGCGGGTTGTAGCGCAGCACGGTCAGCCGACCGCCGCGCACCGCCTCGGGCAGGTCGGGGTGGGCCACCCGCACCGTGTCCAGGCCGCTCTGCAGACGGGGGTCGGTGTCGAAGCCGCCCCAGGCCAGCTGGAGGCGGCCGGGGGCCAGGGCCTCGGGCACGTCTCGCAGGTGCACCTGCTGTCCGCGCTCCCCCGCCCGTCGTAGCGCGTTGCTCAGCTTGTCCTGGTGCTCCGGGTGGGTCACCTGGACCCACCCGGGGGGCTGCTCTCCGGTGGGGTCGATGAGCGCGGCTGTCGTGGAGAGGCCGGGCTTGTGCCGCAGTCTGGTCGCGCGGGCCGGTCGTCCCAGGAGCTCGGAGAGTCGCGCCGAGTCGATCAACAGGTCGGCGGTGACCCGGCCGCTCACTGGCACGGCGCGGCTCGCGCGAGAGGTCGTGACGCTCACCCTCCCACTCCGATCCGCACCCGCGAGGGCGGTGCTGCCGGGTCCGCAGCTCCGCGGTCGGGCGAGCCGGACGACCCGGTGAAGGCGGCGCCGTCGGGCAGGATGCCGTCGGCCGGGCCGTCCCACCTGACCTGGCCGTCCTCGATCCACACGATGCGGTCGCACTCACGGGCCGTGGCCTCGTCGTGGGTGACTACGAGGGTCGTTCGGCCACGGGTCAGGTGCCCGATCGCCTCCCGCACCGCGAGGGCGTTTTCACCGTCCAGGCCGGCGGTGGCCTCGTCCAGGATGACGATCGAGGAGTGTCGCAGCAGGGCGCGGGCGATGGCGATGCGCTGTCGCTGACCGCCGGACAGGGTGGCCCCGCGTTCGCCGACAACAGTCTCATAACCGTCGGGCATCGCGAGGATGAACTCCTCGGCCCGAGCAGCCCGGGCGGCCCATCCCACCTGCGCGTTGGTGGCCTCGAGGTTGCCATAGCGGATGTTGTCGGCGATGGTGCCGCTGAACAGGACCGACTCCTGCAGCACGACGGCGACCTGGGAGCGGAGCTCGGTCAGGTCCAGGCGGCGCACATCGACACCGTCCAGTCGCACGGCACCGGCCGAGACATCCATCATCCGCATGATCAGCGCCGTCAGGGTCGACTTGCCCGCCCCTGAGGGTCCCACGATGGCGACCCGCTGCCCGGCCGGGATGGCCAGGTCGATGCCGCGCAGCACCGGTGTGGCCTCGTCATAGCTGGCCTGCACTCCGCGCAGCTCGAGGTCGCCACGAGCCCGACCCAGGCGCCATGGGTTGTCCGGACTGGTGATCTCGGGCTGGGTGTCGAGCAGGTCGGCAACCCGCTCACCGGAGGCGGCAGCGCGGGCGATCCGGCCGGTGTACTTGGCCATATCGCGCAGCGGCTTCATCGCCGTCTTCAGATAGGTCAGGAAGATCACCAGGTCCCCGGGGGTCATGGCCCCCTGCATGACGCGGTAGCCACCGAGCAGGAGCACCACCGCCGTGGCCACGCCCACAAGCATGTCGGTCATCCGCTCCAGCCCTGCGGCCAGCCGCCGGGCCTGGACGCCGTCTTTGAGTGAGCGGTTGTTGCGACCGCTGAAACGCTGCTCCAGCGCACTCTCCAGACCATAGGCCTGGACGACACGCATCCCGCCGAGGGCCTCCTGCGCAATGTTGGCCAGGTCGCCCTCGCTCTTGCGGGTCTTGCGGGACGCCTGGGTGATCTTGCCGGAGCTGGTCCGCGACAGCAGCAGGAACGACAGTGCCGCCACCACGACGACCAGGGCCAGGAGCGGGTCGAGCCAGAGCATGACCCCGACCATGGCGACCAGGGTGAACAGGTTGACCAGCAGAGGCATGCCGGCGCTGACGGCTGCCTCCTGCAGCCGGCCGACGTCACCGATCAGTCGCTGCACCACGTCACCCGACCGGGCATTGGCGTGGAAGCGCTGGGACAAACTGTTGACATGGGCAAAGACCCGCTGGCGCAGCTCGATGGCCACTCGGGAGCCTCCCAGGGCGAAGGCGACGGTGGCCAGATAGTTGAACAGGGCCCGGAAGCCGACGATCGAGATCGTCGCCAGGGCACAGGCGAGCAGCAACCGGGTCGTGGCCGTCGGACCCGGCTCAGCCAGGTCCGCGCCGAGCGAGCGCGTGACCGCGTCCACGACGAACTTGACCGGCCAGGGCTCCAGGACTCGGAAGACGACCTCGAGCAGCAGGGCGCCGGCGCCGCCGGCCAGGATCGGCGCGTGCTTGGGCAGGTGCGGCCGCACCAGCCCGAGGGTGCGCCGGAGGGCAGAGCGGTTGACCTGCAGGGCCTTGTTGGTGCGGCTCATGCGATCTGCACCAGGTGCTCGCGTCCAGCGCCTTCCACGACGCCGTTGTGCGCGCCATCCCCGTCACCGTCGTGCGTGTCCTGCGGGACACTGTGCCGGGCATCGTCACACACACCCTCCAGGATCTGTCCGAGGACCGCGTCCCAGGAGTGGGCGGCCTCGACGACAGCCCGACCCGCGGCGCCATAGTCGCGCGCCCGCTGCGGGTCGGCCACCAGGGCGTCGATGGCGGCCGCCAGGGCCTGCGGGTCGGATGGCTCGACGAGCAGCCCGGTCACGTCGTGCCCCACGATGGTGGGCACCTGCCCGACCCGGGAGGCGACGACGGGGAGTCCGGCCGCGGCATACTCATAGATCTTCAGCGGTGAGAAGTAGTCGTCCCCGTCCACGAACGCCGGGTAGGGAGCCACCGCGATGGTGGCCCCGGCCAGGGCGGCAGGGATCTCGCTCGGGGCCACAGCACCGCGGAAGTCAACGGTCAGCCCGAGGCGCTCCGCCTGCTCGGCCAGTGCGACACCCTGCGGGCCGTCACCGACGATGCGGATCTGCCAGTCCTCCTGCGCGACGGCCGCGGCGTCCAGCAGCACCTCGACGCCGTGCCAGGGCTTGAGCGTCCCGACGAACAGGACGGTCGGGCTGCTGCCCGCCGACGGTGCGGTCGGGACGATGCGGTCGGTGTTGACGCCGTTGGGTGTCACCCGGACCCGCTCGCCGGCGTCCGGGCAGTGGCGCAGCACCCAGTCGGCGACGGGACGGGACACGCAGGCGATCACCGAGGCGGCGGCGACCTGCGTCCGCAGGGACTGCACGGCGCCGTCCCGGTCCACGAGGTGGCGGTGCGTGGCCTGCTCATCGATCAGCGGCGCGTTGACCTCGAGGATGCCGGGGACGCCCAGGGCCTGCGTGACCTCGGCCAGGGCGGTGGAGAAGAGGGAGTAGCGCTCATAGACGACATCGGCACCGTCTGCGATGGCACGGGCAGCCAGGTCGCCGGCGACCTGCACCTGGCGCTGCTCGCGGCGGGCCACACGCTCGCGCTGCGGCAGCGCACGGTCGGCACGGTCGCTGTCAACCGGCAGGTGCACGACCGGCACGTCCGCCAGGTCGGCGGGCACGTGGTCGTCGGTCCGCACCGTATAGAGCGTGGGACTGGCTCCGCGCAGACGGAACGCACGCAGGATCTCCTGGACGTGCACGGAGGCACCCTTGGTGCCGAAGGCGGGCACGCCGGGGTCGGCGCTCAGATAAGCAAGGCGGGTCATGGTCAGGTCCTCTCAGCTCGCCAGGCGCACACACTGGCGCTGGTGGTCGGCGAGCAGCCTCGACTGCGTCGCGGTGTTGAAGTCGCTCTCGATCAGGTCGCGGGCGGCACGACTGATCGCCACCCGGGGGAAGTCGTCCGCGGCCACCGCGGTGAGGGCCTCGACCAGGGCGCGGCCATCCCCGGCGGCGAGCTGGTCGGCGCTCAGCAGGATGCCGGTCGGTCGCGGACCGGTGCCGCGCACGGCCTCCGGGATCCCCGTGACGTCGGTGCCGATCACCGGCACTCCCATCGCCATGGCCTCCAGCAGCACGGTGGGCAGTCCGTCGGCGTTGCCGTCAGCTCCCACGACACAGGGCGCCACCATGACATCAGCCCAGGTCAGCAGCTCGCGCACCTCGTCCTGGCTCCGGGGGCCGATCAGCTCCACGACGTCGCCGAGTCCGGCGGCGGTGATCTCGGCAGCCAGCTCAGCCCTCAGCTCCCCGTCGCCGGCAATCCGGACCTCGACCGACGGGGCACCCGCTGTGCCACCAGCCGCTCGCTTGGTGATCACTCGGGCTGCGTCGATGAGGTGGGTGAAGCCCTTCTTTTCGACCAGGCGCCCCACCGCAGCCACCTTCAGCGGGCCGGTGACCGGCTGCGGCTCGGCATAGCGGAACCTGGCCAGGTCGAGACCGTTGTGGATCAGGACGACCCGGTCCGCCAGTTCGGGGAAGGTGGTGACCAGGTGGTCCTGGTTGAACTTGCTGATCGCCACCACGTGGTCGGCGTGGGTGAGCACGTCCTGGAGCAGCTCGTGGTCGACGTCCTCGTGGAAGAGGTCCTTGGCGTGGGTGGTGACGGAGTAGGGGATGCCGGTCAGCGCACTCGCCACACGTGAGACCCGCGCCGCCAGGGAGGCGAAGTGCGCGTGCAGGTGCGTGATGCCCTCCCGGGTGGCCGAGACCGCCAGGTTGATGCCCTGGATGGCTTCGGCCGGTTCGAGCCGGGTTAACACCGGGAGTATGCCGGGGAGCCGGTCGGCC
Source organism: Ornithinimicrobium cryptoxanthini (assembly GCF_023923205.1). NCBI lineage: Bacteria > Bacillati > Actinomycetota > Actinomycetes > Micrococcales > Ornithinimicrobiaceae > Ornithinimicrobium > Ornithinimicrobium cryptoxanthini. Next base: position 1,668,149 of record NZ_CP099490.1, on the reverse strand, counting down.
AGACCTGGCACCTCCTGCTGGGCGAGCCGGAGCGCGGTCCAGGCGTCGGACAGCTTGGCCGGCTTGGGCAGGTGTGTCACGGGTGCCTGCACCCGAGAGATCTCCGGGTGGAAGCGGGCGTCACTGGTGGGGCGCAGCGCAAAGATGGCCAGGTCCTCCCCGGCGGCCTCGCGCGCCAGGATCTCGGTGACCACGAAGGTCTCGGAGAAGCGCGGATAGACCTTGAGCACATAGCCGATGCGCTCGGCGCGGTGGGTCAGCGAGGGGTCAGCTGGCAACATGGGAGAGCTCCTGGGCGGTGGTGAGGCTGGTGGTGAGACCGGCGGTGGGTTCGGTGTCGGGGCAGGTCGCGATCTGGCAGACGATGGAGGCGACCCCGTCGAGTCCATCCCGGTCGAGGTGGTCACGAGGCTGGCTGCGGCGCACGGCGCCCTCGAGCCACGTCCCCAGCTGCGCGGGAGCTAGCTCTGACTCGCGGCACAGGTCCATCGCGCCGGCGACGTGCAGGCTGCGAGCCCGGATGAGCTGCTCCTGTCGCGGGAGCTCCCGGGGCACCAGCAGAGCGGGGGTCGAGGTGCTCATCACCTCACAGACGGTGTTGTAGCCGGCCATCGAGACGACAGCGCTGGCCCGCCGGATCATGGCCAGGCCGTCAGGGACGGAGTCGACCACCGTGGTCCCCTCGGTGGCGACGGCCTGGATCGAGAGTCGGTCGGCCTCGGCCATCTGCGGGCCGGTGACGACGACGTGCTGGTGGCCGGCGGGGACCGCGGCCTGGGCCGCCGCCAGGCAGAGCGAGACTCCGTCGCTGCCACCGCCGACCATGGTCAGGACGAACGGGACCGGCGTGGGCGGGTCCTCGGGGGTCCAGTGCCGCCCGGTGGCCAGGTAGCCGGTGTAGCGGATCAGGTCGGCCAGCTCGGCCGGGACCTCCCCCGAGGTGCGGACGTCGTGAACCTCCTTGTCGCCATACACCCAGATCTGGTCGAACAGGCTCCGGAACTCGCCCAGGTCGCCCAGCCGCTCCCACTCGCGGTCGGTCGCCTCAGGCTCGTCGAGCACCTCGCGCAGGCCGAGCACGACCGTGGTCTGCGGGCTCCAGCGCCGGACGTCAGCCAGCGTGGTGCGCAGCTCACCGTCGACGCCATAGGCGTGCCGGTCCACGATGATCAGGTCCGGGGAGAACCCGCCCACCACACCCTTGAGCATGCGGCCGCGGATGTCGATGAGGTCGGCCATCGGCACCTGCACGTGACGGGGACGGTAGCCGGCACCCGTCTTCTGCACGCCGGGCAGCATGACCACGTCGAAGCCGTCCGGGAGGTCGAGGGAGGTGCCGTGCCCGACACCGGTGACCAACATCCCGGTGACGGGACGACCGGTCCGGGCCGGCAGCTGGTCCGCCAGCGCGTGCGCCAGGGCGAGGTTGCGTCGGGTGTGCCCCAGGCCGACGGAGTCATGGGAGTAGAGCAGAACCCGGAACGGGTCGTTCGCCATGGGGCGCATCCGGTCACCTCCTGAGGTGGGTGCGCCGAGGTTCGGCGCGCTGGGAACTACTGAACTACCGGAAGATGAACCGGGCGTGAGGAGTTGGTGAGACCTCTCTCATCCACGCTCACGAGCAGCCCGGGATGAGGGCTCACACCAGCGCGGCGCACGGGCGGCCGGCGTGTCGGCACGGCACGATAGACCCATGACGCAGTGGGTGCTGCACGTCGATATGGACCAGTTCCTCGCGGCCGTCGAGGTCCTGCGGCGGCCGGAGCTCACCGGCCTGCCGGTCGTCGTCGGCGGTCGCGGTGACCCGACTGAGCGCGGTGTCGTGAGCACGGCGTCCTACGAGGCCCGCGCCTTCGGTGTGCGTTCGGGGATGCCGCTGCGCACGGCGGCCAAGCGGTGTCCGGAGGCGGTCTTCCTGCCCGTGGACTTCCCGGTCTATGAGGCTGCGTCGGCGGACGTCATGGCGACCCTGCGCGCGTGTCCGGGCGCCGTCGTGGAGGTGCTCGGGTGGGACGAGGCCTTCGTGGGGCTCAACACGGCCGCCCCGGAGCAGGCCGCGCGGGAGGTGCAGGCCGCGGTCCTGGGCGCCACCGACCTGCACTGTTCCATCGGAATCGGGGACACAAAGGTGCGGGCCAAGATCGCCACCGACTTCGGCAAGCCGCGCGGCATCTTCCGTCTCACCCGCGACAACTGGGACGAGGTCATGGGTGATCGGCCCACCCACGCCCTGTGGGGTGTCGGCAACCGGATCGCGGCGCGGTTGGAGAGCCTCGACATCCGCACGGTCCGCGACCTGGCCGAGTCGGTCGAGGAGGTCCTGGTCGCGGAGTTCGGACCCTCCACGGGGCCACACCTGCGCACGCTGGGCCGCGGCGGCGGCAGCGCGGTCGTGGACGACACGCCGTGGGTCGCGCGGGCCCACGGCCGTGAGACGACCTTCCAGCAGGACCTCACGGATCCGGACGAGATCGAGCAGGCGGTGCGCTCGCTGGCCCGCCAGGTGGTCGCCGACGTCACGGCCGAGCAGCGCGCCTGCGAGAGGGTGCACCTCAAGGTGAGGTTTGCCCCCTTCTTCACCGTCACCCGGGTGCGAAAACTGCCTGAGCCGACCGTCGACGCGGGCGTGATCGCCGACACCGCCCTCGCCCTGCTGGCCAAGCTCGACGACGACCGACCCATCCGGCTGCTGGGGGTCAGGGCAGAGATGGTCGCGCCCGAGGGAGGCTACGACCCACCACGCACCCACGGTCGCCGCGGCTCCCCCTGAGCGGGCCTACTCGGCAGGAGGCACCTAGCGGTCGGTGGTGCAGACGCAGGCGCGGTTGCCCTCGGCATCCGCCAGGACGACGAAGGAGGGCGCTGCACTGTCGTCGACGACCGTGCCACCTGCCGCCACCCCGGCCGCGATGCGTTGCTCGGCCAGCTCGGTCGGCACCCACACGTCCAGATGGAACCGCTGACGAGGGGTCTCGTGCGCGTCTGTGTCCTGGAACCACAGGAGTGGCACCCTGCCCCCGCTGTCGCGGACCTGACCGTCGGCGAAGCTGTCCGTCGACCCGGTCAGCAGCGCGGCCCAGAACGGGCCGATGGTCTGCCCGTCCGCCGTGTCGAGAGACAGCTCCACCTCCACGAGGGCTTCGACCGCCGCACTCACGCCTGAGTCACGGGCGATGTCGGAGATCTGACCCGCCAGGTCGAGGTCGCGTGGGGTCAGGCCGCCGGCGTCATGGCTGACGAGCATGATGTCGACGTGCGGATAGGTGAGGGTGACGTCGGGGTGGTGTCCGGCCTCCTCTGCGGCCTGTCCGACTGCGGTCACGAAGCGGAGCCCGGTCGCGAAGTCGCCGGTGGCAAATCTGGCGTGGATCCCCTGCGCCAGGTCGCGCCAGTCGGCCAACCCGGCCTCAGTGAACTGTGTGTGCGTGAGCGTGTCCATCTCCTCAGCGTCCCACCGGGGTCTGACAAGGGCCACCCCTCACCCGCCCCGGGCTCCAACTCAACAGGTGTGCAGCAGCTCGAGCCTGACCGTCTCACCGTCGCCGGCAATCACCTGGCCGTCAGCCAGGTGATCCAGGTGTGCCCGCTGGAAGACCGCCGGCTCAATCACCTCGTCACCGTCGGCATGCTCCGCCTCGACCCAGTAGCGCAGGTCAGGATCCCACTTCGGCACGACGTCGGCGCCCAGCACGACCTGGCCACGCTCGAAGCTGTCGGCAGGAACTGCCGAACCGACCAGTGGCGCGATCTCGTCCTCGGGCACCCCGTCACGCAGGCGCACCTCGATCTCGGCCACGAAGGACTCCCCGCAGGTGACGAAGTGGGCGACCGGCACCCCGTCGGCGCCCACGCTCACGCCCGCCCTGCCCACGACCTGTGGGTCGGCTGCCGGTTGGCAGGCGGCCAGCCCAGCCAGGAGCACGACACCCACTGCCCAGATCCTCACGCCTCGACCGTAGCGACGGCCGGGTCCTGCGCACATCGTCCGGGAGGATGACACCACCTCCCGGGAAGTCGTAGGTCGCGTCCGTCATCGGTGCGCAGCTGGCTTAGCCACGACGGGTCGGGCGGCCTCAGCGCAGGAAGAGTGCCCGCAGCCGCACCGTGGTGAACCACACGCCGACCACGGTCATCACCACGAAATAGAGGGCGTGACCCACCGCTGCCCAGGACAGGTAGCCGACGGCCAGGTGCCGCATGAGCTCGACCCCGTGCCACAGCGGCATCGCCTTGATGAACCACTGGATGGCCTCGGGGAAGACCTCGATGGGATAGAGCGTCGCCGAGAAGAGGAACATCGGCAGCATCACGAAGTTGACGACATCCATCTGCTGGAACGACTTCAGATAGGAGGTGACGGCCATGCCGAAGCTGGCGAAGCCAAGGGCGATCAGCAGCGCGACGGGGATCATCAGGAGAGCCCACGGGGAGGTCACCAGGCCCATCACCAGCATCACGACCATGAACCCGCAGGCATAGAGGAAGCCGCGGAAGAGCGCGAGGAAGATCTCGCCCAGCGCCACATCCATCGGCCCGAGCGAGGTCTGCAGCATCGCCTGGTAGAGACGCGCGAAGCGGAGCTTGAAGAAGACGTTCCACGTCGAGTCATAGATGGCACCGTTCATCGCCGACGTCGCCAGCAGCGCCGGCGCGATGTAGGCCGTGTAGGGGATGCTCGAGCCACCCGGTCCCTCCACCTCGCCCACCAGAGCTCCGAGGCCAAGACCCATCGCGAGCAGATAGAGCACCGGCTCGAAGAAGCCGGACACCAGGATCATCCAGTTCTGCCGGGCGATGACCCGGAACCCGCGTTCGATGACCGCCCGCGCGTTGCCCCCGTAGACCGCGCTCAGGCGTCCGCGCGCGCCGGTGCTCACGCCGGTGCTCACGCCGGTACTCACGGCAGGGCTCGAGGTCCTCATCTCATCGGTCACGTCAGCTCCCCAACCGCACCGTGTAGTTGCGGCGCGCCCACACGAGCCCGAGCGCCGTCAGGACGACCAGGAAGGCGATGTGCACCACGGTGAGCCACGCCGGCTCGACCGCGCCGTAGGTCACCTGGCGCGAGAGCTGGGTGCCGTGCCACACCGGGGAGACCCAGCCGATCCAGTGCAGGTAGCCAGGCATCGAGGACAGCGGGAAGAAGGTCCCGGCGAAGAGAAACATCGGCATGATGACGAACCGCTGCACGAAGGCGAACTGGTATCCCTCATCGGTGAGGCTCGCGGCATACGCCTGCAGGGGTGCGCCGAACGCGGCGGCGGTCAGCACTGCGATCGGGATGGTCAGCAGCGAGATCGCCCACCCGCGCGGGGCCGCCCCGAACGCCAGGAGCATCGCCCAGAAGATGCCCGCCTGGAGCGTGAACCGGATCATCACGCCCAGGAACTGGCCGACCGCGATCTGCGCCGGTGTCACCGGGGTCGCGGCCGGGCCGTAGTAGAGCCGGTCCCACTTGAAGCCCGCCATCACCGGATAGGTCAGCTCCCCACCGGTCGACATCACCACCGTCGAGATCAGCAACGCCGGTGCCACGAACACCAGGTAGGACACGCCGTCGACCGTGCCGACCCCGCTGTCCACAAGAGCGCCTAGCCCCAGGCCGAGCGCCACGAGATAGAGCAGCGGCTCCCCGACCATATAGACCAGGATCGAGACGAACCAGGCGCGGGCGGTGCGCAGCCAGTACTCCACGAAGTACCACCAGCCCCAGCGACGTGAGCGCGCGGCGAGGACCTCCGGTGCGGGGACCCGGCCGGAGGCAGCGAGCTGGCGCAGATCCTGGATGTTGTCAGTCAACGAGGGTCCGCCCCGTCAGGTGCAGGAAGACATCCTCGAGCGAGGACCGCCGCACCAGGGAGGTGATGGGTGACAGTCCTAGGCGGGTCACGTCCTCGAGCGCGGCCTCCCCGTCCTCGGCATAGATGAGGATGCGGTCTGGCAGGACCTCCAGGCGCGTGCCGACGCCCTGGAGCCGATCCACGACCTCGGCGTTGCGCCGCGCGCCGAAGCGGACCTCGAGCACCTCTCGTGTGGAGAACTCGCGGATCAGGGCCCGGGGGCTTCCCTCGGCCATGATCCGGCCGTGGTCCACGACGATGAGGCGGTCACAGAGCTGTTCGGCCTCATCCATGAAGTGGGTGGTCACCACGAGGGTGACACCGACCTCCTTGAGGCGGAACAGTCGGTCCCACAGGACATGTCGGGCCTGCGGGTCCAGGCCGGTGGTCGGCTCGTCGAGGAGCAGGACCCGCGGCTCGTTGATCAGCGAGCGGGCGATGGTGAGGCGGCGCTTCATGCCGCCGGACAGGGCCGTGACCTTGGCCCTGGCCTTCTCGGTGAGCTGCGCGAACTCGAGAAGCTCGTCCGCCTTGCTGCGCAGGTAGGAGTGCGAGAGTCCGAAGTAGCGGCCGTAGACGATCAGGTTGTCGCGCACCGACAGTTCCTCGTCGAGGTTGTCCTGCTGGGGCACGACACCCAGGTGGGCCCGCACCTCCGGGCCCTGCGCGTCCGGGTCGAGGCCGGCCACCAGCATCGACCCGCCGGTGCGGGTCAGCGTGCCGCCGATCATCCGCATCGTCGTCGACTTGCCCGCGCCGTTGGGGCCCAACAACCCGAACGACTCGCCGCTGGTGATGCTGAAGGAGATCCCGTCGACGGCTCTGGTCTGCCCGTAGACCTTGGTCAAGGCCTCCGCGACGATGATCGGTCCGGCCTCTGCGTCAGTCACGGTGGTCATCATGGTCTCCGGCACCGACAGTCACCAAACCAATGGCGGCACGACGCGGAGAGCGGACCCAGGGACCGTATGCCGAGGGGCGGGTGAGGATGTCGATGGACAGCCTCACCCGCCCCTCGGCGGTGCGTTCAGGTGATGCGGTGCGTTCAGGTGATGCGGTGCGTTCAGGTGATCAGGGCCGACCGGCCGCGAACAGGCCGGGCGAGTAGTGCATCCCGGTGACCTTGGAGCCGCTGAAGCCGCCGCTCCAGTCCCTCAGCGAGTGGATGACCTGACCATCGCCGAGATAGATGGCGACGTGATAGATGCCGCTCCCCTGGCTGTAGAAGAGCAGGTCACCGCGCTGGATGTTGTCCAGGGAGACCCGGGAGGTCGCGGAGTACTGCGCGGAACTGCCGTGCGGCAGGCTCACGCCGGCTGCGGCATAGGCGGCCTTGACGAAGCCCGAGCAGTCAAAACCCCCGCCGCTGGCCGAACCATAGATGTAGGGCAGTCCGAGGTGGTTGTAGGCCCAGCCGATCGCGGTCTCGGCACCTCCCGAGGGCGCGGGAGCCGGGGCGGGCGCCGGCTCTGGTGCTGGTGCGGGTGCTGGTGCTGGCGCGGGCTTGGGCGCCGGCTCAGGCGCCGCAGCGGGCGCGGTCGAGCGCGCCGTCGAACGGCTTGCCGTCGTCTCGGTGCGGTCCTGCGACGGCGCATCCGCAGCCGCCGTGCTCTCCTCGACCGCCGCGACGGGCTCGGGCTCCTCGACGACCGGCGTGACGCCGACAAAACCCAGCTCGCCCATCGGGGCGACGTCTGCGTCAGCCGGCGCGGCGACAGCCTGGACCGGTCGGTCGATGCGCTGGGTGAAGGTCTGGACGTTGCCGGGCAGGGCCAGGGCTGCGGCGGCGGGGCTCAGTGCGTCGGCAGCGACGCTCAGCGTGTCCGCCTCCGTCATGGGTGTGTCCGGGGCAGCACCGGCAACCTCGGCGCTCAGCACGGGCTCGAGGGCAGCCATGGCCGCCTGCAGGTGATCCTGTGGTTGGGTCGTGGCGACCAGGACCGAGGACGCCAGGATGCCACCCGAAGCGGCCACCGACAGGGTGGACGTCGTCGAGTAGCGGCCCTGGGCCAGGGCTGTCGCGATGCGGCTCGGCGCGCGGTGGCGCCCGCCTGCGGTCAGTCGGGTCACGGCATACCTCTCCAACGCCTGCGGAGTTAGCTGTCGGGCGCGGGCTGGAGATGCCCGGGTCAGACCTGGTGCCAGGTCCAACCTTGGCCCCAAGGGAGAGTCTCTCTCCCGGGGAACGTGGGTTCCCCGCTCTTGTCAGGGGGGTGCAGGGGTCCGAGGTGACGGTGACAAGATTCGGCGTCCGTTCCTCGCGGCCAGTCGTGCGACGGGCTCCAACGACGGTACCGGACCTGGCGACAATTGTCACAATCTGGTAACGGCGCGCCACGCTGCCGTGTCGGCTCAGAGTGGGCAGAGTCGGTCGGGGTGCCTGGCAGACTGTGCCGATGATGACCGCCCCGCGGCCCCCGGACGCCGCTGGGGTCCACGCACTGCAGAACCGCACGGTGGGCACCCTGATGAGCAGCCAGGTGCTCGGTGGCGTCGGGGTGGCCAGCGGCATCGCCGTCGCGGCGCTGATGGCCGCCGAGATCAGTGGCCGCGACGACCTCTCTGGGCTGGCCAACACCACACAGGTGCTCGGAGGCGCTCTGATCACCATCCCGATCGCCGCGCTGATGGCAGCCCGAGGTCGACGCGTCGGCCTGGTCGCCGCTTATCTGATCGGCACGGTCGGTGCCGCGCTGGCGATCACCGCAGCGGTCCTCGGCAACTTCCCCCTGCTGCTGCTCGGCACGGCTCTGTTCGGCGCCTCCTCGACGGCCAACAGCCAGGCTCGGTATGCCGCGGTCGACCTGGCACCACCCAGGCGGCGCGGACGGCACCTCAGTCTGGTGGTCTGGGCCACCACTGTCGGATCGGTGCTGGGGCCCAACATCCTGGGACCGGGCAAGGCGCTGGCGCAGTCCTTGGGCCTCCCGCCCCTGGCGGGCGCCTGGTTGTTCAGCGCCGCCGGCTTCCTGGTCGCGGCCGTCGTGCTCTCGGTGCTGCTGCGTCCGGACCCGCTCCTGACCGCGCGTGCTCTCGCCGACCACTCGGCAACCGGCCATCCCGTGGTGGCGCCGACGACGGGCACGGTCGCCCAGGTGCCTACGGCCAGGCAGCGAGGCTCGATCGCGCACGGGCTGCGACAGATCCTGGCCTCCCCCGTGCTGCGCCTCGGCACGCTGGCGGTGACCGGTGGCCATGTCGTGATGGTCGCGGTGATGGTGATGACCCCGATTCACATGGCTCACGGGGACGCGCAGGTCGAGGTCATCGGCTTCGTCATCTCGATCCACATCCTCGGGATGTATGGCCTGTCGCCGGTCGCCGGCTATCTCACCGACCGGTGGGGCGCACGACCTGTGATCCTGGGCGGGGTGCTGATCCTGGTCGCGGCCTGCGTCCTGGCAGCACTCTCGGTCGCGGGGTGGTCTATCGGGTTGCTCGCCGGGCTCTTCCTGCTCGGGTTGGGCTGGTCCTGCACGATGGTGGCGGGATCGGGTCTGATCGCCGCCGGATCCACGGTGGCGGACCGCGCCGCGGTCCAGGGCGCGTCCGACCTGGTGATGGGGCTGTCCGCAGCGGCAGCCGGGGCTCTCGCCGGAGTGGTCGTGCAGCACCTCGGCTATGACTGGCTCGGGGTTGCGGGCGCCATGATCGCCCTCGCGCTGGGTGCCTACACGCTGACCCACCGGCCACGCTGACCCACCGGCCACGCTGACCCCCAGCCCCGGGTAGCGTCGGACTGTGACTTCCACGAGCGCAGCCGCGTCATGAGCGACTACGGCCACGAGCTCCAGTTCGGCACGTTCCACACGCCGACGAACGCGCAACCGCAGCAGGCGGTGTCCCTGGCACAGCTGAGCGAGAGGGCGGGGTTGGACCTGGTCACCTTCCAGGACCATCCCTACCAGCCGGGCTTCCTGGACACCTGGACACTGCTCAGCTATGTCGCCGCGCGCACCGAGCGGGTGCACCTGGCGCCCAACGTCGCCAACCTGCCGCTGCGCCAGCCCGCGGTCCTGGCACGCTCGGTGGCCAGTCTGGACCTGCTGAGCAACGGCCGGGTGGAGCTGGGACTGGGCACAGGGGCCTTCTGGGATGCCATGGTCGCGATGGGCGTCGAGCGGCGCACGCCAGGTGAGTCCGTGCAGGCGCTGCAGGAGGCGATCGCCATCATCCGCGGCATCTGGGCCGCCGGCGAGACCGCTGCGCTGCGGGTCGAGGGGCAGTTCCACCACGTCGCGGGCGCCAAGCGTGGTCCGGCGCCGGCGCACCACGTCGGGATCTGGCTGGGGGCCTACAAGCCCCGCATGCTGCGCGTCATCGGGCGGCTCGCAGACGGCTGGCTGCCCTCGGAGGGCTATCTCAGCTCGGACGCAGATCTAGGCACCGGCAACAAGATCATCGACGGGGCGGCAAAGGCAGCGGGTCGCGACCCACGAGAGATCCGCCGGCTGCTCAACATCAGCCGCCCCTCCGGGAGTGTCCAGGCCTGGGTGGAGCGGCTCGCTGAGCTGGCCGTGCAGCACGGGACGAGCACCTTCATCCTCGCCGTCGACGACCCCGGCACCATCGAGCTCTTCGGTCAGGAGGTGGCGCCCGCAGTCCGGGAGATCGTGGCGCGGCAGCGGCAGGCTGTCGACACGCAGGTCTCCCCCGTCGACGCGCCGGGCGCCGGTCCGCAGAGCGACGCGGAGGGTCGCATCGTGACCTCGACCTCCGCAGTCGGCGCTGTGGAAAGCGCCGACGGTGCGAGCGGGCTTGGCGGTGCGACAGGTGCAGACGGTGGCAGTTCCCCTGGTCAAAGTCAGTACGACCGGCTTGGTGTGCACCCCACCCCCGACGACGGCACCCGCCTGAGCGAGACCATGCTGTGGGACGAGTCCACCCGTCCGCGGCGCGCGGAGTCCGGCCCCGAGGTCACCTACTCGGCGCAGGGTGCCCAGCTCGGCAAGCACCTGATCGACGTGCACGACATGTTGCGTGACGAGCTCACCCAGGTGCGCTCGATCGTCGACCAGGTCAAGAAGATGACGATAGACGTGGGGAGTGCCCGGTCGTCGCTAAACGAGATGACGATGAAGCAGAACAACTGGACCCTCGGTGCCTACTGCTCGCGCTACTGCGCCACCGTCACCCAGCACCACGGGTTGGAGGACGCCTCGGTCTTCCCGCACCTGCGCGCGGCGGAGACGACACTGGCCCCGGTGCTGGACCGGCTCGAGCAGGAGCACGTGGTGATCCACGACGTCATCGAGGCGGTGGACCGCGCCCTGGTCGCCTTTGTCGCGACGCCGGACGACTTCAGCCAGCTGGACGAGGCGGTCAACGCGCTCACCGACACCCTCCTGTCACACCTGTCGTATGAGGAGGAGCAGCTCGTCGAGCCACTCGCCCGGGTCGGCTTCTATCCCGGTCAGGCGTGACCTAAGCCAGGCGTAGGCGGTCCCCCACCGGGACCGTGAGCGTGTGGCGCTCCCCATAGCGGTCCGGGTGGCCGAAGAAGTCGACCAGCCGCAGAGCTACAACCGGGACTCAGAGCAGCTTGACGACATCTTCGACGACATCCTTGGCGTCGCCGAAGAGCATCCGGGTGTTGTCCCGGAAGAACAGCGGGTTCTGCACCCCGGCATAACCGCTGGCCATCGAACGCTTCAGCACGACAACCTCACGGGCCTTCCACACCTCGATCACCGGCATCCCGGCGATCGGCGAGCTCGGCTGGTCGACAGCCGCCGGGTTAACCGTGTCGTTGGCGCCGATGACGAGCACGACGTCGGTCTGCGGCAGGTCCTCATTGACCTCCTCCATCCCGAGCACGATGTCGTAGGGCACCTTGGCCTCGGCGAGCAGGACGTTCATGTGCCCCGGCAGTCGCCCGGCGACCGGGTGTATGCCGAAGCGCACGTTGACCCCCAGCTTGCGCAGCTTGCTGGTCAGGTCGGCGACGGGATACTGCGCCCGGGCGACCGCCATCCCGTAGCCGGGGGTGATGACAACGGACTTGGCGTGCCGCAACAGCTCGGCCACGTCGGCGGCGTTGCTCTCACGGTGCTCGCCATAGTCCTCGTCGGCCTCGAAGGTGGCGCCCTCCGTCCCGAAGCCACCGGCGATCACCGAGATGAAGGAGCGGTTCATGCCCTGGCACATCAGATAGCTCAGGATCGCACCCGAGGAGCCGACCAGGGCACCGGTCACGATGAGCAGGTCGTTGCCGAGCATGAAGCCTGCGGCCGCAGCTGCCCAGCCGGAGTAGCTGTTGAGCATCGACACCACGATCGGCATGTCACCGCCGCCGATCGAGGCCACGAGGTGCCAGCCGAACGCGAGGCCGATGACCGTCATCAGCAGCAGCGGGAGCAGTGCGTGACCGAGGATGAACCAGACCAGCAGTCCGGCTGAGGCGAGCAGCGCCACGAGGTTGAGCAGATGCCGGTGCGGCAGCATCAGGGGGTTGGAGCTGATCCGGGCGCTGAGCTTGAGCGCCGCGACCACCGACCCCGTGAAGGTCACCGCGCCGATGAAGACCCCGAGGAACACCTCGACCAGGTGGATGGTCACCTCGGAGCCGGTCAGCGGCCCTGGGGACAGGTAGGCGTTGTAACCGATCAGGACGGCGGCGATGCCGACAAAGCTGTGCAGCATCGCGATCAGCTGCGGCATGCCGGTCATCTCCACGACCCGGGCCCGCCACAGACCGATGCTCGCCCCCACGGCCATCGCCGCCGCGATGAGCGCCAGGGTGAGCCCGGGGTTGGCGGCCCGCTCGGCAGCCAGCCAGATCGTCGCCACCAGGGCGATCGTCATACCAATGATCCCCAGCGCGTTGCCGCGGCGGGCCGTCTCGTGCTTGGACAGGCCCGCCAGGGAGAGGACGAAGAGGACCGCGGCGATGATGTATGCCGCCTGCACCAGGTTGAGGGTCATGCCGACTCTCCCCGGTGGAACATGCGCAGCATCCGACCAGTCACGGCGAAGCCGCCGAACACGTTGATGCTGGCCACGACCGTTGCCACCAGGGCCAGGCTGCGCACCAGAACGTCCTCGTTGCCGACCTGCAGCAGTGCGCCGACCAGGATGATCCCACTGATCGCGTTGGTCTCCGCCAGGAGCGGCGTGTGCAGCGCATGCGTGACGTTGCTGATCACATAGAAGCCGACGATGACCGCCAGCGCGAAGACGGTGAAGTGGCCGAGGAAGGCAGGCGGTGACACGCTGGCCACGAGTGCGAACAGGACCGCGGCCAGCCCCATCGCGACGTAGCCCCGCCGCGGGTCCTTGGGCTTGGTCGGTTCCGGCGGGGTGACAGGCGTCGCCTCAGCCGGTCTTGTGGGGGTGGCGGAGACCGCGACCGGTGGCGGTGGCCAGAGGACCTTGCGCTCGTGGGTCACCGTCAGGCCGCGCTGGACCTCGTCCTCGAGATCCAGGACGACCCGACCGTCCTTGGCCGGGGTCAGCAACGTGACGAGGTTGACGATGTTGGTGCCATAGAGCTGGGAGGCCTGCGTGGGCAGGCGGGCCGGCAGGTCTGTGTAGCCGACGATCCGCACGCCGTTGGGGGTGGTGATGACCTCACCCGGCACGGTCAGCTCGCAGTTGCCGCCGTTGCGGGCGGCCATGTCCACGAGCACGCTGCCGGGACGCATCGCCGCGACAGTCTCCGCAGTGACCAGGGTCGGAGCGTCGCGACCGGGGATCAGCGCGGTGGTGATGACGATGTCTGCCTCGGCACACTCATGGGCATAGACCTCCATGGCGCGGCGCTGGAGGTCCTCCCCCATCTCTTTGGCGTAGCCGTCGCTGCTCTCGTCCTGGTCACCCAGGTCGATGCGCACGAACTCTGCGCCCATCGACTCGACCTGCTCGCCCACCTCGGGCCGGATGTCGAAGGCCCGCACGACGGCTCCCAGGCTGCTGGCGGTCCCGATGGCCGCGAGCCCGGCGACCCCGGCGCCGATGATGAACACCTTGGCCGGCGGCACTGTGCCAGCAGCGGTGACCTGTCCGGTGAAGACGGAGCCGAACTCGTTGGCCGCCTCGATCACCGCGCGGTAGCCCCCGATGTTGGTCATCGAGGACAGGACGTCCAGCGACTGGGCCCGGGAGATCCTGGGCACCGCGTCCATCGCCAGTGCGGTGACCCCACGCTCTGCGAGGGCTGCGAGCAGCTCAGGCCGCTGGGCTGGGCCGAGCTGGGTGGCCAGGAATGATCCTGCCTGCAGCTGGCTCACCTCGTCGGTGCTGGGCGCCTCGATCTTTGCCACGAAGTCGGCGTCCCAGACGCCCGGGCCGGAGTCAAGACGGGCGCCCGCCTCGGCATACTGCTCGTCCGGATAGCTGGCCCGCTCCCCCGCACCGGACTGCACGACGACGTCGTGGCCCAGGGCGATCAGCTTGCGCACCGTGCTGGGCGTGGCCGCCACACGTGTCTCGCCGGACGTGGACTCAGTGGGGACGCCGATCAGCACACGCGCTCCTTTGCTTGAAATGCCGACGGAATGCACCGCCGACGATCGCACCATACAAGGGGGCGCCGTCAGTGCGGCGGCGCGATGGTCAACGACGCGAGACCCTGACCCCTTCGTCCTCCAACGTGAACGTCAGCGCCGACAGGTCATCGACCACAAGGTCCGCCAGCGGCTCGAGCTCTTCGACGCTGCTGGTGGTCACCACGGCGACCGTCGCGGCCCCCGCCGCGCGCCCCGACCGCAGCCCGGCCGGTGCGTCCTCGACCACGAGGCACCGGGTCGGGTCGACGGCGAGCTTCTCGGCCGCGATGAGGTAGGGCTCGGGATCTGGTTTGCCACGGCTGATGTCGTTTGCGCTGACCAGCACCTCGGGTGCCGTGAAGCCAGCCGCGGCCAGTCGCACGGTCACGAGCTCTCTGGTGGCGGAGGTGACGATCGCGCCGCGCCAGCCGACCGCGGCGATCGCCTCCGTCGCGCCCGGCAGGGCCACGATGCCCTCTAGGTCCGCCAGCTCACGACCGTCAATGTCGGCGGTCGCGGAGACCGGATCGAGGTGTGGGGCCACGTCCGCGATAATGCTGCTGCTAGGCACACCGTGAAAGCCGATCAATGCCTCGGCGGCCACACCGTTGTCGGCGGCCCAGGCCAGCCAGGAGCGGACCACGGCATCGCGGGAGTCGATCAGAGTGCCGTCGTTGTCGAACAGGACGGCGTCGAAGACTTCGGAGGTGATGTCGCGCACGCGACCCATGCTCTCAGACGCGGTGGCGGCCAGGTCCAACAGGCCGGCGCCGCAGGAGCACCGCGTCAGAAGGGTGGTTCGCCGAGGGGTTCATCCCAGGGGGCTCGCCCAGTGTGACCATCGTCGCGCTTGTCGTCGCCGTGCTCGTGGTGCTGTTCACCGTCGCCATCGCTCGCGTCGTCGTGGTGGGTGCGGGTGGCCTGGTGGCGCTCGTGTTCGGCTCGGGTGGTGTCGGGGGCGGGGCGGTAGGCCCGTTGCCCGTCGGGGCCGGTGTGGGTCAGGGTGATCTGGTCCCAGCCGGTGAAGTCGTCCTCCCACCCAGGACTGTCTTCCCTGGCTTCGAAGGGTGAGCCGGGGGGCCGGTAGGACAGGGCTTGGTAGATCGCGGCGTCGATCGCCTCCGCTGGCGTCGCTCCTGCGGCGATCTCCTGGTCGATCTGGGTCTTCGCCGCGGTCAGCAGCTTGGTGTACTGGTTGTAATCGTGAGCCTTGGTCGTGTAGATCCGCCCCAACAACGTGGTCCAGGTGACGTCACGGTCGGCGTTGATGATCGCATCGACGTCCTTCTTGGTCTTCTTGTCGTGGTGGGTAGTGCTCAGGGCCATCGCGTTGGCTTCACAGGTGTGCCCACCGGTGGTGCCGTACTCCTGGACGTGATCCAGCTGGGAGGTCTTGGCGGGCTTGACGCAGCCGGGGGCGCGGCAGAACCGGTCAGCGGCGATGATCTGGGCGCGCATCGCGGCATCGAAGCGGTAGGCGGTGATCGAGCGCTCGACACACCGGCCGGTGGCCGGGTCGGTCAGCAACCGGTACAGCGTGGAGCCGGGGACCAGGGCCAGGTCACGCACCTGTGTCGGGGACAAGAACAGTGACTCGCGACCGACGACCTCACCCACCCCCACATCCGGCAGGCGGACCTTGTCATCGACCAAGCCATAAGGATCATCAGCATCAGCATCGTCGTCAGGGTCGTGAGGGTCGGCGTCAGCGTCATGAGGGTCGTCAGGGTGGCTCGGGGCGTGAGCACCGGGGTCGGCGTCAGGGTCGTCAGGGTGGCTCGGGGTGTGAGCGGCGGGGTCGGGGCAGGGTTGTCCCCTCAGGCCGGGACCTGGTGGGTTGCCGGAGCCTGTCGGGTCAGCACCGGAGCCCGCCGTCGCCTCAGCACCCGATGTCGTGCTGGCCCCGCAGGTGCAGGTGCAGGTGCAACCCGGACCGCCTGGGCCTTCGGTGCTGCCGGTGCTGCCGGTGGTGCCGTGCTGGGCTGTGAACGCGGCCGGGATCGGGGTGCCTTCAGGATCAGCGCCCAGGAGGGTGGTGAGGGGGACGATGACGTCCAGGGTGGCCGGCGGTAGCCCGGACAGGACCCGGGCCAGCTGTTCAGACTGTTCGATGGTGACCTGGTCCGGGTCGTCGGGGATGGCCGAGAGGTCGACGGTCCCTTTCAGCAGCAACGCGGTCGCGATCGCGCACCGCAGCTGACGCTGGCTGCGTGGGTCGCCCAGGGCGCGGGCCCGGCGGGCGGCGGCGTCGATC
The DNA here is from genome assembly GCF_023923205.1 of Ornithinimicrobium cryptoxanthini. Classification (NCBI taxonomy): domain Bacteria; kingdom Bacillati; phylum Actinomycetota; class Actinomycetes; order Micrococcales; family Ornithinimicrobiaceae; genus Ornithinimicrobium; species Ornithinimicrobium cryptoxanthini. The sequence continues at coordinate 1,651,569 of NZ_CP099490.1, read as the reverse complement.
CGTTCGTTGATCGCGGTCCCCTCCAGGGCGGTGGTCCCGATCATGAAGGTGCCGGTGCCGTTCTCATCGAGCATCAGGTGGGTGTCGGCGTTGGCTTTCGCGGCAGCGTCAGCCTCTTTCTGCTTCTCGGGGTCTTGGGCATTGACCCGGGCGATCTCGCGTTTCAGGGCCCGGTAGAACTCCTTGTGCCGCCACGGCCCACCCAGAAAGCTCCCGGCGGAGTCGAGGCGTTCGGTGACCGCAGCGCCTGGGTCGGTGCCGAAGAAGCCGTTGGCGATCGCGGCCCCGTCTTCGTGGGCCATGCCGGTGCAGGCCCGGTAGTAACTGCGGACCAACCGCCAGGACGACTCCCCGATCCGCAGGCTGTGCTGGACCGGGCCCAAGACCTCAACCGCGGAGTTGGCGACAGCGACCAGGTCGCGCACCTCGCCCTCACCCCACCCGATCCCTGCCTCGATGTCGGTGCGGGCCTTGGACTTCGCCCGAGAGCGCCACTTCTCTTTCTGAGAGGCCGAGAGCTCCTCTGGGCTGGTCGCGCCCTTCTCGCGCAGCAGCAGCTTGCCGTGCACCCAGGTCAACCGCTTCGCCGCGGACAGGACGACCGACTCCAGGTGCCCCGCGGCCGCGGTGAGGGACTCGATCGCACCCAGCAGGTCACTGCCGTGTTCCAGCAACCGCGGCGCTTCCAGGTGCTTGCGCCCCGCGTCGGAGCTGGCGACGGTGGCACACGCCAGCGACGCGCTCGTCAACGCCTCCGCCACACCCGACCCAACGCCCAGGCGCGCCAGCACCGCGCGCAGTTGCTCCGCAGCCTCATCCTGCGAGATGTCGTCATCGGGCTCCGGGGTCGGCTCATCAACTGGCTGCGGCGTGATGGGAGGCAACGGCCAGGTCCCACGCCAGAGCCCGCCACGACCACGCTCCAGCCCAGGAGCAGCGCTCAACAACCGCTCCAGCCGGTCGGCTAACACTTCGGTCGACATCACTACCCCCCTTCCCCTCACCTGTGTGGGCACTGCGCCCGCTCCCTCCAACTACCACCATATTAGCACACATGTGCGAGGCTTGCGTCGGCGTCAGGACTAGGTGGAGCACCTGATGCGGTGAGTGGCCCGAAGGGATGAGTCTGGTGGCACGGGCTAGCGGAGCCACGATCTGCGGGCCACACTAGATGCGAAGGATCACTACCATGGCCATCACCACCACCCCTCCCCCGGCGACCGAGCTCGACCCCGACAAGCTGATGGGTTTTGTCTTCCGGGCCGTCGACGAGGTCGGAGCTAGCCTGAACGGCGCCCTCGTCGTGATGGGCGACCAGCTCGGCTACTACCGCGCCCTGGCCGACCTCGGCCCGCTCAACGCACCTCAGCTCGCCCGGGCCACCGACACCGATGAGCACTACGCCCGCGAATGGCTTAATGCCCAGGCCGCCGGCGACTACATCGACTACGACCCCGAGGCCGGGCTGTTCAGCATCTCGCCCGAGCACGCGGCCGCCCTGACCGACCCGAGCTGCCCCGGCTACGTGCAGGGGCTGTTCCAGTTCGTCCACGGCACGGTGCGCGACGCACCGCACATCGTGGCGGCCGCCCGCACCGGCGCCGGCTACGGCTGGCACGAGCACAACACGGACGTCCACGCCGGGTGCGAACGATTCTTCAGGCCCGGCTACCTGGCCAACCTCGTGAACGGCTGGCTGCCTGCTCTCGACGGCGTGGTGGCCAAGTTGGAGCGTGGCGCGAAGGTCGCCGACATCGGGAGTGGCCATGGCGCACCCGCGATCCTCATCGCGCAGGCCTTCCCGAACAGCACCGTCCTCGGCACCGACTACCACGCGGGCTCGATCGAGGTTGCTCGACAGCGGGCAGCCGAGGCAGGCGTGGACGGACGAGCCACGTTCCAGACCACCGACAGCACGGAGCACCCCGGTGGAGGCTATGACCTGGTCACCATGTTCGACTGCCTGCACGACATGGGCGACCCCGTGGGCGCCGCCCGTCAGGTCAAGGAGATCCTCGCCCCCGATGGCACCTGGATGATCGTCGAGCCGATCGCCGGGGACCGGCCTGAGGAGAACTTCAACCCGGTGGGCCGTGTCTACTACGCGTTCTCCACCCTGCTGTGCACACCGACGTCCCTCGCCCAGGATGTCGGCACTGCCCTGGGCACCCAGGCGGGGCCGGCCAGAATCCGCGACGTCACCACCGCAGCCGGGTTCACCCAGTTCCGCACGGTCGCCAGCACCCCGTTCAACAACGTCTTCGAAGTGAGGATGTGAGCCCGGTGGCCGGCTTGAGCGACCAGACCGACACGGCCGTCGAGCCGGCCACGACCGGGGTCACCGTCCGCGACGGTGTCGACCTGGCCTGGCAGACCTACGGCACCGGGCCGCGGACCCTGCTGCTCCTGCCCACCTGGCAGATCTTCGACTCCCGCTTTTGGAAGGCGCAGGTCGGCTACCTCTCCCGGCACTTCCGCGTCGTCACCTTCGACGGCCGGGGCACGGGTGCCTCTGGGCGCCCCACCGGTGCCTCGGCATACTCCAACGACGAGTGCGCAGCCGATGTGACGGCGGTGCTGAATGCCACCGGGACCGAGCGGGCGGTTCTGGTCGCGCTCTCGTGCGCGGCGTCCTGGGCGATCCAGACCGCCGCCGACCACCCCGACCGAGTCGACGGGGTCTTCGCGCTCTCCCCCTCGTGCGGAGTCAGCGTCAGCCAGCCGGTGCGGGATGCCCACGCCTTCGACGAGCGGTTGGACCCGACGCAGGGTTGGGCCAAATACAACCGGTACTACTGGACCGAGGGCGACTTTGCCGACTTCCGCGACTTCTTCTTCCACCAGATGTTCACCGAGCCGCACTCCACCAAGCAGCTCGAGGACGCCCTGCGCTGGTCGGAGCAGACCGACCCGCAGACTCTTGTCGACGCCAACCTCGGACGACTCGGTTGCGACGGCGTCGTGTGCCGGTCGATCGACGAGGCTGCCCAGCGCGTCACCTGTCCGGTGCTCGTGGTGCACGGCACCGACGACCGGGTCCGATCCGACGCCGTCGGTCGCCGGATTGCCGAGCTGACCGGGGGCCGGCTCGTCCTGATCGAGGGCGGCGGGCACGGACTCATGTCCCGCTCCCCGGTCCAGATCAACCGGCTGATCCACGAGTTCGCGACCTCCGCCTGTGCGCCGGTCATCGGGTCCACCGATCGTCCGACCGAGCCCACCACCTGGACCTTCGCCCCCTCCCGGCGCAGGCGTGTGCTCTATCTGTCCTCGCCCATCGGTCTCGGGCACGCCGCCCGCGACCTGGCCGTCGTGCAGGAGCTGCGCCGCCTGGAGCCGGACATCGAGGTCGACTGGCTCGCCCAGCACCCGGTGACCCGGGTGCTGGAGGCCGCGGGAGAGCGGGTCCACCCAGCCTCGGCCTGGCTCGCCAGCGAGTCCACCCACGTCGAGCACGAGTCCGGTGAGCACGACCTGCACGCCTTCCAGGCGATCCGGCGGATGGACGCGATCCTGGTGCACAACTTTATGGTCTTCCAGGACCTTGTGGCGGACGAGCACTACGACCTGGTCGTGGGGGACGAGGCCTGGGACGTGGACTACTTCCTGCACGAGAACCCCGAGCTCAAGACGTTCAACTTCGCCTGGATGACCGACTTCGTGGGGTGGCTGCCGATGCCGGACGGGGGGCCGGAGGAGGCTGCTCTGACGGCCGACTACAACGCCGAGATGATCGAGCAGCGCGCTCGCTTCGCCCGGGTGCGGGACCGCTCGATCTTCGTCGGCTCACCCGAGGATGTGGTGCCGGACTCCTTCGGCGACGGCCTGCCGCAGATCCCGGACTGGATGGGCAAGAACTTCGACTTCGCCGGCTATGTCACCGGCTTCGACCCCGCGGCGTTGCCGGACCGCGCAGAGCTGCGCCACCAACTTGGTATGCCGCAGGACGAGCGGGTGTGTGTCGTCACCGTGGGCGGCACCGGGGTGGGCAGACCACTGCTGGAGCGAGTCCTGGACGCCGTGCCGCTGGCCCGGAGAGCCGCGCCGGACCTGCGGTTCATCGTCGTGACAGGGCCACGGATCGACCCCCGTTCACTCCCCAGACGGCGCGGTGTCAACGTCCGCGGCTTCCTGCCCGACCTGTATCGACACCTGGCCGCCTCCGACCTGGCGGTGGTGCAGGGCGGTCTGACCACCTGCATGGAGCTCACTGCCGGGCGCCGGCCCTTCGTCTATGTGCCGCTGCGCCACCACTTCGAACAGAACTTCCACGTGCGACACCGGTTGGAGCGGTATGGCGCCGGCCGTCACCTGCCCTACGAAGAGGCCGCTGACCCCGACGCCCTGGCCGCGGCAGTCCTGACCGAGCTGGACCGGGTCGTCGACTATCGCCCTGTGGAGACCGACGGCGCTGCGCGTGCGGCCGCGATGCTGGCTGACCTGCTCTGAGTCCACCGTCCTCAGTGCTCAGCCAGCGCCTCGGTCAGCTCCGCCCGGGATCGCACCCCCAGCTTGGTGTAGACGTGGCGCAGGTGGTATTCCACTGTCTTCGGACTCAGGAACAGGGCGGTGGCGGCCGCTCTGGTCGTCTGTCCCTCGCTGAGCAGCTCGGCGATCTGGCGCTCCTGAGCGGTCAGCGTCGTGAGTTTGCTCGCGCCGCGTCGCTGGGCTGTCTCTCCTGTCGCGGTGAGCTCGACGGCGGCCTGTTCGGCGCGCTGGGCGGCACCGAGCTGCTCGAAACCCTCGAGTGCTGCGCGCAGCAGCACCCTCGCGTCGCGACGACGGCGCCGGCGGCGCAGTGAGGCCCCGTGGGCCAACGCGGTCAGCGCGGCCTCGAACTGGTCCGGGGTGCCGTCGTGCAACTGCGCCGCCATCGCAAAGTGCTCGTCCGCGGCCTCGCCCTCAGCCACCATCCCCAGCGCCCGCTCCGCACGAGCAAGCGCCCATGCCTGCCCCTTGGCAGTGCTCAGCCGGTGCAGCTCCTGGCCCACCCTGGTGGCCTCGTCGACCCGTCCGAGCCGCATCAGGGCCTCCACTCGAGCGGGACCCGGGTGGATGTCCATGTCCTGCAGGCCTGACTCCGAGAGGATGGCGTCGACCTGGTCCAGCTCAACCAGGGCTTCTTCCGCCCGTCCGGCACCCAGCTCGAGCTCGCCCAGAGCCAACCTCGCCCACACCCGACCGATCACGATGTCCTTCTCGGCGCAGAGTCCGATGGCCTCCACGGCGTGCTCGCGACACGCCGGCCCCCGTCCCATCCGGGCATCCAAACTGGCCAGGCCTGCCAGGGCCAGCGCCAGGTCGGTCGTGTGTCCCAGCTCTCGGGCCAACGCGACACTCTCCTGGAACTCGGAGTCCGCCCGGGACCATCCGTCCGAGGCAGCGTCATCGAGGGCCACAAGCCACAGCAGGTGTGCCAGCTCCCCGATCGCAGCAGCGGCCCTGGTCTCGGTCAACGCCTCCTGCACCAGGGCCCTATAGCGCCCCTCCTCCCTCAGGAACAGGGGCCCGAGCACCAGCCACTGCGCGCGCATCGGGTCTGCTCGCAGCGTGTCGCTGGTGGCCAGGTGGTGGACGGACGCCCGGATCCGGTCCGCGCCACCCCCTCCGGTGAGCGTGAGCGCCATCCCGGTCGCCAGTGCACCCAGGATCCGCGACCTGGCGTCGGTCAGCCGTGGTTCTAGCTCCGTCAACGCCGTGGCGGCCACGCGCAGGAACCGGGTGTCAGCCGCGGTCAAGGCAGCGGTCACGGCATCGGCCCAGAGCTCCGCGGCGGCGTCCGGGTGGCTGGCCTGAACGTGTTGCGCCGCACTGCTAAAGACCTTGATGGCTTCTGGGATTGAGCCGGTCCGGACCGCGATGGTGCCGTGCAGGTGACCGGCCCGAGCAACCAGATCCGGTGAGCCCGGCTCGCCAGCCTGTTCGAGCAGCGTGAGGGCCCGCTGTCCCTGGCCGGAGATCCACCCGCACTCGGCGGCCTCCAGCAACCGAGCCCCCCGCGCTCCCGGTGACGACGCGAGCCGCCCGGCCCGCTCCAGGGCAGAGGAGGCCACGTCATAGGCCGACCGTTCCCGCGCGCGCACCGCGACCCGGTCAAGGGCCGCAGCAACCTCGTCGTCCGGACCGGAGGCTGCGGCAGCCAGGTGCCAGGTCCGTCCGTCGGGATCGTCAGCGGCGGTCGCCTCCGCCAGTGCCGCGTGCACCGCCCGCAACTCCTCGGGTGCGGCGGCGCCGACGACGGCGGCCCGCACGAGCGGGTGTCGGAACTCGATGGTGCCGGTCACGGCGATCAGCCGGGCGTCGGCGGCCTCCGCAAGGCCCTCGTGGTCGATGCCGAGGGCACGGCAGGCCCCGTGGACCACCAGCGGATCACCATTGGAGCACGCTGCCACGACGAGCGCTGACCGGGCCGCAGCCGTGAGCTTCCCGGTGCGGCTCAAGAAGGACCTGGCGAGCGCGGACCGGACCGCGACCGGGTCGTCAGGACCCAGGCTGTCAAGCGCCTCCAGATCATCGCCCAGCTCGAGGAGGGCAAGTGGGTTGCCCCGCGTGGCACGGACCAGCCGCTCGATCTGTCCGGCCGTGAAGCGCCGGCCTGAGCGCTCGGAGAGCAGTTCACCAGCAGCTGCCGTCCCCAGACCGCCCAGCTCCAGGACTGGCAGGCCGGCCGACAACAAGGGGCTGTCCTCCCCTGCCCGGACTGCAGCGACGAGCAGGATCGGATCGGCCAGCAGTCGCCGGGCCGCGAAGGTGATGGCCTGGGCCGACGAGTGGTCCAACAGGTGTGCGTCGTCAAGGAGCACAGCCAGGGGTTGGCTCTCCGCGCGACGACTCAGCAGACCGAGCGTGCCCGCCCCCACGGCCATCCGGTCGACGTCGGTCCCGGTCCGGAGGTTGAGCGCCACCGCCAGCGCACGGGCCTGCGGCTCCGGCAGCTCCTCCACGGCGCCTGTCTGCACGCCCACTAGCTGGGAGAGCCCACCAAAACCGAGGTCGCGCTCGGCCTCCGTGCCGACCACACGGCATACGTCCATGTCGTGGATGGTGGCCGCCAGGTGGTCCAGCAGCGCGGTCTTGCCGCAGCCCGCCTCGCCGACGACGACGAGCACACCACTGCGCCCGACGCGGGCTCCTGCGGCCAGTGCCTCAAGAGTCCGCTGCTCAGGTGCACGCCCGATGAGCATGGGTCAAATGTAGGCCCGATGAGGTCTTTGCGGGTTCAGTCCCTCGTCTGTCGCTGCGAGCGGGTCGCCGCGACCATCGATGAATAGACCTCGAGGATGGCCCTGCGCTGGGCTGCCGTGAGGTTGGGGTCGGCCTTGATGACTTCCTTGAACGCGTCCTCTGCGGCAGCGTCGTCGTCGGCGCTCTCGTCCATCAGGTCGTCCAGGGGTATGCCGAGTGTCTCGGCGAGGTTGCGCAGCACCTGGTCGCTCGGGGCCCGCAGACCGTTCTCGATCTGTGAGAGATAGGGACCTGAGATGCCGACCATGCCAGCCACCTGGCGCATCGGCAAGGCCGCCAGCTCTCGCTGGCGCCGAATAATCTCGCCCACTTGGCGGCCGAAATTCATGCTGGTCACACGAGTCATCCTAGCCGTCGAGCCCCGCGCTATCGTGGGAGGAAGCCCCGGCCCGATGACAGGACACACATGACCGCGACCGAGTTGACCCCCACCGACACCGGCCTCCCCGCGGCCGACACGCGGTCTGCGCTGGCCAACCTCATCCGGCCCGCACAGGCAAAACTTGACCCGCTCGGGCTCATCCCCGCGTCCGGCACCGTCGCAGCGCGTGCGGTGACCAACACCGGCGGGTTCACCAGGGCGACCGCCCGGCTGGCACTCGGCCTGGCCCAGACCCCGCTGGCCGCTGCCGCACGTGCGACGGGGCTGTCGGTCAGCCCACCCGTCGACCCGGACCCCAGGGACAGACGGTTCTCGGACCCCACCTGGGAGGGCAACGCCGCGTTCTTCGCCCTGCATCAGCTCTATGCCGTTGCCTGCCGCTACGCCGACGATGTCCTCGAGGCAGGCAACCGGGGCAACGACCTCCACGACCAGAAGGCCGCTTTCGGCCTGCGCCTGCTCACCGAGGCTCTGGCCCCGGTCAACTTCCCGCTGACCAACCCCGAGGTGCTGGTCAAGGCCCTGCAGACCGGCGGGGGCAGTCTCGTCCAGGGCGCCATGCTCGCGCTGCACGACCTCCAGCACGGGGGCGGGCTGCCAGAGAAGGTCGACTCCTCGACCTTCGAGCTCGGGCGCGACATGGCGGCCACCCCCGGCAAGGTGGTCTTCCGCAACGACCTGGTGGAGCTGATCCAGTACGCCCCCCAGACCGACACGGTGCACGCCGTGCCGATCCTGTGCAGCCCGCCGTGGATCAACAAGTACTACGTGATGGACCTCGCGCCCGAGCGAAGCTTTGTGGAGTGGGCGATCCGGCACGGTCGCACCGTCTTCATGGTCAGCTATCGCAACCCGGACGAGTCCATGCGGGACGTGACGATGGACGACTACCTCGCCCAGGGCGTGCTCGAAACTCTGGACGTCGTCTCGAACATCACCAAGTCCGACAAGATCGATCTAGTTGGCGTGTGCCTGGGTGGAGCCATGGCCACCATGGCGGCCGCCCACCTCGCGGCTCGTGGGGACACTCGGCTCAACTCGCTGACCATGATGAACACGCTGCTCGACTACTCAGAACCCGGCGAGCTCGGCGCGATGACCGACGAGGAGACCCTCTCGCGGCTGGAGCTGCGGATGGCCGAGACCGGCTTCCTGCCCTCCGAGGACATGGCGCTGACGTTCGACCTGCTCCGGCCCCGCGACCTGATCTTCCGCTACATCCCGACACGTTGGCTGCAGGGAGACCCGGCTGCCCCGTTCGACATCCTGGCGTGGAACGGCGACTCGACCCGGATGCCGGCGGCGATGCACGCCACCTATCTGCGCGACCTCTATCTCAACAACCTCTTGGTCAAGGGTGAGTTCGCGATCGGTGGACAGCAGCTGGACCTGGACGATGTCACCGTCGACACCTATGTGGTCGGTGCGATCAACGACCACATCGTCCCCTGGACCTCGTCGTATGCCGCCACGCAGGTCCTCGGCGGCAAGGTGCGCTACATCCTGTCGTCGGGCGGGCACATCGCGGGGATCGTCAACCCCCCCACGCCCAAGGCCTGGTACGTCGCGACCGAACCTGGCCAGGACTCCCCCGCCGACCCGCAGCAGTGGCACGCCGCCGGCACCCGGCATACGGCATCGTGGTGGGAGGACTGGACTCAGTGGTCCACCGAACGGGCCGGTGAGATGGTCGCCCCGCCCAAGATGGGGAGCCGGAAGTACCGACCCCTCGAAGAGGCTCCCGGCAGCTACGTCCACGGTTGAGCGGACCTATTTGCACTGTTAGCCATGGTCTGCTAACGTTGCTAACGCACCTGGACGGTCAACCCGTTCACCCTCACGAGAGGAGCCTCCCATGGCCACCACGAACAGCGGCAAGTCCCCCGAGTCCGGCTTCACCCCGAACCTCGAGGAGGCCGCCGACCGCATCCGCGACCTCAACGAGAAGATGATCACCGCGAGCAAGCAGAGCGGCAACGTCACCCTGGACGCCTACGAGAAGACCCTCAAGGGCCTGCTCGACTTCCAGGAGAAGTCCGCCAGCGCCACCCAGCTCGACTGGGTTCAGGCGATCGCCAAGGCCCACGCGACCTACATCACCGACGTCAGCAAGGCCTTCACCTCCGCCGCGCGCGACGCCCTCAAGTAGAACCGTTCGAGGCATCCCTACTATGGGGTAGGCCTCGAGCAGCACCGGCACGATGGCCCGGACCCCAGCCCGGGGTCCGGGCTCATCTGTGCCGCCACCGACCCACCGACGACAGGACACCGACGTGACCGTGAGCACCAACCGCAAGGACAGCGCAGCCGCATTCGAGCCGATCGTGGGGGCCCACCTCGAGCATGCGACGGAGCCGCAGTCCAGCAGGTGGCTCTTTGCACCGTTCGACGCGGCCGTGGCCGTCACCACAGGCTGGATGGACTATGCGGTCCGTGCTGGACAGCGTGGCGCGACGCCGCTCGACGTGGCCGAGGACATGGCCGAGTGGTTCCGCGTGGCCTCCAGCCGTCCCTCGCCGACCTGGGCCACCCGCCACAAGGTCATCCGGGAGTGGCCCATCGCGCGACTGCTCGACTTCTCCACCGGGCAGACCGCACTGCCGACCCTGGTGCTCCCCCCGCAAGCCGGCCACGCCTCCACGATCGTCGACCACACCCCCTCCCAAAGCCAGCTGCGCACCGCGCTGGACCAGGGGCTGGACAGCCTCTATGTCCTGGACTGGACCGGCGCGACCGAGGAGACCAAGCACACCACGATCGAGGACTACGTCGCGATCCTGGACGAGACCGTCGAGCGCCTCGGCGGCAGAGTCAACGTGGTCGGCGACTGCCAGGGCGGGTGGCTGGGCGCGATCTACGCAGCGCTGCGCCCTGACAAGGTCAACACCCTCGCCGTCGGGGCCGCCCCGATCGACTTCCACGCAGGCCGGTCTGCCATTCACGACTGGACCAAGCGGATGGCCGTGGTGGATGAGATGGCGGCCTATCGCGCCATGGTCGGGCTCAACGGTGGCGTCCACCGTGGTGGCAACCAGGTCCTCGGCTTCAAGATGATGGAGCCCGCTGGAGAGCTCCAGCGGCTGATGGACCTTTGGGCCAATATCGATGACTCGGACTACGTCCAGCGCTACATCGACTTCGTGACCTGGTTTGAGTCCGAACAGGACCTTGCCGGTGACTTCTATCTCTGGGTCGTGCAGCACCTGTTCGTCAACAACGAGCTGGTCCAGGGCACCCTGACCGTGGGCGGCCAGGTCGCTGACCTCGCCAAGATCACCGCCCCGCTGTATCTGCTGGCCGGCACGGAGGACCACATCACCCCGCCCGACCAGGTCTGGGCTCTCGCCAGCCACGCGTCGACGCCCAAGAAGGATGTCCACAGTCGCTTCCTGCAGGCGGGCCACCTGGGCCTGTTCATGGGACGCGCTGCCCTGCGCGAGCACTGGACGCCGATCTTTGAAAGCATCCGTGACCAGTCGGACCGACCTCAGCCGGTCGCGAAGACCACGCCGGTGGCCAAGGCAAAGCCCGCCGTCAAGGCGAAGCCAGTCGCAAAGGCAAAGCCAGCCGCAAAGGCAAAGCCAGCCACCACGGTTGCGGCGCCCGTCGCGAAGAAGGCCCCCGTCGCGAAGAAGGCCCCGGTGACCAAGGCCGCCCCCGCGAAGCCGGTCAGCACCTCAGCCGCCGAGCCAGTCACCAAGGCCAACGCTCCCGTTTCGAAGCCTGCGACGGCACCAGCCAAGGCCACCACGGTCGCGAAGGCGAAGCCGGCCACCACGGTCGCGAAGGCGAAGCCGGCCACCACGGGCGCAAAGGCGAAGCCGGCCACCACGGCCCCGGCGGACGTCGCGAAGGCCCCGGTGACCAAGGCCGCTGCCAAGCCGATCAGCACCTCAGCTGCCAAGTCGGTCAGCACGCCCGCGGCCAAGCCGGTCGCGAAGGCGCCGGTGACCAAGGCCGTGCCCGCGAAGCCGGAGCCGACTGCGAAGTCGGTCACCAAGGCCAACACTCCCGTCGCGGAGCCCGCGACGGCACCGGCCGAGGCCACCCCGGCCGCTGCCAAGCCCGCGACGGCACCGGCCCAGGCGCCGACCCCGGCACCGGCACCCACCACGGTGCAGCCCGCTGCGACGACCGCGGTGGCTGACGCAACACCGGCCGCCACCCCGCCGGCGACCTCCACCGCCGACAAGGGCGCCGCCGACAAGAGCGCCACAGGCAAGCCCTGATCGGTTGCAGCGTCGAGGAGATCCGGCCAGGCTGCTCCTGACGCACCCCTCCCACCCGCAGGAGTTCACGATGTCCGGTTTGGATCGTCCCCTCACCCCGCTGCGCTACCTGGAGCGGTCGGCATCTGTCTATCCCCACAAGGACGCCGTGGTCGACGGGTCGCGCCGCTTCACCTACGAGGAGCTCGCGGCTCAGGTGACGCGCACGGCACACGCCCTGCGGGCCAGTGGGGTCGACGCCGGTGACCGGGTCATCTATCTGGCGGCCAACTCGGCGGAGATGGTGATGGCGCACTTCGCGGTGCCGCTGGCAGGGGCTGTCCTGGTGGCGACCAACACCAGGCTGGCCGGTCCAGAGATCGGCTACATCGCCGAACACTCCGGGGCGTGCCTGATCCTGGCCGACGCGGAGATCGCTGAGCGCCACCACGACATCCTCGCGGCGACCGGTGTGGAGCTCGTGGTCCTCCCGGGCATCGACGGCAGTGACGTCGCCCAGGACGGCGCCACCACGTGGTCGCAGTTCCTGGCGCGGGGCACGGACGAGCCCATTCCATGGACGGTCGACGACGAGACCCGGACCATCACGCTCAACTACACCTCAGGCACCACAGGCCGGCCCAAGGGAGTGATGTACTCCCACCGCGGCGCATACCTGAACTCGCTCGGCGAGTGCATCACCCAGGGCTTCGACCGCTCCACGCGCTATCTGTGGACACTGCCGCTCTTCCACTGCAACGGGTGGTGCTGCGCTTGGGCGGTCGTGGCTGCCGGCGGCACCCAGGTGTGTCTGCGCGCAGTGCGCGGCGATGACCTGTGGCGCCTGGTCCACGAGGAGCGCATCGACCACCTCTGTGGTGCACCGACGGTGTTGTCGATCATGGCCGACGCCGACGAGGCCGCCCCCCTCACCACGCCCCTCACGGTCGTGACCGCGGGGGCGCCACCGAGCCCGACCATCATCGAGCGCCTCCAGAGACTGAACACCGAGGTGGTGCACGTCTACGGCCTCACCGAGACCTACGGCCCCTACAGCGTCTGCGAGTGGCAGGACGACTGGGCCGACCTGCCCCCGGCCGAGGTCGCGGTCAAGCTCTCCCGCCAGGGCGTGGGCATGGTCACCGCCGAGGAGATGAGGGTGGTGCAGACCGAGGACTCCGACGAGCTGGTGGACGTGCCCTCGGACGGCGTGACCGTCGGTGAGATCGTCATGGCCGGCAACGGCGTCATGAAGGGCTACTACCGCGACGACGCCGCGACCGCTGAGGCGTTCCGCGGGGGCTGGTTCCACTCTGGCGACCTCGGTGTGCGTCACCCGGACGGCTATGTCCAGCTGGTGGACCGCGCCAAGGACGTCGTGATCTCCGGCGGAGAGAACATCTCGACCGTGGAGGTCGAGCAGGCCATCCTGCGCCACGAGGCCGTCGCGGAGGTCGCGGTCATCGGCATCCCGGACGAGCGGTGGGGCGAGCGACCCATGGCGTATGTCGTGGTGCGGCCTGGCGCAACCGTCACCGGCGAGGAACTGATCGCGCACACCAAGTCTTTGCTCGCGTCATACAAGGTGCCGAAGGCGGTCGACATCACCGAGGACCTGCCCAAGACGGCCACTGGCAAGATCCGCAAGCACGAGCTGAAGGCTGCCGCCTGGGAGGGTCGCGACTCCAAGATCCAAGGCTGAGCTGCCCTGGCAGGGATCCTGCGGGCTGACTAGGATCAGGGCACTCGAGGCAACGTCGCCCATCAGGTTGGAGAGCGCAATGGTCACAGCACGGACAGCCCTGGTCACCGGTGGCACCGGAGGCATCGGAACAGCCATCGTCGAGAAGCTCGCGGCGGCGGGTCACCGGGTGGCGACCAACTATCGCAACGAGGAGAAGACCCGAGCCTGGCAGGACAAGATGAAGGCCCAGGGCGTCGACGTGCTCACGGTCAAGGGCGACGTGTCGGACCCCGAGGACTGCGAGCGGATGGTGCAGGACATCCAGGCCGAGCTCGGACCGGTCGAGATCCTGGTCAACAACGCCGGCATCACCCGCGACACCACCTTCCACAAGATGTCCCCCGGCCAGTGGACCGACGTCATCACGACCAACCTCAACTCGGTCTACAACGTGACCCGACCCGTGATCGGTGGCATGCGCGAGGGCGGCTGGGGCCGCATCGTGCAGATCGCCTCGATCAACGGGCAGAAAGGACAGTACGGCCAGGCCAACTACGCCGCAGCCAAGGCCGGCATGCACGGTTTCACCATCTCCCTGGCCCAGGAGAACGCGAAGTTCGGCGTCACGGTCAACACCGTGTCCCCGGGCTATGTCGGCACCGAGATGGTGATGGCGGTGCCTGAGGAGGTGCGGGCCAAGATCGCGGCGCAGATCCCGGTCGGCCGGCTCGGCAAGCCAGAGGAGATCGCCTACGCGGTGGCCTTCTTCCTGCCCGACGATGCCGCGTGGGTCACCGGCACGAACCTGTCGATCAACGGTGGCCACTACATGGGTTGGTGACCCGTGCGTGACTCCGTCTACCAACAGGACACGACGTCCGCTGACCCCACGCTGCGGATCCGTGCCCGCGGCAGGGAGGTCCTGTCCAACCCGATGACCAACCGCGGCACGGCCTTCACCGCGGAGCAGCGCGAGGCACTGGAGCTCGACGGGTTGATGCCGACCGGCTACACGACGATGGAGAGCCAGACCCACCGGGTCTACGAACAGTTCCGCAGCAGCAACACGATGCTCGGCAAGTTCCTGAACCTGGCGGCACTGCGCGACCGCAACGAGGTGCTCTTCTATCACCTGCTGTCGGCCCACCTCGAGGAGATGCTGCCAGTCATCTACACCCCCACCATCGGCGAGGCGATCGAGCGGTTCAGCCACACCTACAACCGCCCCCGCGGGGTCTTCCTGTCCATCGACCGACCCGACCAGGTCGAGACCTCGCTGAAGAACTATGGGCTGGGCGCCGACGACGTGGACCTGGTGTGCGTCACCGACTCCGAGGGCATTCTCGGCATCGGCGACCAGGGCATCGGCGGCATCCAGATCGCGATCGGCAAGCTGTCGGTCTACACCGCGGCCGCAGGCATCCACCCCCGTCGGGTGATCCCGGTGGTCCTTGACGTCGGCACCAACAACCTGGGGCTGCTGTCCAGCGACTTCTATCTCGGCGAGCGACACGGCCGGGTGCGCGGTGCGCGCTACGACGAGTTCGTCGACGACTTCGTCACGGCTGTGCAAAAGCTCTTCCCTCACGCGATGATCCACTGGGAGGACATCGGCACCAACAACGCCTATCGGATCCTGCAGCGCTACCAGCACGAGATCTGCACGTTCAACGACGACATCCAGGGCACCGCCGCAGTCGTCCTCGCCGCGATCCTCGCGGCTGTCGACGTGACCGGAATCGACCTCGACGACCACCGCATCGTCTCCTTCGGCGCCGGCAGTGCCGGGATCGGGATCGCTAACCTCATCCGCGACCAGATGCTGCGCACCGGCGCCTCCGAGTCCGAGGAGGAGGCCTATGCCCGGTTCTGGCCGATCGGCATCCAGGGCCTCTATCTCGAGGGCGATCCGCGCCTGCTGGACTTCCAGCAGCCCTATGCCCGCACGCGTGCGGAGGTGGCCGACTGGGAGGTCAAGGATCCTGCAAAGATCGGACTCCTCGACGTCGTGCGCAACGCCAGACCGACGATCCTGATCGGCACCTCGACCAGGGGCGGCGCCTTCACCCGCGAGATCGTCGAGGAGATGACCAAGCACTGTGCCCGGCCGATCATCTTCCCGCTGTCAAACCCCACCAGCCGCGCCGAGGCCACGCCCGCCGACCTGCTCGAGTGGAGTGACGGCAAGGCCCTGATCGCCACCGGCAGCCCGTTCGGTCCGGTCGACCACGGCGGCGTGCGGCACACCATCGCGCAGTCCAACAACGCGCTGATCTTCCCCGGCCTGGGGCTAGGGGTCGCAGCCTGCCGCGCGACGCGCGTGACGGAGGGGATGATCGCGGCCGCCGCCGAGGCGCTCGCCGGACTTGTCAACGCCTGGCGACCCGGCGCGCCGCTGCTGCCCGGCATGAGCGATCTGCGGCTGGTCTCGACCACGGTGGCGATCGCAGTCGCCGAGCGGGCCGCGGCCGAGGGCGTGGCGCTGAACCCGCTGACCGACCCGATCCAGCAGATCTATGAGCGGATGTGGCAGCCGAAGTATCCCAAGGTGGAGGTCATCTGAGTCGCTCGGTGGCGAAGGTGAAGCCGTGGGCCCGCAGCCGGTCGACCAAGTCCTGGCCCAGCGCAGTCGCCGGTGTCAGCACACCGGCGCCGTGCCCCTCTCCCCCAGCCAGCGCCAGACCGGACTGCCCGAGCATCACTGCCGTCCCGTCATACCCCGGGTCGAGGTCAGCGCTGACCACCGTGCGATAGCGGGCGCCGGTCTCGGTGTCCGCGACGATCTCCATGGTGAACCCGCCGCGGGCGCGCTGCTCTGCCGACGGTCCCTCCCCCGGTGCCGGCAGGACCCGGTCGAGGACCGCGCGCGTCGCCGCCAGGGCCAGGCCTGCGCCCACCGCCGCGATGCCGGCCACCATGCCGGCTCCTCGGAGTGCGCCGACCAGGCCGCCGCCGACGTCCTGGAGCTCGCGATAGCGAAACTCTGGGCCATAGCCGCCCTCCGTCAGCGCGTGTGAGCGGCGGACCAGCGGCGCGTTGAAGCCGCCCATGACGAACGGCACCCGCCAGCGACCCGAGGTCGGCTCCCGGCGCACCGGTGACCGCACCCCGCGGCGGGTATGCCGGTCACGAACCTCGGCCGCGCCGCGTCGGCTGGTCTCCTCGCCCGCGGGTGATCCCTGCAGCGACGTCGGGTCCGTGAGGACCCGGCGGGCAGCGGAGTCCTTCCGTGCCTCGATGACCTGCTGGCGCATCGAGTCGATCGTGCCGCCGGACAGGCCGCCCCGCAGGCGACGGACGGTGAGAACCGTCTCGGCGAGCCCACCAGCATCGTCGTTGCGGGCTCGCTCGGCGGTCAGCCAGACGCCGAGGTCGGAGGGCACGGAGTCGAAGCCGCAGGAGTGCACGATGCGTGCGCCGGAGGCCCGGGCCGTCTCATGCAGCTCGGTCACGGTCTGGTGCACGAAGAGCACCTCGCCGGTCAGGTCGGCGTAGTGCGTGCCCGCCTCGGCACAGGCACGGGCCAGGGGCAGCCCCAGCACGGCATACGGACCGGCCGTGGTGACCACCACCGTGGCGCGCCGCGCCAGCGCCTCGCACTCGGCCTGGTCGGTCACGTCGATGTGGATGAGGGGCCAGTCGCGCGCGCTGGCGGTGAGTTCGTCCCGGACGCCCTGGAGACGTTCAGGGGACCGCCCGGCCAGCGCGATCCGGGCGCCTGGAGGTGCCGACCGCGCCAGGTGTGCGGCTGTGAGACGGCCCACGAAGCCGGTTGCGCCGATGAGGACCAGGTCGAGTTCACGCTGCATCAGGCCATCCTCTCGGACGAGTCGAGGCCGCGCCCGTTCAGTTGAGTCGCGCCACAGCAGAACCGTGACACCCCTTCCGCTTTCACTATTTTCACCATAGGCTTGGTGATTACTACGCGAGGGGAGCCGCGCGTTCACCCGACGGCATCAGGTCGTCTGCGCAGTCGACCGCTGCACCAGGAGGAGATCATGAGCACCACCACCCAGACCGCGACACGCTCCGCAAACACCGATGTGCAGACGCTCGCTGCGGGCACCTATCGCTATCGCGTCGAGGTGCTGCGGGTGGCGTCCCCCGTGGTGCTCGAGGTCGGTCTGGCTCCGGTCGGTGAGCACCTGCCGTTCCGCCCTGGGCAGCATGCGATGCTCGGCGTGCGCGAGCCGGACGTCCCGGAGCGTGCCTACTCGATCGCCAACGCTCCGCGCCCGGACGGACGCGTGCGGCTGCTGGTGACTCGCTATGCAGGCGGCATCACCAGCGGCTGGATCCACGATCGTCTCGCGCGAGGTGACGAGGTGATCCTCGACGGCCCCCACGGGTCCCTGGTCGCCGACCCGAGCCTGGACGGCCCGGTCCTGCTCCTCGCGGCGGGCTGCGGCGTGGCGCCGGTCAGTGCCGTGGCCGAGTCACTGCTGGCGAGTCAGCCGCACCGCGAGGTCACCCTGCTCTTCTCCGGGCGGACCCCTGCGCACCTGCTGCAGCGCACGCGATTCGAGGACCTGCAGCGACGTCACGAGCAGTTCAGCTATGACTTCACGCTCACCCGTGACCGCAGCTCGCGGTGGCACCGGCGCGTGCCGCACATGCTGGGCAGGCTCATCGGCGACCTGTCGGGCTGGGAGGTCTTCATCGCCGGCAACGAGCACTTCGTGCGGGCCAGTCGTGACGCGGTCCACGTGCTGGGCGCGGAGGCTTCATCCGTGCACACAGAGGAGTTCCTCGCCGACCCGTCGCCGCAGTTGGAGTGTCAGCCTGTGAGCTGACGCCTCGACGTGCCGTTGAGGGTGGACGTCGAAGGCGGGCGGATCATTCCTGTGGCGTAACGTCGGGTCATGACTGACGTGACGCTGCTGCACAACCCCCGATGCTCGACCTCCCGCTCCGCGCTGGAGAAGGTGGAGTCAGCTGGGGTCGAGGTGGACGTCGTGCGCTACCTGACCACACCCCTGGATGAGGAGGCCCTGCGCAACCTCATCGGCAAGCTGGAGGACCCGGTCGCGGACCTGGTGCGCCGGGATGCCACTTTCGCCTCCCTCGGGATGAGCGACGAGGACATCGCCACGGCCGACCAGGTGGTCCAGGTCCTGCTGGAGCACCCGACGCTGATGCAGCGTCCGGTGCTGGTCCGGGGCGATCGCGCCATCATCGGCCGGCCCAAGGACCGCGTCGACGCCTTCCTCGCCGACTGAGCGGAGCCACGCGAGCGGTGACTTGACGCAGGTCAAGGCGACGACCTCCTCGGGCCGGATAGAACGGTCGGGAAGGAGGACAACATGACTATCGACACCCGTCCGCGCCGGCACCCCTACACCGCGCGGCACAACACCTACCCGTCCCCCGGGCACTCCCTGAAGCCCGCGACGCACGAGATCGCCCGGCTCGACCTGGCTCCCGCTGGCCCCACCGGTGAGGTGGCCCCAGCGGTCACGACCCCCGCGGTGAGCACAGACCGCGAGCTCTATGTCGACCCGACCTCACCTTGGGCCTTCCTGGCGCACCTGCGTCTCAGCGCCGCGGCCAACGAGGGCGACGAACCCTCCTGGGCAGTCGTGCAGCGCTGGACCACGATCCCGTTCACCGGTCAGCGTGGTCCCAGCCCGGAGCGAGACCAGCTGCGCGAGGAGCTCGCGGCAGTCCGGGCCGCAGCGCAGGACGGGGAGGAGCTCCCGGACGACATCCCCGCCGTGCTGCCCAACCCACGCCCTGTCCTGGCGGCATACGCCGAGGCTGTGGACCTCGGTGTCGGGCCGGCGGTGCGCGACCGGCTCCTGCGCGCCTACTGGCTCGAAGGGTTGGACATCGGCAGTCCAGACGTGCTGCGCAACATCCTGCCGCCGCTGATCGTCGGAGCTGCCACTCTGTGCACCGGTGACCCACGTCGCGAGTTCGGCTATCTCGTCTCGCCCCAGCGCGAGCCGCTGACCAACCAGGCCTACCACCAGCTGAAGCGGTGGCAGGAACGGTGGACCGATCTGGGCCAGCCCGGCCCGCTGGCGCTGGTCGACAGCGACGGCGCGGTGCACACCGGTGTGAAGGCACTGACCACCTGAGGCGTCCTGCGACTGACTAGGTCCGGGGAGACGAAACGGCTCCCAAGCCCTAGTGTCTAAACAACGGTCCAGACCACAGTGGAGTGTGTCCGATGTCGCAGCCCTTCCTGCTCAACAGCCGGGGACGGATGGTCTTCCCGTCAAACTTCGTCCCGGAGCTCGACTTCACGGCGCTGGCCGACGTGGACCAGCTGGAGGCGGTGATCCGCCGCGACTTCGAGACCAAGTCGCCCAGCGGCTCGGAGATCCGCGACCGCATCAACCAGGGCCGATACACCCACCGCTACGACCTGATGCGCGACGTCGCGATGAACCTGTTCTGGACCAACCGCTACGCCATCACGATGTTTGACAAGCGCCCCTGCCGGTGGGGCGATGTCCCACGGACCCGCGACGACCTCTACATGCCGACACTGACGCCCTGGGAGGGTGGCGGAGGCAAGGTCGCTGCGGTCGGTGACGCCTACCAGGGGCTGCCGGCCAAGTTCGACGAGGGCCTGGAGGACCACATCTTCGAGGTGCTCTTTGACGTCTTCGCGCACCGCACCTTCCACGCGACGCATCTCTCACCCCTCAAGCCCACGGTCGCGGAGCTGCTCGCAGACCCCACGAACCAAACCATCCGGATCACCGACTTCGACCCGGACTACCCGACCTACCGCTACGAGGACCTGCTGGACGTCAGCGAGGAGGTCCCGGAGCTGGAGGCGCTGCACCGGTGGGCGATGGTGCTGCACAACCAGTATCCCTGGGACCGCACGCGCAGTGAGCTCGTCGAGGTCGGCGACCTGCGGGACGACGACTACGTCGTCGTCTTCCACCCGCGCGACCGGCACGTGCAACAGTTCCTTACCCGGGTCAGGACTGGCGCGGGCGTGACGAGGAAGCCGCCGAGGTCACCCGTCGAGGCTCGCCAGCCCGCGCGCCCCTACCGGGCGATCGCGGTGCGCGACCTGGCCGTGCTCCCCCGCATTCTCGCGATCTCCGTGGAACCGGGCGACCAGGTCTGCAGCAACGATGACCTGATCCGCAACTCCGGCTACAACTGGTCGCCGATGAGTGCCGAGGAGATCCGGACCAAGACCGGGATCGAGCAGCGGCTCTACACCTCCCTGGACATCGAGGAGATCGCGCTCCGGGCCGCGCGCTCGGCGCTGGCCCACGCCGAGGTCGGGCCTGAGGAGGTCGGCGCGGTCATCGTCTGCACCTGCACCAGCGACCGGCTGATCCCCTCCATCGCGACCTATCTGTCGGGCGCCCTCGGCATCTACCAGTCCTACGCCTCCTACGACCTGATCGCTGCCTGTGCCGGGATGCCGTATGGCCTGGCCGAGGCCGTCCGGCTCATCCAGGAGGTGGAGCGTCCGGTGCTGGTGGTCTGCGTGGAGAAGTTCTCGGACAAGATCGGCAACGTCCGTCCGTCCCGGATGATCTTCGGTGACGGGGCGGCTGCGATCCTGGTCGGCATCGCGGCACCCGGCGAGACGCCGGACATCGAATATCTGAAGACCTACGCCAGTGGACCGGAGAGCCAGGTGAACTCGATCATCTGGCCGAACCCTGACTTCGACAACAACATCACTGTCTATGGTCCCGAGGTGAAGTCGCTGGCCGGTCGCTACCTGGCCCAGATGCTCGACGAGATCAAGGCCCTGCCGGACCCGGACGGCAACACTGGTTCACTGCTGGAGAGCGTCGACCTGATCGTGCCGCACCAGGCCAACAAGACCATGGTCATCGACCTGGCGGCGCAGTCCGGTCTGACCGCTGACCAGCTGTATTTCAACATCGAACGGATGGGCAACACGTCCTCGGCCAGCATCCCGCTGGCCATCTATGACGCCGTCAGCGACGGCGTGATCACCGAGCCGACGAGGGTCTTCGCGCCGGGATTCGGCGCTGGGGCCGTCGCTGGCTATGCGGTGCTGCGGATCGACCCCGCGGTCATGGCGCCCCGTTGGAGCCAGGCAGCTGGGCCTGCGCCGGAGCGGTCCACGCCCAAGTCCTCATCCGAAGACATCTCCCAGGCGTTCAACTGACCCTCACGGCGCCTCAACCCACGATGCGCACCCAGTTCGGTCCGCGGCCGATCCCAGCCGTGGACAGGGAGGTCAACGAACCGTCGTCCCCGACACGGAGCAGCTCCGCCTCGGTGGACCTCTCCCCCACGCTGACCACGAGGCGTCCGTCAGAGGTCACATTGAAGCCACGCGGCTGCTGCTGCGTCGGGGTGAAGTGGACGGGCGCGCCGAGCCGACCGGACGCATCGACCGGGATCGAGGCCAGCTCCGATGAGCTGCGCTCGGAGGTGACCAACCACCCGCCCGCGCGGTGCAGGTCAGCGCCCCAGATGAGATGTTCCTGCGTCGGGTCGGCACCGAGCCGGCTGTGCTGCAGCCCGTGCCGCGGGTCGACGATGCTGACGGACTCGGCGGGGCTCAGCGTCCCATCCGCGGCCCGGTCAAGACGGATCGCCTCACCGGAGAACTCCGTCACCAGATAGGCGTGGTCACCGTCCACCACGAGGTGGCGCGGGCCCGAGCCGCTCGGCGCCGCCACGGTCGCGGGGTCCAGGGCGGTCAGGGCACCGTCGGTGCCCAGGGTGAACTGCGCGACGAGGTCGTCGCCGAGGGAGACGAAGTAGGCGACCGTCCCCTGTTCGGCGCTGGCCGGCACGACGCAGTGCAGGTTGGCGAAGCGGGCCTCGGCGGTGACCTCCCCGAGCCGAGCCGACCCCTCGTCATGCACGACCGGCCAGACCTGACCCAGCCCCCCGCCATACGACGCACCCAGCAGCACGGTGCCGCCATGGGCCAGCGACAGATAGGTCATCCCGTGCTCGACATCCGTGCGGGAGAGCGCGGTCAAGGCTCCGGTCGCGCGGTCCAGGCGCAGCGTGGCGATGCCAGGCTGATCTCCCTTGTATGCCGCGTGGACCAGGTCGCGGTCCGGGTCCACGGCAAAAGTTCCGCACCCCTCCAGGCCTGAGGTCGTCGCGAGCGCCTCGAGCCGAGGACTGTCGCCCCGGTGGAGGCGCAGCGCGCTGATGGAGCCGTCTCCGGCGTTGGCGATCAGGACGAGCTCACTCACCTTCCCACCTTAGAGCCGAATCCTGCATGCACTATCGCGGCGCGACCAGCAGCAAGTCGCTGACCGGTTCAACCTCCGGGCGGCCGGTGAGGGTCAGCCGGTAGAGCCCCGGCCCGGGCGACGGGATCTCCAACAGGTTTGTCCCGTCAGCTGCCGGCATCCCGCCAGTCACAGGCGGCACAGTCACCCCTGTCGGGGACCCGTCTTCGCCGGCAACGAGCGGGTCCGCCACCTGCTCCAGCTGGTAGTTGATCTCTGCTATCCCGTCGCTGGGGGTGACGGTCACCGTCACCGGCTCGCCCACGGCATACACGTCCTGAAGCCCGACCGACAGCCGCACCGGCGCGCCGGCGCGGAAGTCGGTGAGGTCGACGCCGGACAGCCAGCCGCGCAGCTGGGTCAGGACCGCGTCGGCGTTCTGCAGGCTGCTGTGCCGCGTGCCGGCGAACATCGCGGTCGAGTCGTCCTTCGCCTCCATCGGCGAGGCGGAGACACGGGGCACGGTGCCGTCCCCACCGTGGTCGGTGCCGAGGTGTGTCTCGACCACCTGCAGCCCGTCCCCGCGCAGCAGCGCCGACTGCTTGGTCGGGTGCTCGATGCCGACGACGCTCTGCAGCCGGTAGCCCCGCTCGAGGTATTCACCGAGCTGCCGGTTCGCGGTCACGGCGTCCTCGATCTCCTGGTGGAAGATCCGTGCGGCCTGCACCGCCTCGGCATTCAGGCCCGGGAGCATGCCCACCGCATCGGTGAGATATGACGCCTCCCCCGTCCCGGTGTCCACGCACCGATAGATGGGCAGTAGTTGGTGGATCGAGGGGAAGCTGCGGACCAGGTCGGTGAGATCGACCAGACCGAAAGCCTTGCGCAGGCCGTTGGCCAGGAAGTCGAGCGCGTTGAGCGACCCCCGGTGCGGCGTGCCGAAGGTCACGAGCGCCCGGGTGTCCTGCCAGCCGCCGAGCACCTCAAGGTAGTAGCGGGACACCAGACCGCCCATGGAGTGCGCGACGAGCACCACTTTGGCGTCAGGCCTGCTTTGCCGGCGGGCGCCGAGCCAACGGCCAATGGCGTCCCGCAGGTCCGCGGCCGCGATCCGGTTGTCCAGCCTCCAGTCGTAAGGGAACTCGAAGTAGGACTCCTGCGGCACCGCCTTGAGCCGCTTCTGGAGGTAGTCAGCGACCTTGCTGTAACCGTCGATCTTCCACAGGCCTGGGATGAGGTGCGCGTCCGGCGCGATCCGGACTGCGGTGACGCCGTCGTCGGGCCGCTGCCCGGGCGGCGCTAGCGGGTCGGTCTTGAGGTCGGTGATGCTGCGCCCGCCGCTGAAAAGCGCCCGCAGCCCCGCTGATGCCGTCAAGCCGAACACGTCCTTGCCGTCCTTCTGGAGGACACTGCCGGTGATTCCCGGCAGCAGGACGAAGATGTCGTCAGTCACGTCAGGCTCCTTTCGTCAGACACTGCTGTATGCCGTGATGCCGGCCCACGCCCAGACCGGCACCTCCTCCTCGTGGAGCTCTTGTTGCGTGGCCCGCAGGGCCTCCGCCGGGCTGGCGCCTGAGCGCCGGTGGGTGTGCCAGGCAACCATGAACCTGCGGGCTATGTCGTCCTTGGCCTGCGGGACGCTGACCAGCAGCGACCGGGCACCGGCCTCCAGGAAGGACGCCACCAGTCCGAGCGCGTCGTCGCCCGCCAGCTCCAGTCCGTGCGGTGTTTGCGGGCGCCACCCGGTGCTGCAGGCGCTCAGCACGACCTCGGGGAAGCCGCAGCCGAGCCGCAGGATCTCCCCGGCGTCAAGGGTCGATCCGGTGAGAATGAGGCCCGAGGCCAACGGCTCGTCGGCCGCGACGTCGGCGTGGCACACGACGTGCAGGATCGAGCCCTCACCGCCCTGCGGCAGCAGCGACGCAAGCGTGTCCTGGCGCGCCTCGGCCCTTCGGGCGACTGGCGCCACCAGCGCCCCCGGCCCATAGAGCTGCTCGACATCCGTGAGCTCGGCACCTGCCTGCGGCAGCTCGCGATAGCGGGTGAGTCCGGTGTAGTCCGGATCCCCGAGCAGGCCAACGCGGTGGGGGGTCGACAGGCCACCCTCGGTGAGGTGAATCGTCGCGAGGTTGGGCAGCACGCCGACCGCCCTGGTCGTGAACAGGCGCTGCCCGTCCAGCGTCAGGGTGGCCCACGGAAGCAGATGGAGTATGCCGTGGGGCACGACGATCAGGGTCCTCGCGAGGGTGAGGGCGTCAGCGACGGCGTCGGGGACTAGGTGACGCAGGTCGACGTCGCTCTCCCCGGAGAGGTCGTTGAGGAAGTGGTCCGGCTTGAGCAGCGTCAGGTTCTCGGCATAACTGGTGAGGGCGGCAGCCGTGTCGTCGTCCCACGTCCTTTCGCCCACGATCACGCCGTCACCGGTGAGCAGGGCCGCGACGAGACGGGTGCCGCGCAGGTGGAGCATGAGCGCAGCACGGTCGGTCTCGCCGAGCCGGTCGCAGGTGGCCGCCACGTCGACTCGTGGCGGGACGGTCAGAGTGCGCCACCGAGGATCGCGCACCCGGATCCGCTCGATCACCTCCCGACGCTCCACCAGCAACTGCTCGCGTCGGCGCACGTCCTCGGCGCCGGCAGCTCCGGCATACATCTGGAAGGAGATGGCGTCGAGCTCGCGCGACAGTGCGTCGAATCGGACGGCGTCGAGATCGCCGTCACCTGCGACCTGGGCCGGCTGGCTGAGCACCGACGTCAGGGCCCTGGCCTTGACCAGCTCCATGAGTTCGGCCGCGGCGAGCCCGTCTCCCGACGCCACTGCCAGGTCGATGGCCTCCTCGAACATCGGCACCTTGTCGCGCACGAACGTCGTGTCCAACACGTATCCCAGCGGTGCCAGTCGCACGGTGTCCGCAGTCCCTGCCGCCTCGCGGTAGGCGGCCAGCGCCTCGGCGGTCCGGCCGGCGCGGGCCAAGGCTCGACCACGACGCCAGTGCAGCTTCCACGCCAGCTCAAGGTCGGGATAGGCCTGCTGCTCCGCCAGACCCTCGTCGGCGCGGGCCAGCGCAGCCGCCGCGTCGCCGTGGCCCAGCGCGAGGTCGCACTGCAGCTGGCGCAGGGCTCCTCGACGGGGGCGGAGCAGGCCCTTGTCGAAGTGGGGCGCTACCTTGGCGAGCAGCCGCTCGGCGGTGTCCAGGTCGCCGGCGTCGATCGCGATGCCCGCCAGGTGGAAGTCGACGCCGGCCGGGACGAACTGCTCGACGAACGGCCGCGACTGCTCGAACAACTCCCGGGCGTCCTCGAGCCGACCGAGCCGGCGGTTGACCCTGGCCCGACCCTGGATCAACTCGTAGTGCAGCCGGCGCAGGCTCAGCGCGTCCTCGCCCTCTCTCTCCTGGGCATCCCCGTGGCGCAGTATCTGCCACAGCTGCTTGCCGATGGATGCGGCCACTGCCGTCCGCGACGGCGGTCCGCCAGCCAGCTTCTCGCCGGCCAGACCGTGGGCGGTGTCCATCGTCGTCAGGGCGCGGTCGTAGTCACCGAGCCATTCGTAGACGTTGGCCAGCTGCAACAGCGTCTGCGCGGCCTCGATTGGGCGTCCGTCGGCGACGAAAGCTTGCTCCGCGGTCTCCAGCCCCACCAGCGCGTCCTGAAACTGCCCAGCGGCGGCAGCCTCCATGGCGCGGGCGCGGAGGCGCCCGGCGTGCTGCTCGCCGCTCAGGTGGCGTGCGGCGATCTCGTCGGCCTCCTGACGCAACCGCGCGGCCGTCTCGCGGTCGCCCTCCGACTCGACCCAGCCGGCATACATCGCCAGCTGCTGGACCAGCGGCGAGGCGACGGGCTCGATCTCAAAGCTGCCGGGCCAGCGCTGCTCGTAGTGCTCGGTCTGGAGGAGGAACTCTCGCGCCAGCGGCAGGTAGCTCCCGATCCGCTCGTAGTCGATCTGCCCGCCGTCGAAGGTCGCCATGAGCGCCTGCATGGCCTTCGTTTGCAACTCACTCAGCTCAGCCAGCGCCACCGACCGCTCGTCCGCCATAGTCCCCGCCCTTTCCGCCAAGCCGATCCTCCTCCTGCGCGCCCAAAAGCGCTAGCCTCATGGGTTCTCCCGCGACCTCTTGTCGAGCCGGTCTCTGTGGTGTCCGTGGACTGGCGCCGAGCTGCCCAGGCTTTACGAATCCCTGGCTAGACTGGCGTCGGCGAAGGAGCAAGGGTGACGGCGATCGTGGACACGACCCGCAGCAGCCTGGACTCGCCGCGGCCCTATCCACCGATGCGCGCACGCCGGTTGTTGGCCCGCGCCATTGACCTCCTCATCGGCTTCGGGTTGGCCTCCCTCATCGTGCTGCCCTTCACGTTCAGCCAAGCGACCGACGCGCTCCTGCTCGGCGGCTTCGGCTCGTTCCCGGACTTCCTCACCGATTGGGACCCCGGCACCGCCGCCAGGGGCTCCGTTCGGGCGACCGTGGAGCAGCTCCAGCCGGTGGTGCTGGCCACGGTCTATCTGCAGGGTTTGATCGTGTGGGCCTATGACTGGCTCGCCCACACGCTGACCGGCAGCAGCGTCGGCAAAGCGATCGCCCGGGTGCGGGTGACCAGGCACCGCTCCTCCGAGCCGACGATCGCCCCGGGACTCCAACCCCGCCAGTCGTGGGTCAGGCGCGCGGCCCGCATGGGACTGCGCTCTGCTCTCGTCGTGGGCCCCCCGACGCTGGCTGTCGCGATGCTGCTCGCGGCGGCCTTCGCGGTGCCCGGTGCCGCCGACGTGGCGGAGGTGTTCATCGCACTGACGGTCGTCCTGTTCATCGTCTGGCTCGCTGGCGGGGTCGGCCTGCACGGCCTGGCCACCGGCACCCGAGTCGTCGGGTTCGAGTGGCAACGACTCATGCAGGAAGCCGAGCAGCACATCGAATACCACACCGGTCATGCGGACGCCTACCTCCACAAACTGCAGCAGGCCGCCAGGGGCCCCAGTGCCCAACGGGCGGTGCGGAGCGCCGAGCAGGACCCACGCGTCCGGTCCGCGATGGCGCAGGGCCAGGCCGTGGCACAGCAGGCCGAGCAAACCGTCGCGAACAGCCGGGACTCGATGCCAGCAACCGTGCCCTCCAGGGAGGGCACAGTGTCGGCCGCCCGCCAACTCGGCGAGGCCTTTCGAAAGGGGGGCCTGCGCGGGATCGTCGAGTCGTTCACGCGGCCACCACCGAGCGCCGGTGGGCCTTGACGGATCCAGCTGTGCCGCACACGTGGGTCGGCCAAGATACGGGCCACCCCGGTGGCCGTCGCGACCGCTCCGGCTCTTCTGCGTCCTTGACTACGAGGCCATGGGTGAGGGCGCACCTTCGTCTCACAGGTGACGGTGAAAGTCGGCTTCCTGCTGGTGCTGGCGAGCGGTGCCACGTGCCTGGCCTTCATCCACCACATCACCGGCTCCATCCAGGTGTCCGCCATCGTCGCCCACCTGGGTGACGAGACGACGGGCGTGGGGGGGCTCGCTGACGGCGGTATCCGGCACTCGCCTGAGTTCCGGATACCGCCGCCCGTGTGTGTGACTACTTGACCTCGGAGCGGCGCAGGGAGAGCAGCGCGACGACGAGGGGAATGACGATCCAGATCGTCGTGGTCGAGGCGAGCATCGCCCACTCCTCACCGGTGTTCGTGGCGCCCTCGAAGAGCGCCACCTGCGTGTAGTTCCAGTCGATCCACGGCTGCAGGTCCAGGAACCATTCGCGCACCTGGGCCAGGAGGACGAGGATGCCCGGCATGACCAGTGAGACGACGAAGTAGCCCACGATCGCGGCCGCGGAGTTGCGCAGCACGACACCGAGGGTGAAGCCGATGGCCATGCCGACCAGGTTGCCGAGCACCATCTGGGGCGCCATGGACAACGAGATGTCCCAGACGGTGTCAACGCCGGCGAGTGCGGAGCCGGCCACGTTGGCGAGGGCGCCCACCGCGAAGGCGACGGCCACGGAGCCCAGGCCCACCAGGAGGGTCGCGATCGCCTTCGCGCCGACCACGCGTCCGCGACTCGGCACCAGCGTGAATGTCGTGAGTCCGCTGCGCTGGCTCCACTCACTGGTGACGGCCAGGATCGCGATCATCGGCAAGATCACCGACATGGGGAACCCGCTCGCAGTCGCGAAGCTCTTGTAGGTGACGTCGCTGTCGGGAGCGAAGATGAGGACCGAACCGGCCGCAATGACCAACAGGACACCGATGCTGATGAGCATCCAGAAGCCCGAGCGGGTGGTGAACATCTTGCGCAGCTCGACCGTGACGAGCCGGGTGGTCGGGATGGGACGGACGATCCGTCGGGCCGGCGGGGCCTCTGTGGTGGTGGCCGGCGGGACGATCGTGGCGGTCATGCCGCAACTCCTTCGCGTTGGGTGTCGGCAGTCAGCGACAGGAACATGTCTTCGAGCCCGGCGCCCTCGGCGGACCGGAGCTCCGTGAGGGCGATACCGGCGGTCAGCGCCACGGCCCCGACCCGAGTGGGGTCAGCGTCGGTGCGGACCGAGCCATCCCCGGCGAGCGTGCTGGCGATGCCGGCCAGCTCGAGGGCGTGGGCGAGGTCGCGCGGTGAAATCGAGCGGGCGAGTGTGCCGGCGGCGGCAAGGAGTTCTTCCTTGGTGCCGGACGCGACGATCTTGCCGTTGCCGATGACGACCAGGTCATCGGCGATGACCTCGATCTCGTGGAGCAGGTGTGAGGACAGCAGCACCGTGCCGCCCTGGCCGGCGAAGCCGGTCAGCAGGTCGCGCATCCACCGGATCCCCGCGGGGTCGAGCCCGTTGGCGGGCTCGTCGAGGATCAGCACCCTCGGGTCGCCGAGCAGCGCGGTGGCGATGCCGAGGCGCTGGCGCATGCCGAGGGAGTAGTTGCGCACCCGGCGCTTGGCCTCGGTGGGGGTCAGGCTCACCAGCTCGAGCATCTCGTCCACGCGAGAGCTGGGCAGGCCCATGGTGGCGGCGGCGACCGAGAGGATCTCGCGGCCGGTGCGGCCGGCGTGCTGAGCTGAGGCGTCCAGCAGGACGCCCACCTCGAGGCCCGGGTTAGGCAGGTCGGCGAACCGTTCTCCGCTGATGGTCGCCGAGCCGGATGTCGGAACGGTCAGACCGACCATCACGCGCATCGTGGTGGACTTGCCGGCACCGTTCGGACCGAGGAAACCGGTCACGCGACCGGGCTGGGCGGTGAAGGAGACGTTGTCGACGGCGGTGAAGCCGGCGTACCTCCGGGTCAGGGCTTCAACTGTGATCATGGGCTCGGGACCTTCCGGTCCTCTAGTGCGGTGAGTTCTGCTGACTGGGTTCTCACGTCGTTGGTCCTTCGCTTTGAGTCGGATGGTGTGCATACGCGCGGGTTGGGTCGTTCTCGTCGGTCCGGTCGTCAGACGGTGATCACGACCTTTCCTCGGGTGTGGCCGGTCCCGACGTAGCGCAGGGCGTCGGCTGCTTCGTCGAGGGGGTAGGTGCGGTCGATGACGGGCGTGACCTGCCCGGTCGCGAGGAGGTCGGCCAGAGTGAGCAAGTCCTGGTGCTTCTCGGCCGACGTGAAAGGCCTCAGTTGCTGACGGGTGAACCCGGACAGCACGCGCGCTTTGACGATCCGACCGAGCGGGCCGAGCCAGCGTCCGCCGCGTCCGCTGTTGGGGATGAGGGTGCCGGTGGGCCTCAGCGTTCGGCGGACAGCCGCCAGGGGCTGGGCTTCCACGTTGTCGAGGATGACGTCGTAGCGCTTCTCGGTGCGGGTGAAGTCGGTCCTCGTGTAGTCAATGACGTGGTCGGCACCGAGCGACCGGACCAGGTCGACATTGCGGGTGCTGCACACCCCCGTCACCTCGGCGCCAAACGCCTTGGCGATCTGCACGGCGAAGGAGCCCACGCCGCCCGACGCGCCGGTGACCAGCACCGTCTGGCCTGGTTGGACGTTCGCGATGTCGCGCAATGCCTGCAACGCCGTCATGGCCGACGTGGGGACCGCTGCCGCGTCCAGGACCGACAGGTTGGCAGGCACGGGCACGAGGTGGTCCGCCGGGACGCAGGCGTACTCCGCGAGCGTTCCAGCGGTGCTCCAGCCGAACACCTCCTCGCCGGGGCGCAGAGCGGTGACGTCCTTCCCGACCGCTGCCACCACGCCAGCGAGGTCCCGGCCAGGGATGCCGTGGCGCGGCCGGCGGAACCCGAACACCAGACGCAGCACGTACGGCTTACCGGTCATGACGAAGTAGTCGCCGGGATGTACTGAGGCCGCGCCCACCTGGACGAGCACATCGCCTCGACCGGGCCGCGGTATCCCGATTTGGGACGACTTGAGCACTGAGGGCGGGCCGTAGCGGTGCTGGACTGCGGCGCGCATCCTCGCCGCCCCGGCCTGACTCGCCCCCGGCACCTGGCGGTATCCGGCATTCGATGACTCTTCGGTTCCCATAGAAGCTCCTCACGTCCGCGGTGCGACCCTCGCTGGCTCGTACACCGTACGGCATGTGCCGTACGGTGTACTATGACGCGTACGCTGTACGCTTGTCAAGCCCTTCGAGGAAGCAAGGAGAGGTTCTGTGTCCGCCAGGGAACAACGTCAGGTCGCGTCAAACGCTGGGCTGAGCAAGCAGCGGGTGGTGGTCGAGGCGGTCCGGCTCGCCGACCGCGAGGGGGTCGACGGGCTGAGCATGCGCCGGCTGGCTGGCGCGCTTGACGCGGGTGCGATGTCGCTCTACCACTACGTGGCGAACAAGGAGGAGTTGCTGGACGCCATGATCGACGTCGTGTTCGAGGAGATCGAGCTCCCGCCGGAGGAGACCGACTGGCAGTCGGCGATGCGAGCGCGGGCGGTATCCGCCCGACAGGTTCTCGCACGCCACCCGTGGGCGATCGGCCTGATGGAGTCGCGGACCTCGCCGGGACCCGCGCACCTCCGCCACCGCGAAGCGTTCACCGCCTGCCTGCGAAGGGCTGGCTTCTCGGTCTTGATGGCGACGCACGCCAACTGGTTGCTCGACAGCTACGTCTACGGGTTCGCCCTGCAGGCAGTCAGCCTGCCGTTCGATACAGCCGATGAGCTCGCGGACATGGTCGAGGACGTCTACCTGCCCCAGCTTCCTCCCGACGAGTTCCCCTACCTCAACGAGTCCGCCGCGGCGCTCGTCGCTGCCGGCTACGACCCGGCAGAGGAGTTCATCTTCGGCCTCGACCTCGTCCTAGCCGCCCTCGAGCCCCTGAGAGCCTCCGCGCTCCGATGACCCGCCCGTCGCGCACGACGTGCAAGACCGCGGCGCCGCGCCGGCTCCACGTCTCGGGACGAGGCTCAAGGCGAGCAGGAGCACATGGGCAAGGTCATCGTCGGGCTTGATCCCCACAAGTATTGGGCGACTGAGGTCGTCGATGTTCCATGGCACCACGCTGCGCACCGACTACCGCAAGGACGGACTACGGGGTATTCGTGTAGGTGGGTGTATTGCGCTCAAACGGGGTTGGCAATCGTGGGGAAGAGGCGGGCGAGGAGGTCGGCAAGGGTGACGACCCCGACCACCCGGCCGTCGTCGCTGACCAGGGCGAGCTGGTTGCCGGTCTCGCGCATCCCGGACACGGCGGCATACACCGCGGTGTCTGCCCCGACGAGGTAGGGCTCTCGCATCAGGCCACTCACGGGGGTGCTTCCCGTCACCTCGAGGGTGTCGCGGACGTGCACCACGCCGACGACGTCGGTGCCGGAGCCGACGAGGATCCGCCGGTGCCCCGAGCGCAGGGACACCTCTTGGATCTGCGCGGCCGTGGCGTCGGGCGCGACCGCGGTCGGCTCGTTGCCTCGTGGCACGAGGTCGCGCACGGTCAGGGTCTGCAGCTCCAGGGCTCCGGAGAACTGGGCCGAGTAGCCGACGTCGAGCGCGCCGACGTTGATCGAGTGCTCGACCAGGTGGCGCAGGTCGTCCGGGTTCTGACCGGTGCTGACCGAGTTGACCGGTTCCACCCCGACCCGGCGCAGGCACCAGTTGGCGGCCTCGTTGAGCATGCGCAGCAGCGGCCGGAAAACCCACATGAACGCGCGCATCGGCAGCGCGAGCAGGGTGGCCGACCTCTCGGGGTGTGCGATCGCCCACGACTTGGGCGCCATCTCCCCGACGACCAGGTGCAGGAATGTCACGATCGCCAGCGCCAGGACGAAGCCGGCGGCGTCGGCGACCCAGTACGGCAGCCCCCAGCTCTCGAAGGCGGGGGTAAGGGCGTAGTGCACGGCAGGCTTGGTGATGGCACCCAGCGCGAGCGTGCAGATGGTGATCCCCAGCTGCGACCCGGCCAGCAGGAGCGTGAGCTCGGAGGAGCTGCGCAGCGCGGCGCGGGCCGAGCGGCTGTTCGGAGCGGCGTCCTCCAGCCGGTGGCGCTTGGCCGAGATGAGGGCGAACTCGGCCGCGACGAAGAACGCGCTCAGCGCGATCAGCAGCACCGTGGCCACCAGCACGATCCACGGGTTGTTCATCGGTCAGCCTCTGTCTCGTCGGTGGCTGCGTGCGCAGCGTCGTCGTGCTCGGCGTCGTCCTGGACGATGCTCAGGCGCACGAGCGAGGGGACGTAGCGCTCGACCTGCAGGACCTCGATCTGCAGGTGCCGCTGCCGGGGCTCGTCCTCGTGCACCAGGTCCGCGGGGTCCGGCGGCAGCTTCACCGTGAGGCGCAGGCCCGGCTCGGGCAGGTCGCCGTGCTCGGTGATGACCAGGCCGGCGACGGTCTCGTAGTCGCCGCGGGGCAGGTCGTGGTTCAGCGCCCGCTCGACCTCGTCGATGTGCACGTCGCCGCCCATCACCCAGACCCCGTCGTCGTCGACCGGGGCGGCGTCGGGGTGCTGCGGGTCGTGCTCGTCGGTGATCTCCCCGACAATTTCCTCGGCGAGGTCTTCCAGGGTCAGGATGCCGGTGAAGCCGCCGTACTCGTCGATGACGCAGGCCATCTGGTTCTTGAACTCAGCCAGCTCGCGGGTCGCGTCGGGCAGCGTCATGGACTCTGGCAGCACCAGCGCGGGCTGCTGCAGGTCCGCGACAGTGACGCCCGCGCCGTCGGCACCGTCGGCCCTGGCGGCGGCCATGACCGCGTGGATCTCGACCATGCCCACCACGTCCTCACCGTCGGCAGACAGGACGGGATAGCGCGAGTGCCCGGCCGCCATGAGGGAACGGACGTGCGCGAGGGAGTCGGCCTCGCGGACGGTGTCGACCCTCGAGCGCGGGATCATCGCGTGACCGACGTCCTGGGTAGGGAAGTCGAGGATGCGGTCCAGCAGGTCGGAGAGCTCGTCAGGCAGGTCACCGCTGTCGCGGGAGTCGGCGACGATGTGCTCCAGGTCGCGGGCGGTCGCCGAGTGCTCGACATCGTGGACGGGCTCGATGCCGAGAGCCTTGAGCAGCAAATTGGAGGACTGGTCGAAGATCCAGATCAGCCAGCCGAAGACCTTGAGGTAGATGATCGTGGACCGCGACAGCGCCCGGGCCAGCGGCTCGGGCCGGGCGATCGCGAGGTTCTTCGGGAACAGCTCACCGAAGATCATCTGCACCACGGTCGCGAACACCAGCGCCAGGATCGTGCCGATGGCGATTCCCACACTGGTGGGAACACCCACCCCGCCCAGCATCTGACCGAAGGCGGACCCGATGAGGGGCTCGGCGACATACCCGACCAGCAGACCGGTGACGGTGATGCCCAGCTGGGCGCCGGAGAGCATGAACGAGGTGCGCTTCGTGACCGACAGCGCACGCGCGGCCACGGCGTCGCCGGCCTCCACGCGGGCGCTGAGCCGGGAGCGGTCCACGGCCATGTAGGCGAACTCCTGCGCCACGAAGTACCCCGTGGCGGCGGTGATGGCCAGCACCACCAACACACCCAGAAGCAAGGACAGGGCGATCGTCATTTCGAGCCTCCGAAGGGGGGTCGGCATGGTCTATCGCCGGACGGATCTGCTCCTGCAGAGGACATGCGTAGTGCTCCTGGGTGTCGAGAGGGCGTGCTCGGGTGCAACGACCGTGCGGGCACTGACGTTCCCTCCGGTGGACAAGGGTAACGGAGCAAGTCTGGGCCACCGTTCGGGCCAGTACCTACGTCTGCAACGGAAAACTCTCCTCTGCCGTCGTGTGGCGATCCCGCACCCGAAGAGCAGCCCGCTGGCCACCGTCTGCCGGTCCTCGCGGCGGCTCGCGCTCTCGCTCTGCGGCACGGATGAGTCGGCTGACGGGGGATGCTGCACAGCCGACATGACACCTCCAAGAATCGCTAGGTGGCTCCACTCTTCCCCCGCCCGGACTCCGTCTCAACCGGTGCGCATGGCTTGAGCAGGCGGCGAACATCACGGGGGTGCCGGAACAGTTGCGCTCGGCGCTTCGGGGACTGAGAATCGGAAGCGCTTCCAGGAACAGGGGGCCACCGGACCACAATGAAGTGAGTTCACGATGGATCTGTCAAGGCTGTCGATACGTGAGTTGTTTGCAGAACTGACCGCGGTGGAGGACGCTCTGCAGGGGCGGACCGAGCAGAGACTGAGCGCGTCCCGTCGACGTGCGCTGGAGCGGCACCAGGACCGGCTGTGCCGTGAACTGCGCTCCCGCCCCTTGGCGGACACGTCGGTCGCGACGCACCAGGAGAGCCATTCGGTGGCGGGCTCGATCCCCGCCTAGCCGGGGATCGGGGAACTCAGGCCTGGCTCTTGCCTGGACTGTCTCCTCCGTCTTCTTGATCGAGGCGGTCGAGCGCGCGCGGGCACCGCGTGTGCGCCGTGCACGCAGAGGAGACCGAATTTGAGTTCGGCTGAGTGGGTGTCCCGCCCGCTTCGCTGAGCTGGCGCGTGGGGGTAGAAGTCGACAGCACGCTCGTCGATCCCGGCGGCAGTCCTTGCACGCGGGCTCAAGCCTGTTTACAGCGGTGACAGCCGTCCCCCACTGGGATGGCCCACCTCGGTTGCAACCCCGGCATCGGTCACTTCTCGGGTGGTGGTGGGGCGCGCGTCACCGATGTCATTCCCCCCGTAGTCCCCCCACGCGAAACCCCCTCGACCGTTTTCGCAGGTCAGAGGGGGTTTCTTTGAGTGGGCGATACTGGGTTTGAACTTTTGAGAGAGGGGGCTACCACAGACCCCTCCTCACCGTCCACTTTGATGATAAACTCGCAGGTCAGAGGGCATATCGGCAAGGGACATAGCTGGACGGGTCTGGACAGGTATTGACGCCGTTGTTCCTCGTATATTCCTCGAAAGGCGATACTGGGAGGACACAAGTTGACTCGCACCGACCATCGCTCCAGACGTGGGTTCGGGCGTGTAGAGCGGCTCAAGTCTGGGCGCTACCGGGCTGCTTACACCGGCCCCGACGGTCGTCTCTACCGGGCGCCGATGACGTTCGACGCCAAGGACGACGCCATCGCCTGGCTGTCCGCGCGCCGAGCCGAGATCGGGATGGAGGTGTGGGCGCCACAGGCCGCTGCCCACGGGGCACGGCGACGGGAGTTCCCGACGTTCCGCGCATACGCCGAACTCTGGCTGGAGACCCGCCGGACGCGTGGCCGCGAGCTGCGCCCTACGACCGGTCAGCAGTATCGGATGCTGCTGGACCGGTTCATCTATCCCACGTTCGGCGAGGAGCGCATCGACCGGATCACACACGAGGACGTCAACGCCTGGTACGACCAGGTGGCTCCGGGCCGGGACACCGTCAGGGCACAGGCGTACAGCCTGCTGCGCACGATCCTCGCCGGGGCCGCCTCCGTGCGGCCCACTCCCCTCATCCCGTACAACCCGGCTCACATCCGCGGCGCCGGAAACGCCAGGCGCGCCCACCACGTAGAGCCGGCGACGCTGTCGGAGCTCGAGACGATCGTCACGGAGCTGCCCGACCGCTACCGGCTGATGGCGCTGCTCGCTGCCTGGTGTGCGCTGCGCTTCGGCGAGCTGGCCGAGCTACGCCGCGGTGACATCGACCTGCGGACCGGGCGGGTCAAGATCCGTCGTGGCGTCGTGCGAGTCGGCGGCCAGTTCATCATCGGCCCACCCAAGAGCGATGCGGGCGTGCGCGACGTCGCGATCCCGCCACATCTGCTCGCCACGGTCAAGGCGCACTTGTCTCAGCACACCGCGTCCGGCAAGGACGCGCTGCTCTTCTCCGCCGCGGCAGACAGTGACCGGCACATGGCGCCGTCGACGCTCTACAAGGTCTACTACCCAGCGAGGAAGGCCGCCGGCCGCCCGGACCTGCGCTGGCACGACCTGCGCCATACCGGCGCCGTCCTCGCGGCCCAGACCGGCGCAACCCTTGCCGAGCTCATGGGCCGGCTCGGCCACTCCACCCCCGGCGCGGCGATGCGCTACCAGCACGCCGCCGCCGACCGCGACGCCGAGATCGCGCGTCGGCTGTCGGAGTTGCACGACAGGACGGCTCTCGGATGAGTCCTGACCGGCGTGGTCGCCGCAAGGCGTCCACGCCGAAGTCGAAGGCACCTGCGGTGCGCACTGCGCCTTCGTCGGACGATGCGCATGCGATCGTCTTCTTCCAGCGTCACAAGGACGACGACCCGGACCGGCGTGCTCCCGGCCGCGATGCGCTCAACTCCTACCCGGCCGGCGTGCGCGCCAAGATGCGCGCCGCCCTGGTGGCCGTCGCAGCCGCTCCACCGAAGCGGTTCGCCGGCGGCGGTTACTGGGAGGCGATGAAGGGTGACATGAGCGGCTGGTTCGAGGTGCGGATGGACGGGCCGAGACGTCACCACTACCGGCTCTTCTGCCTCCTCGACTACGAGGCCAAGGGCGAGGACAAACCGCTCCTGGTTGTCGTCGACGGGCGAGACAAGCCGTTCCGGACGACGTTGTCGGATGCTGACTACGCCACGGTCCGCAGGATGGGAGCGGAGTACCGAAAGCGGAACCCGCGGTCCGTGATCTGACGGCCGTCAGGCGGGAAGCCTCGTTCTGGGCCTACGCAACGTGGTCAGGTGCTCGGCAAGCTTGATCGGGTCAGCTGCCCGACCTTCGAGCAACGGCTGGGTGATCTGACCGCGCTCGGCCTCGGGGATGGGCTCGACGGTGATGCGCAGCCCGAGGACTGCCGCCACCTCGGCCAGCGTGCCCAGGGTCGGATTGGAGCTCTCGGAGGACAGAAGGCGACGGATGGTCGCTGGTTCCTTCTGGATGGCCCGCGCCAGCTCGGCCTTGGACATCCCCGCAGCCTCGCGCGCGTCGTCGATGGCGTTGACGACCGAGTCGATGGTCGAGATGCGCATGGACTCGACGACGTAATCGCGGAGGAACTCCGGGTCCTGGAGGTCGCGGCTCAGGTCCTCCCAGAACGCGGTGTGCTTGCTCATACCCTTCACCTTCCTGATCACCCAGCCAGCGTAACATAAATGCTACGTACAGGCCTGGTCGAGGAGTGCCCTCTCGCCGCTGGCCGCTGGACTGAGCAGCCGTCGTGGGCCTCGACGTGGCCCCGCACCACCTCTCCGTCACCAACTTTCTTGGGGACGTGCTCGACTTTCTTGGGGGCGCGGCTCTGACCTGCGGCGATACGTGACATGGGCGGTTGGGTGGGAAGGTTCGCCCACATCCGGGGGGGACGCTCCCGGGAGCGGTGGGGGCGGGCTGTGACCTGCGGAAACGTCGGCCACTGGAACGACGGACGCGGGCCAGGCGGTTGCGGGGGACGCCGTTGTGGGCGCTTGGGGGGGACGAATCCGGGAGCGTCCTCACGTCATCGTCTGGGCCACATCGACCCGGTGTGGAAGGAGACGACGATGAGCGTAGCGACCTGTCTTGGGGTGGACACACACGACCGACCCCCGCTGCGGTGGGCACGGGATCACTGGCAGGACTGGGGCCGGATCCAACCGGCCCTCTCGGTCGTCGCGGACCTGCTCGACCTGCCGCCCTGGCTGAGTCAGGCCTCACCGGAAGCACGGGATGAGGTGCTGGCGGCTCTCGCGCGGACGGCCGCACACTATGTGGAGGCGGTCTCCGTGATCACCTGGCTCCTGGTCCCGGGCGCGGTGAACCTGGCCCGGCAGCTCGCCGACCTCTCCCCCGACATCGACGCTCTCGTCGCCGGACAGCTGTGGCTGACGGTCCGGACCTACCGTGGCGACCCACCGCGGCGCGTCGCAGCCACGCTCCTAGCCCGGACTCGGCGCGACGTGATGGCCGACCTCGGAGTCGGTGACGCAGCGGTGCGTCGCGACCGCGTTTGGGCATCGGCGGTCCCGATGGGCTCGGTCCCGGACGTGCCCGACGTAGATGCCGGGCCGGACCCCGAGTGCGAGTTGGCTGCGCTTCTCGAGGACGCTGTCGAGATGGGCGCACTGACGCGCGAAGACCGGGCCCTGCTCATGGACGTCGCACACGAGGCGGCCCGGCTGAACGTACCCGCACGACGGGGCCGGGGTGGCCTGATGACCCCCTCGGTGGCTGAGCTGGTCGCCGACGACTACGCAGCGTCGGCACGGACGGTCCGTCGCCGTGCAGCCAAGGCCGTCACCGACCTCGAAGCGTTCCGTCGGTCGACTCTGTGACCGGGCTCGACGTGCGAGTCACACGCGAGAGAGTGCTTCACTTCGGCTCCCTTCTGTTGTCAAGGGGTGGGGATCGGCTCTTTTGAGTGTGCGCCAACGCTTGTCGCCGTCAAGGTCGTTCGTCCGGTGGGGCGCTCCACCTTGACGGCTCCGGCACGTCGACGCGGGTGCTGAGGAGCCGGTCCCGGGCGGGGCTTTCCAGTGGTCGCGGTGAGCGGTAGCGTCGAGGGTGCGGGTCCGGGAAGTGGCTGATCCGAAGTGCCGGTGCGCGGGTGCGAGCCGGCCGCGCTGGAATCATGTGACGCCCCGCAGTGCCCTCCCGGACCCGCCTCGAGCCGTGCCTCGGTCACGCGTTGAGCGTCGGTGACCAGCTGCCGGTAGATGGCATCTGAGATCCGGCGTTTGAGGCAGCGCAGGGCTTCCATCGGCTTCTTGCCCTCGGCTCTCTTGCGCCGGTAGTAGGCCCGGCCCTCGGTGTCCAGCCGCAGCTGGGTGACCGCGGCGATGTGGATCATGTGGTTCATCCGCCGGTTCCCGGCCCGAGACAGACGGTGCCGGTTCTGCTCCCCGGAAGAGGCATCCAGCGGTGCAGTCCCGGTCCAGGACGCGAACCGGTTCCGGTCGGCGAACCGGGCGATATCACCGACGTCCGCCAGGACCCGCGCGGCGACCACCGGGCCCACACCGTGCAGGTCCATCAGCGTTGAGCCCCGGGCCAACACCATGGTTTTCAGCTCGGCGGTGGCCTTCCTCATCTTGGCCTCCACGGCGACCAGCTCGGCCAGTTCCTCGGCCGCGATCCGCCGACGGGTCTTCCCTGCGACGTCTCGTGGCCGCACGCTGACCAGCAGCTTCTTGGCCTGACCTGTGGTGATGTCCTTCTTAGCCTGTCCGGGAAGCAACTCGGCCAGCAGCGCCTGCAGCCGGTTGACCACGGCGACCCGTCGCCGGGTCAGCGCCTCCCGCCGGTCGGCCAACATCCGTAACGCCTCGAGCTGGCCGTCGACCTTCAACACCCGCAACCCGTGGGTGCGGACCGCGACCATCGCGATCGAATGCGCATCCAAGGCGTCCGTTTTCCGGTTGTGCCCGGTGTCAAAGAGCCGGACCCGTGCAGCGAGCTTGGCCGGCACATCCACGACGTGCTCACCGGCCTCGAGCAACCGTTGCGCCAGGGGGCGGCCGGCACCGTTGGCGCCCTCCACCGCCCAGATGTGATCGGGCCACGACTTCGCGTACGTGCGCATCGCCGCGTACCCGGCTTGGTCGGTGCTGAACCGCCCTGCACCCAGCAGTTTCTCCTGCTGGTCGACGACCTCGATGGTGGCCGACAGTTTGTGGGGATCAACCCCGATGATGACCTGTCCCATGTTCTTCATCCCAACCTGACGCTCGTACCGAAATGTGGACGGCGAGGTGGGCAGTGCTACTACGAGCAGGGCAGTCCCTTCTTGAGCCACGCCTCGTCAGCGGCGCCCGACGGGCAGCAGACCGAAAGTGAGCCACACCCACAGGAGCGAGGGTGGGCAGCCCAAAAGAGAGCGTCCCGTCGAGCACCTAGATCGAGTCTGGCCAGACACCGACCCTGCGTCCAGTCTCTAGCAGCCCAGATTGATGCGGCTGAGCAGGGTCATGTGGGTTGAAGGTTGACCGCACCATCGTTGGGTGGCCCCGAGTGGTGGTTACAGCGCTCCCCGCAGTCATAGGCGTTTCGCCCGGCTGATCGTGTGCCTTTAGCTAGATCCGCTCTGATTCCGCTATGGCGTCATTAATGCCGTAGACGCCCAGCTCAAGGAGCAGGTCCAAGACGTCGAGCAGCGCCGCTCGATGGGTACGGTCCCGGGACTGCGCTAGTCCACGTACCACCAGCTCACTGATGTAGTGGGCGTCTCCGGCTGCTCCGGTACGAATGTCAGCGGCGTCGTTCCCGAAGACATCAACGAACCGCTGTGCAGCCTTCAAGACCAATTCATCGACCTTGTCCGGCGCGTACTGCAGCGTAAGCAGCAACTGCGGCGTGGCGTGGTCGTAAGACGGCGAGTCGATCAGGGCCGTCAGCAGTTGAACGAACGGCTGGAGCGGGTGCTCGCGAAGGTGCGGCGCCACTGCAGCCGCCTCCTTACGGACCTCATCCGCGTCGTCGTTCATCAAGCGGATCAGGGTTGCCGTGGCCAGCTCGGCGTTAGAGGTGCGGTCGACACGCCCAGCACTGATTTGCGCGACACCCTTGCGGACACGGAGGTCCCCAGACAGTGCTTGTTGCATAAGGACTGGGCGATCCCACTCCAGGGCCGCGAACGCCGCGATGGCGCCACCGGCCTCACGAGCCTCGGCGTCCTCCGAAGCCAGCATGCGCTGAATGACCGGATCGATGACCTCGGGATTCACGTTGCCGATGTAGAGCATCAGCTGCTGTACGAACCCGGCGGCGAGGAGACGATCGTCAGCATCGATCAGGGTTGAGAACGCCGTCAGGACCTCTGGGCGAGCATGCCGGAGTGAGGCGGCCAGGGTGTGTGCAACACACGAGCGAACGCTTAGCACCGGGTCGCTGGCCATCGCGCTGAGGTATGGCACGACCAGGAGAGTTCGCTGGCCGTCACTGTCGGTGATCAACAGGTCGCCGAGCGCTTCTGCCAAACTTCCGCGCGCCGTGTTCATGCCGTTCATGCGCATGTCCGCAGCACTTTGTCCGTCCGTGCCATCGCGAATGATCACTGGGGAAGCGTCGGTCGGGTCTGGGGCGTGCAGAGTGCGGTCTCGGATCAGTTCAACCAGGTCAAGGGGCACCTCGCGGTAATACTTCCGCAGCGCCATCCCGAGCCACCGATCGTTGTCTGCCTGTCCCAGCGACGCGATGTGACGGACGGCTTCGAAGATCAGCGGTCCGGTGCCATCGCTCACGTCGGCGTCACCAAAGCCCATGAGCAGCGCATCGGTGTACGCCGCATTGAACTCGGGGGTCAGCTGGAGGGCCAGCCGTGCGAAGCGCGCTGGGTCAGCAGCAACTTGATCCTTCAGTACGTTGGACAGTTCACGGGCTCCCCCGGTGAAGGTGCTCCAGTTCGTCTTGTCAGAGTCGTGCTTTGCCATCGCGCTCAGCCACTGCGCATCGGTCATCTTCTGAGCGGCGTCGGGGGCTATCGGTGAACCGATGAACCCACTGGTGATGCCGCGTGGCTTCGCAGGCGCGTCCTCCTCGAACTTCCGTTGATACTCCCCGAGGCGTCGTCGTCCTGCCGGGGTGAGTCGCGACTCTTCAAGGGCGGACAGGAACGTAAAGGCCGAACGTCCCGAGCTGTGACGACTCTCGTACTCGTTGCGCAAGTCTCGAAACAAGTTCTCGAGTTGCCGGTGGATCTCGTCGGTCACGTGTGGCGCAATCGCCCTGCCAAGCTCCCGCGCAACCCAATCGGAATCTGAGATGTAGCCGCAGTCGAGACGCCGGCCGCCTTCGAGCAAGAGGCTCGCCGCCCAGCCGGCGAAGTGCTCGCCGCCCGCTGACAAAGCTCGGTAGAGCAGGAACTGTGATCCGTCGTAGGGGTCAGCGGCCAACTGGTCGAGAAGGCTCCTGATCGCCTCAGGGTCGGTCTTTGCCAGCGTCTCCAGCGAGCGGACCGACGCCGCCAGCACGGCGTCGTCAAGCTCGCGGACGTCGAGGTCATCGATCTCGAAGCGGGCGCTGAAGTGCTGATCGCGAATCGGCTCGTCGTCGAGAGGCTCCATCGCGGTGGCGGCCATAACTTGGCGGAGATACGGCACCATGGTCTGCACGAATGCCAACGGCTCAGCATTGGCGGCGTCCTTTACGAGTTCAGCCGCGCCGTACTCCCGCATGCCGAGCACAGCCACCTGGCCGCCCTCGTTGAGCGTCATGGCCTCGACATGATCGATCAGCCGAGCCTGCAGCAGCTCGATCGCCCAGAGTGGCTCGTGCTTAGCCAGGTCGTGCGCCGTCAGCCAGAGTTCATGCTCTGCGGCGTCGTAGGCGCCTTGCCGGACGACTTCGAGCACCAGATCGAACAATTGGCGGTTCTGAAAGACATCAGCAAAGCGGCTGACCCAGCGCATCCAGTCGAGATACTCCGGCGCGGTCTTGCGGTCCCCCAGCAGGGCGGCGATGGATACCGGGTGCTCCTTGACGGCGCTAACCATCGTATTCAGCGCGTGATTCCGCATGTCCTCATCCGGGCCGTCGAGCCAAGCAGCGATCTGGCCATCTTCATAGAAGCGCGCGAACCACTGTGGTCGGCGCAACTGCTGCCAGAGCCGGCGTTCGAAGCGCGGATGGGTCGCGGCGACCCGCAGCATCAGTTCGGCATCGGAAGTCGTTGGCGCAACAAGATCGGCCACGACGGCGAGCACGGTCTCCTTAATGTGGAATCGGATGTCGTCAGCGGTTAGTACTGCTTCGGCCTCGGCGCGGAAACTGTCCGGCTCCCGCTGGTAGAGATGCTGCAGGATCTGGCGCACCTGGGCGCGGCGGAACAGTTCCTGCTCGTCACGGAGTAGGAAGTCGACGAGCGACTCCGCCCGGGACACCCACTGTCGGGCGAAGGCATAGTCGAAAAACGTCTCGTGGAAGAACGCGATTCGACCGCCGTCCCGCGCAAGCACATGTTCTGAGACAAGGACGTTGGCGTCCTCGATAAGGTCCTCATCGTCCAGGATCTCGATCGGGACAGACAGCACTTGCCGGTCGCTCGCGGCGTTGGCGATCCGACTGACCACGTCGTTGAATCGGACGTTTTGTCGCCGCGCACGCGCCGCTTGCCGCTTGCGCTCCCAGAAGGCTTCGAAGAGAGAACCCCTCGATTGGAACGCCAGCGCGTCAGCCTGAGACGAGATCGTTTGCAGGAGCACGAGGTGCAGCGGCGTCTGCAGAAGGACACGCTGCGATGGACTCAGGTGCGTCGGGTCGAGACCCATGCTCGTCACAGCCGCTTTTACATCCTCCGCCGACAGTAGGCCGACCTCCACTCTGGTGACGTCGGTGCGAGACGCCAACGCGCGGATCCGGTGATCGTTATCGATGTCGAACTGGCGACATGCCAG
Source organism: Ornithinimicrobium cryptoxanthini (assembly GCF_023923205.1). Taxonomy (NCBI): domain Bacteria; kingdom Bacillati; phylum Actinomycetota; class Actinomycetes; order Micrococcales; family Ornithinimicrobiaceae; genus Ornithinimicrobium; species Ornithinimicrobium cryptoxanthini. The sequence continues at coordinate 1,607,324 of NZ_CP099490.1, read as the reverse complement.
AACAACGCGCATGCCGCTCACGGACAACGCTTCGCCGATGAGATCCATGACGACGTCGAAACTCTCCGGCATACGTCCGGAAGCGAGACTCACCGCGTCGAGCTGGTCGATGACGAGGTAGGCGGCGCGATCGTCGGCCGCCAACGCCAGGGCGACCGCGGGAGAGGTTTCGATCCCGAGCTGACGACCCAGGTCGGCAGTCGACGCGAACGGGTCAAGTCGGTCCAATCGCAGCGCCAGGACCTCGGCGCCGGTCGATTCAAGCGAGGCGACAGCCTGTTCCAGAACAGAGCTCTTCCCGCCACCAGCTGTACCTGCGATGAGCCCGATCCGGTCCAGATCGAGAGCCTCGACAAGTTGGGTGCCCTCTGCGCGCTCAATCGGCGGTTGCAGGAGTTCACGCTGAACGGACTGGCGCCAGCTGTTGGTGATCGCCAGCACCTGCTCGTGCGCCGTCTGATGCGACCCGCGTGCCAGCGGCTTGATGTCCTGTTCAGCGAGTAGGGCCAACAGTTCTGTTCGAGTCAGCCGCTTGCCAAGGTTGTCGAGGAGGATGTCGCCAACAGCAAGAGACATTAGGTGACCGCTAGCACCACTGAGGTTGCACTCGGCCAGCATGCTGTTCATGCGGATGATGTCGTACTCGTCTTGAACCGAGAACCACATTCCGCGAAGCGTGTCCCAGGCTGCTTGAGGACTGCCCAGGACCTCTGCTGCCGACAGCTGGTCAAAGACTGGCGTCAGCCCTCCGGTGAGCCAGCAGTCGGTGAAGTTCGCTAGATCTGCCGACTTGCGAGCGCGTTCGGACAATTCTTGTAGCGGCCGGCACGGCACAAGGGAGACAAAGTGGTAACGCCGGCCCGCCGCCACGTGCTTCGCAGCCGCCTCGAAGATCTTCAGATCGGCCAGCGCCTTGACGGTCCAACTGTTGCTGTTGCCGTTCTGGCGTTTTAACTGGTGCGCCTCGGTGACGAGTCCGGTGTCGTAGGTGAACTCGGAACCTCTTCCGACCTCGATGTCGATGTCTTCCGCGGTCAACGCCCGTCGGTCGTCAAGCATGCAGTAGAAGGCATGACGGATAGCCCATGCAAGCTCGTACCTGTTTCCGAGCTTGTCCGTCTCCCCACCAGGCCTAGGCGACACATGAACCCCAGATCATTTCAACGTCGAACGCCGAAGGGCGATATTGATCGCAGACTAGTGGAGGGTCGCCAGAGGGTGGGCACAGACGCGCGGAGTCTGCTGCACGCACGGTGACAGGTGCGTCTAACCGCCGCGCGTGGCGCGGGCTGCGCAGGCACGCATCTGCCGCGTTCGGACTGTGTTCCGCCAGGGCAGCTCAGCCCATGAGACCCCGTTGACGAGCGTTCCTGCGGCGGCGGTCCTGGGCGGGGTTACGCAGCGAGGCAGGCTGCGAGTTCTCGGTACCCGACCTCACACGTCGAGCTTCCTGACGACTCCACCAGAGCACGACCAGGAGCAGCCCGAGGACCGGGACCGCCACGGCCACTACGACAAATCGTCACAGGGTCCACAAGGGGAACGTACCGCGCCGCGGTGCGCCGAGGGCAGCGCCGTCACTATGGGCGCACAGACGTACCCATCCGCCGCCAGGAGGACGCTAGCCTCCGGCGCGTCCGACATTGCCGGGACCGTCCGTTGTGGATCGAGCACACCCGCGTTGCTCGGCCAGCGAAAGACGACCTGAGGGTCCAATTCCTCATCGAAGTCCCGCCACCCGGCGGTCAGGTGCTCCGCAGCACGCTTTTGGACCGTGGCCGGACCTAAGGAACTACAGCGGCTTAGCGTCTTGGCTCTGTGACGCGCCCTTGTCTCGTAGCTCCCTACGAACGAGAACAAACAACGGAACGCTGCAGGCAAGCACAACCAGAAGAAGAAGGCCAAGTATGTAGAGAACCAACGGCCGTTCGACGGTGGCCACGAGCAGAGGTACTCCCACAAACATAAGTGCCCCGACTGCCAGCATCAGCAGGACCATCCTCCGTGGAACACCCGCGCCCGAGGCATTTCTGCTCACGTGTCACCCCCATAGCCGTTGGCCAAAGCCGTCTGGCGGTCAGGCCGGGCATTGATGCCTGAACCGTTGTGTCGGGTCGGTGACGTGCGGATCACAGCACGCACCAGGACGACGGGAAGGACAATGGCCAAGGCGTACAGCGGCACCGCCAGGGACCACCCGATGATCGGTTCGACGGTGCCCCGAAGCGTCGCGAACACGAAACCGAACCCCAAGACACCGGCCACCACGGCGGACACCACGAGACGGACGATGCGCCTCGGCGGTTTCATGTCAGGGAGCCTGACAGAACCGACAGCCGCAGACGCGCTGCCTGCCGCCAGGAGGATTGGCTGGTTGCCACGCTCGGCGCTCACCACTCAACCCCTTTCACGGTGTCGATCAGTTCTCATCACCACGTGTCAAGCGCAAGAAGCCCGCTCCTCCGACTAGGAGCCCCAGCACGCCGACCATCAGTGCCGGCGCGAAGTCGAAGACTAGCGAGGTGAGCGCCCCTAACCCGGCCAGCATGCCGCCAAGACCGATGAGGGCAGTGGGCTTCATGCGCGTCACTGGCGTCTCCTCCCTCGACTAACCCCACACGCTACCGCGGCCAGGTTGGCAAGCACTCAACTGCCCCCAGGGTGGGGGTCCTCACGACTTGAGGTGGTGTACGCGGTGATGCCGCGGATGATCCGTGGGTCGCTCTCCAGTTGGCGGGTGAGGTCGAGGTAGCCCTGGACTCCGCGGAGGCTGGGTCGTGCGCCAGCGAACCCTCGACGGCGTCCCTTGAACGTGATGGTGGTTTTCGAGACTGACACGCTCACGCCGTCGACGCCCAGGAGGTAGTCCTCGATCAATCGGTACAGCTATTCGCTGGCATCGCTAGGTGGCTTACCTCGTTCATCGGTGTCTCGACCACCACCACGGCGCTGAAGCACGTATGTCCATGGCCGTGGCAAAGTCCCCACTGGTGGCCAATTGAGGTCCCCGCTGGTGGCCAAGTAAAAGTCCCCACCCTCTGCTCGTGTCGTCCATGAGTTGAGCCCCTGAGCGGTGACGGTGTCGGTGTCTAAGCCAGTCACCGCACCGCCCAGGGAGTTCCATTGAAGAACATGAGGGAAGAGTTGGACATCATCACCGCTTATAACGAGCTCGGGACCTACCGAGCTGCCGCCGATGTGTGCGGCACCACCCACAAGACCGTCAAGCGCGTCGTGGAACGCCACGCCGCCGGGATTGTCCGTCCCGTGCGGGAGCCGCGTGCGGCGAACTATGAGGCTGTTCGCGAGCTCGTGACTGAAAGCATGAAGACCTCACGGGGGCGGATCAGCGCCAAGCGGCTGCTGCCCAAGGCCCGCGCGGCCGGGTATACGGGCTCGGACCGGAACTTCCGCCGCCTCGTCGCGCAGGAGAAGAAGACCTACCGGGCCGAGCACGGCCGCACCCACCGGCCCGCGGTCTGGTCCCCGGGTGAGCACCTGGCCATCGACTGGGGCGTCATCGCCGGCGTCCACGTCTTCTGCGCGGTGCTGGCCTGGTCCCGGTTCCGGTTCGTGCGCTTCGCCGCCGACGAAAAGGCGACCACGACGATGGCCATGCTGGCCGAGTGCTTCGAAGTCCTGGGCGGGACACCGAAAGTCGTCCTCGCGGACCGGATGGGCTGCCTCAAAGGTGGGGTCGTCGCCAACCGGGTCGTGCCCACACCGGAGTACGTCCGCTTCGCCACCGCTTTCCGGTTCCGCCCGGACTTCTGTGAGGCAGCTGATCCGGCGTCCAAGGGTCGCCGCCAACGAACGCGCCGCGTCCTGGTGCGAAGAGGTCAACGGCGCTCTGCACTCAGAGATCAGCGCGGTCCCAGCCGACCGCCTGGCTACGGAGGTCGAGCTGCTCACGCCGTTGCCCTCCCTACGTCCGTCCCTGGCTCCCGCGCCGGTACTACGCAAGGTCGACAAGCTGTCCACGATCCGCCTGAACTCGGCGCGCTACTCGGTGCCGAGCGCTCTGGTCGGTTCCCAGGTCGCCGTACTCGTCAACGGCCCCCACGTTCTGGTCATCGACCCTGGCACCGGGCAGATCCACGCCCAGCACGACATGGTCGCACCCGGGGCGGCGTCGGTGCTGGATGAGCACTACGGGAGTGCTCGCCCAGCTGCGCCGGTGCGCGCGATCCGGCCGCGCACCGCGGCGGAGAAAGAGTTCTGCGCGCTCGGCCCCGCCGCCGAAGCGTTCATCGCTGGCGCCGCCGGTGCTGGGCACACCCGCCTGGGCCACGAGCTGGCCGAGCTCAACACCCTGACCGCGGCCCACGGCACCGAAGCGATGATCACCGCCCTGGAACGAGCGGTCGCGTTCAAGCGGTGGAAAGCAGCTGACGTGCGCTCCATCCTGGCCGCCGGCACCGGCGTGCCTACCCCGCGTGCGGCCGGGGAAGCCCTCATCGTCGACCTGCCCACCAGTTCGAGACGCTCCCTGTCCGAGTACGCCCCCACCCTCACAGCGCAGGCGGTGTCCTCGTGAGTACCACCCCGCCGGTCCTGGACGCGGACCTGACCGCCGGGCTGCGCCGCCTCAAGCTGGCCACGATGCGTCAGCTCGCGCCCGAGCTGCTCGTCACGGCCAAGACCCAACGATGGACCCCGGAAGAGGTCCTGCGCGCGCTGGTCGAGGCCGAGGTCGCCGCCCGGGACGCCTCCAACGAACGGACCCGCCTCAAAGCAGCCGGCTTCCCGGTCATCAAGACCATCGAGGAGTTCGACCTGGCCGCGTCCTCGATCCCAGCACCGACCTGGGCCTACCTGGCCAGCTTGGAGTGGGTGTCCGCGACAGAGAACGTGGTCATGATCGGGCCGGCCGGCACCGGGAAGTCCCACACCCTCGTCGCGCTCGGTCACGCCGCCGTCGTCGCTGGCCACCGGGTGCGGTACCTGACCGCGGCGGACCTGGTCGAGACCCTCTACCGAGGGCTGGCCGACAACACCGTCGGCAAGCACATCGAAGCGCTGTTGCGCAACGAGCTGATCTTGATCGATGAGGTGGGCTTCGCCCCGCTGGACGACACCGGCGCCCAGCTGCTATTCCGGTTCGTGGCAGCTGCCTACGAACGCCGCGCCCTCGGCCTGGCCTCACATCACAGCTTCGAGGACTGGGGACGATTCATGCCCGAGCACACCACCGCCGTGTCCCTCCTCGACAGGCTGCTGCACCACGCGACCACTGTGATCACCACCGGCCAGTCCTACCGCATGCGCCAAGCCCGTCAACGCCGAGGAGGTGCGCACCTGACCCCCTGATCAACCCGCAGAGGGTGGGGACTTTCACCTGGCCAAAACCGGGGACCTCAAACTGGCCATTGACACACGTAGCTGACCACCATCACGATGAGAACAGCCGGCGCAGTCACCACCAGTGCCGTCTTGATTGGCGTCGGCTCCCAGATCTGGCGCGTCACGATGGCCGAACCGATCACCCAGAGCATGCCTTCAATCCAACGTGGGATAAGGCACCGCCGAGGATCGCGAGCACGATGACAGCGACGAGGATCCAGAACACCTCGCCTCGAACGGATGACCGCACCTTCGTCAGCCCATGGACGTTAATGCATGGGCCCCCTGGCCAGTCGTCTGCCCCTAGCTTTGAGCGGTCGCCAACATCCTGAACTGCCGTAGCCCGTTTCCACAGGGGCCGGTTAGCGAGGACTGTCTGGTGAGGGGCGCAACTCGCTCCTCCAGCCCAACCCTGCTGCCGAGGCTCCTGTTCGGGCCGGTGAACAGCTGGCTCACTGGCAGGATGGTGTCATGGGACTCGGCCAACGCCGCTCGGTTCGCGACGCGGATCGTGAGCGCTGGATGCTGCAACCGCGCGCACGGTGGTTCGCGCTGGGACTGGCAGTCTGGACGTGCATCTTCCTGCTCTTGGTGGTCATCCAGCCATTATTGACGGGTTCATGGTCCTGGACCGATTGGTTCTGGTTGGGGGCAGGCGTCTTTTGGATGATGTACGCAACCTACTTTTGGTTCGCTGGCTCCACCGGCACAACTGTCGATCAGCAAGGCCTCATCCTTCGCGATCGGTGGAATGTTACCCGTCTCACGTGGGATGATGTCAGGGAGATTCGCGCCGACAGAGACGATCGGTGGGCATCCCACCTCCTTGCCATATTGCTGGATGAACGCGAGGTGGTGCTGCCCGGCGTGCCCGTCGACGACCTGGAAGCACTGAGCTCGTGGGCGCACAAGGGAGGATCCGGCCCAGAGGGATGAACCACGCGTCGTAGGTCGGGGGCGATCGCGCACGCACATGCCGCCCTGCGAGCGTGATGTCTAGCGGTCAGACCGGGGATCGATGCCTGGACCACTCCTTCGCGTTGGTGCCGCGCGGATCACGAGGCGCACCAAGATTACGGTCAGGGCAATAGCCAAGGCGTAGAGGAGCACGGCCAGGGACCACCCGAGGACCGGTTCGACGGTTCCCCTGAGCGTGGTGAATACGAGAGCAAACCCCAGGGCGGCGGCGACCACCGCGGGCACCAGCAGATGCACGACACGCTGGGGAGGCTTCATGCCGGGAGTCTTGCAGAGCCAGGGTCACGAGCGCCCCTCTCTGCCGCGCTGCGCAACCTGTAGGCGATGACGTTCACTGTTGCGGCGATTCATGGGCGCTGCCACTCTCGGCTCATGCCACCCAAGAATCGACCCCTGTTCGGTGCCAACTCACGGGTCCCTTCGGCGGGCTGGTTAGGCCTTCTGATTGGATCGGCATTCGTCCTTCTCGTGGGCGTAGCGCTGCTCCTCTTCATCAGCGAAGACAGAGCCCTGGCCCTTGCCATCACGACCTACGGTGTTGTCTCGACCGTTGTCAGCGCTTGGCACTTCAAGGCCACCAGGCGGATCCACGCGTCCCAGTAGAGCCCACAACGGACCGCCGTCGCGCAGGCCGCTCGAGCACTGCCCGCACCATCCGCTGCCCCCGCGCCCAGGGTGTCCGATTTGCTTCTGCCTGCGAACATTGCCCTGACTAGTTCGCGACGAAGGAGGAGCAGCTCGTGCTCAGCAAGGAGGCGTCTGGCCAGTTCATCAACTTCACCGTGTCCACGCCGCTGTCCGAGGGCGAGGCCCGCAAGCGGCTGATCGAAGACGGCTGGCAACCCGACCCAAGGAACACTCACCTCGTCCGCGGGTCACGGCTGTGGACGCGGCTGTGGGGCGCCTATCTCGTACCGAGGAGGAAGTGGCCGATGATCGCCGAGATCCTGGGGGGAGAACAGGGTGCGGCCGTGCGCGTTCGAGACAGCTTCGGCAGGATGTGGGCGTGGTCGGTACCTGACCAGGACGGCCAGGTAGCAGGAGGCTCTGCGGGCCGGATGGCCTCAGGCCTGGACGCAGCCACTTCGGGCGCGCGCGCGATGGAGAAGGACCTGACCCGACTCCTGTCAGATGGAGGCTAGTCCGGCACGATCATGTGCATAACCACCCGCACCGTGGTCTTGGGGATGGCGGTCGTCATCAGCATCCAGTGCTGGTCGGCCCAGCCTGACCAGCGCGCAGCTCTTCTAAGCGAGGCAGGTCCGCAGCGGGTACACCAGGCAGAGGGACCGTTGTCCCGTCCGTGAGCCTCGCCTGAACAGTCGTGGCCCACCGGCCGGGGGCGTTGGGACTCAGCTCCGCGACGGTGGCCCATGGCAGTCGCCTGGTCCTGAGTTGCGTGACCTCGATGCCGTCGACGTCCGCCGACGACCCGTTACGGGCCATCACCACGAAGCACAGTCCAGCGATGAAGTTGCTGACGGCGGACAGACGCGCGCCCCAGTGCAGGTCCTCGATGAAAAATGTCGCGATCAGGAGAATGCCGGTGACCGGTAGCCATACTCCAGCGAACGTGCGCCATTTCCTGCCCTGTTGCCGCCAGGTGCTTCGTGCACCAAGGTCTTCCCGCAACTCGCACTCCTCCCTCAGCGATCGGCGTCACCCTACGCAATATCCGAGGTGCGCGCGCATCGGCGGCTGATCGCAAAATCCACTCCGCGTCCTCAACTAGCCCCCGGTTCGCTCGACACGCAACCTCAGCTGACGGCTCGGATGAGCAGACCGATGAGCACCACTGCGATGACGAAGGCAGTCGACAAGATCACCTTCTCGTTCGGGTTCAACCGCCGCATCTGATGACGGTCACCCCTTCTGCTGGATCCAGCTCCGTGACGGCACGAGCGTCAAGGCGATGGTGCTCTACTATCCGACGAAGTATCTGCAACTTCCGCATGTCGCGCGCCTAAGCGGAAATGAGTTCGAGTGGAAGGACGGTTTGGCGATCCACCCTTCCCTCCCTGAGTCACTGGGTCCTTTCGCTCAGTTCCCGGCCCCGACGCTGCAGGACGACACGAATAATCGTGACGATCAGGACCGCAGGTACTGTTCCGACCAACGTGTGCTTGATTGTCGCCTGCCATGAGCATGGGACCGCTCTGAGCGGTTTTCTGCCAGGTTCATGGGACCACCTGGGTTGCCAGTCATGGGACCACTCGGCGCGCCTTGCCGGTGGGTCCTCGGATGGCTCGTTGGATCACCTCGTCAGTGTCGTCGGCGTGGAGGTCCAGCGGGCATGGGATTCAGGGAGGTCAGCGTGATCGAGGTCAGAGAAGTGTTACGTGGTTGGCTCGGTGGTGCGGGGTTACGCACCGTCGCGGCGCGGGCCGGGGTCGACCGGAAGACCGTGCGCCGGTACGTGCAGGCCGCGCAGGAGGCCGGGCTGGCCCGCTCCGCTGACGTGGCGACGGTCGACGACGAGCTGATCGGGGCGGTCCTGGAGGCGGTGCGCCCGGCGCGACCGGGCGGGCACGGCGCCTCCTGGGAGCTGCTGGCGGCCCGCGAGGAGGCGATCACCGCCTGGGTCAAGGGCGATGGGAAGGACGCCAAGGCGCTGTCGATCGTGAAGATCGAGGAGCTCCTGGCCCGGCAGGGCGTCGTGGTGCCGTACCGGACGCTGCACCGGTTCGCCACGCAGCGGTGCGGCTACCGGGCCAAGGAGACCACCGTGCGGGTCAATGATGGCGAGCCTGGTGTGGAGCTGCAGGTCGACTTCGGCCACATGGGCTACCTCACCGACGAAGACGGGCGGCGCCGCAAGGTCCACGCGTTGACCTTCACCGCCGTGGTGTCGCGGCACATGTTCGTGTGGTTGACCTACTCCCAAACCCTGACCGCGGTGATCGCCGGCTGTGAGGCCGCGTGGGCCTTCTTCGGTGGCGTGTTCAAAGTCCTGGTCCCGGACAACCTCAAACCGGTCGTGACCGACGCCGACCCGGTCAACCCGCGCCTGTCCACCGGGTGGCTGGACTACACCCAGCACGCCGGGTTCGTCACCGACCCCGCCCGGGTCCGCTCACCCAAGGACAAACCCAGGGTCGAGCGGGCGGTGCAGTTCGTCCGCGGCAACTTCTGGGCCGGCGAGGACTTCACCGACCTGACCGACGCCCAGGCCCGCGCCGAGGCCTGGTGCTCCGGTCGTGCCGGGATGCGGATCCACGGCACGACCCAGGCCCGCCCGACCGAGGTGTTCACCCAGCTCGAAGCGCCGGTGCTGCTGCCCGTGCCTGACCCGTATGACCAGCCCGTCTTCACCCGGGTCAAGGTCCACCGCGACTACCACGTCGAGGTCGCCAAGGCGCTGTACTCGATCCCCGAGGCCACCTGGGTCGGCACCTGGACGCCCGCGCCGACAGTCAGCTGGTCAAGCTGTACTCCACCGGCACCGGCGGCGGGCAGCTGGTCAAGACCCACCCCCGCCAACCTGCTGGTGGCCGGTCCACCGACCGGGCGGACCTGCCCGAGCACAAGGCAGGGTACGCGATGCGGGACCTGACCGCGCTGATCGGCACCTGCGCCGGGCACGGACCCAACATCGGGATCTACGCCGAGCGGCTGCTGGATGACCCGCTGCCCTGGACCAGGATGCGCTCGGTGTACCGCCTCCTGGGCCTGGTCCGCCGCTACGGACCCGACCCCGTGGAGACAGCCTGCTCCCGCTCGCTGGACCTGGACCTGGACGTGGTCAGCGTCACCAAGATCGCCAACATGCTGGCCAAGGCCACCGAAGACCACCAGCCGGTCCTGCCGGCGGCGGCCGGCACCCCCGGCGGACGGTTCGCCCGCGACCCGGGCGAGTACACCGGCGCTGGCGGGGTCCAGCTCACCCTCATCCCCGGCGGCCAAGCCGCCACCACCACACGCGAAGAGACCACTGATGAGCACCACCACCCTGGCGGACAGCGGCACTCGGTCCGGGCCGACCGACCCGGTCGGCGCCGACCTGACCCGCACCCTGAAAGCCCTCAAGCTCGGGCAGATGACCCAGACCCTGCCCGAACGCCTCGCCCTGGCCCGGCAACGCAAGATGGGCCACGCCGCGTTCCTGGAGCTCATCCTCGATGACGAGATCACCCGGCGGGAGTCCCGCTCGGCGATGCTGCGCGCCCGCACCGCGGGCCTGGACCCCACCATGCGGCTTCAGTCCTGGGACGAGCTGGAGGACCTGACCTACGACCGTGCCCTGCTGTCGGACCTGACCACCCTGGCCTTCACCGAGGCCGGCAACGGCGTCCTGCTCCTGGGACCCGTCGGCGTCGGCAAGACACACCTGGCCACCGCGCTGGGCCACATCGCGATCCGGCGGCGGCTGTCCGTGCACGCCGCCCGGGCGGACAAGCTGTTCACCCGGCTACGGGCCGCCCGCCTCGACAACACCCTGGAGGCCGAGTTCCGCAAGCTCGCCCGCGTCGACGTCCTCATCCTTGATGACTTCGCCCTGCGCCCCCTGGATGCCACCCAGACCAACGACTTTTACGAGCTTGTCGTGGAGCGGCACCGCCGGGCCAGCACGATCGTGACGTCCAATCGGGAGCCCTCCGAGTGGTTGACCATGACCAGCGACGCGCTGCTGGCCCAGTCCGCCGTCGACCGGCTCACCTCCGGAGCGCACACCCTCGTCATCGAGGGCACCTCCTACCGGCAACGCGACTCCCACCGGCGCGGCGGCCTTGACACCAAGGAGCAGGACCAGTGATGCTCACTCACACATCCAGGTGGTCCCATGCTCGTGGCAACACGGTGGTCCCATCACGCTGGCAAGCGACACTTGATCGACCCAGGTTCCCAGAACTCGCGAGTCGCCAGCGCTGCACCAACACCCAGACTAGGGCTAGCAGCACGCCGATCAGCCAGGCTTTCGGAGCGCTCATGGAATCTAGTGTGGCGGCACAGCAGCAGGGCCCCGCACTCAGAACGCCGGATCTGCCGCCTTGCGAGTGCACCTGCGACCCAGCTCTGAATGCGTGCGGCGAGCACCGTCGGACGCCATGATGTCAAGATGAACGGTGCCGACCGAGCGAGATGCCACAGGTGTGGCCGCGACGAGTTCGAGCGCGTTGAAGACGCGTCAGCCAGTGGGGCCGTCACCGAGGGCCTCTTCTTCGGAACCGTGGTCCGCCTCGAGTATCGCTGCACCGCATGCGGAGAGTTGACGAAGCTGATCCCGCCTGGCAGGGACGAGCGGTATCCGACTCGCGGATGACGTCCGCTCCTGCAACGAACCGCGTTTGGGCAGTTCCTCCCCTGCCGCCTACCGAGCCCCCAGAATGTCGTACATGGACTCAACTGCGGTCGACGACGAACTGCTCGAGCGACTAAGCCGTCTATCCGAGTCGGGCGACCCGCCGCCGTGGGCTTCCTCCGTCGAAGGTCGTGATCAAATGTCGAGCGTCACCTTCATCATGGTTGGCGCGGAGGGTGACCGCCGCGAGGACCTCTATATCTCTCGAGACAACGGGCCAGCGGACGCCGCCACTCACGACTTGATCGCAGAGTCCCGCAACGCCCTCCCGCTTCTCGTCGCGGAGATTCGGCGTCTTCGTGCACAGCTGGCGGAGCGGTAGAACGTCCGCTCTTGCCGCGGGTCGCTCGTTCCGCAGGTGCATCAATCCGCCGCCAGTGACGCACGCGTTTGCCGCATCGCGCGGCTGTCGAGGGGATGCCGCTGGCCCGTTCGCCCGGAGGCGTCGCTGGGCCACCGTCGTCGCCTCTTCCCGTGAGCAACGCGGAAGCGAATGCGCGGGACGCCCTCCGCCTCGCGGGTTGTCCGTGCCGCCCTTCAGGATGGCCGCTCCTCCAGAGAAGTGGTACCGCAGGAGACGCCGGTGGCCACTCATGGTTACTCCGCGGCCTTGGGGGATGAGTGCGGCCAGACGGGCCGCCACCGACCCAGGAGAAGACCATGGCTGCCACCATCACCACCCGCAAGCTCGTGTCGCTGACCGAGGCGGCCGACATCCTTGCGGTCTCGACGAAGACCGTGCGCCGCTACATCGCCGACGGGCACCTCGACGCCGTACGGCTCGGGCGCAAGACATTGCGGATCAAGCTCGACTCGATCGAGAGGTTCATCGACGCCCGACCAGTCGGCGGGTGCCGGAGGGCTGGGTGAGCGGCCCGGAGGTACCCAGAAGGTCCCGGCCGTTGTTCCTCGTTTGTTCCTCGGAGACAAGTCGAGGCCCTCGAAAGGGCCTCTGACCTGCGGTTATATGGTGGGCGATACTGGGTTTGAACCAGTGACCTCTTCCGTGTCAAGGAAGCGCGCTACCGCTGCGCCAATCGCCCTAGGCCAGGTGGAGCATCTGCGAGGTGGAGACGGGATTTGAACCCGTGTAGACGGCTTTGCAGGCCGTTGCCTCGCCTCTCGGCCACTCCACCGTGAGGCATTGTGGTGGTTGCCTCCGAGCGGACGACCGGGTTCGAACCGGCGACCTCAACCTTGGCAAGGTTGCGCTCTACCAACTGAGCTACGTCCGCATCTTCCCTCAGGTGTTCCCCTCAGGCGTCACGGAACATTATCCGACGTCCGGCCCAGTCACCAAATCCCGCGCGTCAGGAGGGGCCCGTGGGGCCAGGTCGGCGGGGCAGACGCTCAGGATCGTGGCGGTCCTCGATGTGCGAGAGGGGCTGGGCCGGCTCGCTGGACCGCTGCTCCCACCAGTCCCCCGCGCGCTCGATCGGCCCCCGATAGTCCTCCGTCGGCCACAGCCTGCGGATCGCGGCATTGGTGGCGGCACCGATGAGGATCGCGAGCGCCACCAGATAGAACCAGATCAGCACGATGATGGGAGCGGTCAGCGGTCCGAAGATCGTCGTGCCGCCCACCGCCACCGACGCCCAGGCCCGCAGCCCGAGCGAGCTCAACACCCAGATCACGGCAGCGACGACAGCACCGGGGAAGTCGCGATAGAAAGGCGTCTTCTCCTTCGGCGCGTAGTGATAGAGCGCTGTGAGCCCGACGAGCGCCAGCCCGCCGACCACGGGCCAGTAGGCGTTCACCAGGACGTCCAACTGCGCGGGCAGCCACTCGTGCAGCAGCCCCGGGCCGATGATCGCCAGGGGCACCAGGATGCCGGCCAGCAGGACCGCCCCGAGGTAGAGCCCCAAAGACATCGCCCGGGCACCCACGATGCTGCGCTCGCCCCTCTGGGCATACATGATCTGCACCGCGTCCATGAAGACGTGCAGCGCCCGTGATCCGGACCAGAGGCTGATCAGGAAGCCGATGGACAGCAGGTCCGCGCGTCCTCCGGCCAGGGTGTCCTCGACAGTCGGCACGATAATCTGGCTGACCACCTCGGGCGTCAGGAACTGCTCACTGAACTGCTCAATGGTGTCGGTCACCGTGGCCACGGCACCCGGGTCGAAGCGACCGGCGAAGAAGCCCACGCCGGCAAACAGCCCGAGGACCAGCGGTGGCAGGCACAGGAGCATGAAGAAGGCGGCTTCGGCCGACAGGCCGGTCACCCGATACCGGAAGGCGACGCGGAACACCTCGACCGCCAGCCGGGCGACGGGAAGCGCACCAGGGATCGGGGCAAGCACCCTGTAGACCCTGCGCCGCACCGTCATGACCCCTACGGTATGGCGATCAGCCGGGTGGGGGGAGGCGGGCGGGCTGTGTCGACGCTGCCTGCGCTCAGATGCCGCCACTGAGAGTGAGTCCGCCGTCCACGACCAGGGTCTGGCCGGTGACCCAGGACGCATCGTCCGAGGCCAGGAACGCCACTGCCGCCCCGATGTCGTCCGGCGCGCCGAGGCGTCCCAAGGGATAGGTCGCGGCGACCTCGGCCTCACGGCCTTCGAAGAGCGCCCCCGCAAACCGGGTCCGCACCACGGCCGGCGCCACGGCGTTGACCCGCACCTCGGGGGCGAGCTCGGCTGCCAGTTGTTGCGTGAGGTGGATGAGCGCGGCCTTGCTGGTCCCATAGAAGCCAATGCCGGCGGCTGGCTTCAGCCCGGCCACCGAGGCGATGTTGACGACCGCGCCACCTGGTGCGCCCAGACCGGCCGCGACAGCCTTGCGGGTCCAGGCCAAGGCAGCAAGGACGTTGACCTCCAGGATCTTGCGAAGGGCGCCCAGGTCAGCTTGGGCGAGAGGGCCGTATGAGGGGTTGATGCCGGTGTTGTTGACGAGCACGTCCAGAGATCCGAACTGCTCCAGCACCGCGGCCACGGTCGCGTCCTGGTGGTCCGGGTCGTCGGCAGAACCCGCAACCGCCATCGCCGTGTCGCCACCGAGCTCGGCGACCGCCGCGTCCAGACCCTCCTGCTTGCGCCCGGTCACACAGACCCGGCCGCCCTCCTGCACGATGCGCCGGGCGACGGCCAGACCGATCCCCCGGCTCGCCCCGGTGACCAGAGCCACCCGCCCCTCGAAGCGCCCTGTGATCGAAGCGGTGCTCTCCTGGCCCATGCGGCGTCTCCCTCGTCAGCCATGCCGAAGCACCCACCGTAGCGGTCGGCAGGCCCGGCCCCCCGGCATACTGGACAATGATGTAGCCGACAGCGTGGTCCGCTCCGCGCATCCCCCTGACGAAAGAACCTGATGGAAATCTGGCCCGGCAAGCCCTACCCGCTGGGTGCCACCTACGACGGCACCGGCGTGAACTTCGCCATCTTCTCCGAGGTCGCAACCGACGTCGACCTCTGCCTGATCGACGACGAAGGGAGCGAGACGCGGGTCCCGCTGACGGAGGTCGACGCCCACGTCTGGCACTGCTACCTCCCGCAGATCCAGCCCGGGCAGCGTTATGGCTTCCGCGTGCACGGGCCCTACGCCCCCGATGAGGGCCACCGGTGCAACCCGGCCAAGCTGCTGCTCGACCCCTACGCCCGTGCCTTCGACGGGCAGGTCTCTGGGGAACAGCCGGTCTTCTCCTACGACTTCGACGCTCCTGACTCAGTCAACGAGGAGGACTCGCTCGGGCACACGATGCTGTCGGTGGTGGTCAACCCGTTCTTCGACTGGGAGCACGACCGGCCCCCGCGTCACGAATACCACGACAGCGTCATCTATGAGATGCACGTCAAAGGGCTGTCGATGCTGCACCCGGACGTGCCGGAGAACATCCGGGGGACCTATGCCGCGCTCGGGCACCCGGCGATCATCGAGCACCTGCAGTCACTGGGGGTCACGGCCGTGGAGCTGCTGCCGGTCCACCAGTTCGTCCAGGAGCGCACCCTGCTGGACCAAGGGTTGAGCAACTACTGGGGCTACAACACGATCGGCTTCCTGGCCCCCCACAACGGCTATGCCGCCCACGGTTCCCAGGGCCAGCAGGTCACCGAGTTCAAGACCATGGTCAAGAACCTGCACGTCGCGGGGATCGAGGTCATCCTGGACGTGGTCTACAACCACACGGCAGAGGGCAACCACCTCGGGCCGACCCTTGCCTTCCGCGGCATCGACAACAAGAGCTACTACCGGCTCGTGGACAGCGACCCGTCGCACTACTACGACACCACCGGCACCGGCAACAGCCTGTTGATGCGCAGCCCGCACGTCCTGCAGCTCATCATGGACTCGCTGCGCTACTGGGTCACCGAGATGCACGTGGACGGTTTCCGCTTCGACCTGGCAGCAACCCTGGCCCGTCAGTTCCACGAGGTGGACAAGCTGTCGGCGTTCTTCGACATCATCCAGCAGGACCCGGTGATCTCCCAGGTCAAGCTCATCGCCGAGCCCTGGGATCTCGGCGACGGTGGCTACCAGGTCGGCAACTTCCCGCCGCTGTGGACGGAGTGGAACGGCCGCTACCGCGACACCGTGCGCGACTACTGGCGCGGTCTGCCCTCGACCCTCGGCGAGTTCGCCTCGCGGATCACCGGCTCCTCCGACCTCTATGCCCACAGCGGCCGGCGCCCGATCGCCTCGATCAACTTCGTCACCGCTCACGACGGCTTCACCCTGCGGGACCTGGTGTCCTACAACCAGAAGCACAACGAGGCCAACGGCGAGTCGGGTCAGGATGGTGAGAGCCACAACCGGTCCTGGAACAACGGCGTGGAGGGGCCGACGGACGATCCGGAGATCAACGCGCTGCGCCTGAAGCAGCAGAAGAACTTCCTGGTCACCCTCCTGCTCAGCCAGGGCGTGCCGATGCTCCTGCACGGCGACGAGATGGGCCGCACCCAGCTGGGCAACAACAACGTCTATGCCCAGGACAACGAGCTGTCCTGGGTGGACTGGGGCCTGGACACCGAACAGCAGGACCTGCTCGACTTCACGACCCGGGTCATCAAGCTCCGCATGGAGCACCCGGTCTTCCGGCGCCGGCGGTTCTTTGCCGGTGACGCGGACCACGGCGGGCAGAGCGACCTGGGTGACATCGTCTGGTATGCCCCCATGGGCCTGGTCATGGACGAGGACGCCTGGCGTTCACACTTCGCCCGCTCGATCATGGTCTTCCTCAACGGCGAGGCCATCGCCGCGCCAGACCGGATGGGCCGGCCCGTCACCGACGACCACTTCCTGCTGCTCTTCAACGCCCACCACGAGTCGGTCGACTTTACGATCCCGGACGGCATCGACGCCGCCACGTGGTCGGTGGTCCTCGACACCACGGGCGAGGAGCACAAGGAGGACTGGGTGACAGGTCAGACCTACACCGCTCCTCCCCGGTCGGTCATCGTGCTGACCGGAACGCCCCAGCCGGGTCTCGCCTAGCCCGCGGGTCGTCATACGGTCCGCAGGTCCCCGGCCGCACGGCAGTGGTCAGCTCGCGGCGAGCCGTGCCTTCTCCGTGTCGATGTCGAAGTCTGCCTCGGGCCACTGCAGGTCCAGCGCCCGCAGGTGCTCCAGGAGGAGCTGCTGGACGGCCAGCCGCGCATACCACTTGCGGTCGGCGGGCACGACGTGCCAGGGCGCGGTGTCGGTGGAGGTCTTGTCCATGATGGCCTGGTAGGCCTCCATGTAGTCGTCCCAGCGCTCGCGGGTGTCGATGTCCCCCGGGTTGTACTTCCAGTACTTCTCCGGGTTGTCGAGCCGCTCGGCCAGCCGCTCCTCCTGTTCATCCTTGGAGATGTGCAGCATGACCTTGATGAGCGTCGTGTCGTCGGCCACGAGCTCCTGCTCAAAGTCGTTGATGGTGCTGTAACGCCGACTCCAGGTGGCCTTGGGCACCAGCTCCTCGACCCGCACGATGAGCACGTCCTCATAGTGCGAGCGGTCGAAGACCCCGATCATCCCGGCCCCGGGCAGCGCCTTGCGGATGCGCCACAGGAAGGGGTGCTCCAGCTCCTCCTTGGTCGGGGCTTTGAAGGCGGTGATCTGCGTGCCCTGCGGGTCGACAGCGCCCACGACATGGCGCATGATGCCGCCTTTGCCCGCCGTGTCGAGCCCCTGGATCAGCAGCAGGATCTTCTCGGTCCCACCGCTCGTCCCGTGTGCATAGAGCTGCTCCTGCAGGTCGTCCATCTCGTCGTCGGCAGCGCGCAGGGCTTCCTGTCCATCCTTCTTGTCGCCGTCGAACGCGGGGGTGTCCCTGGTGTCGACGTCGTCCAGGACAAATCCCTGGCCCACTCGGAGCGCGTCTGAGAAGGGGGTGGCGGAGGTCTTCTTCGACTTCTTCGACTTCTTCTTGCTCATCAGGCCATCCTTGCACCCGTGGCGTCACAATGGAGGGCATGGTGATGTTGTCCGAGGGTGCCAGGTCCACCGAGCAACTGCTGAGGGAGTATGCCGTCACGTCCGGACGGTGGGTCCGGGCCAACTTCGTCACCACCCTGGACGGGCATGCCACCGGGGGTGACGGGCTGTCGGGGTCGATCAACTCCGCAGCCGACAAGGCCGTCTTTGACGTGCTGCGTGCGCTGGCCGACGTGGTGGTTGTCGGAGCGGGCACGATCCGGGCCGAGGGTTATGGGCGGCTGCGGACCGAGGACCCCGAGCTCCTGGCCGCACGCCGCGCGGCCGGGCGCTCCGACCACCCGTTGTTGGCGGTCGTCACCGCCTCCGGCCACCTGCCGGAGAAGGTGCTGGAGCCTGATGCCGACGCCGGAGACCTGTTGGTGCTGTGCGCCGAGGCGGTCCAGGACGATCTGGCTCAGCGGCTCGGCGAGGATGCGGTCATCGCGTGTGGCGCCGACACCGTCGAGGCGACCAGAGCGATCGAGGCACTGCACGGGCGCGGCCTGGACCAGGTGCTGACCGAGGGTGGGCCGCACCTGCTCGGCGGGTGGTTGGGTGCCGGCGTCCTGGACGAACTGTGCCTCACGGTGCGGCCGGTGGTCGTGGGCGGCACCGGGCCCCGACTGTTGGAGGCACCCGCGGCTGACGGTGCGCTGGCTCAGTTCGAGCTGCTCCAGGCCCTGGCCATCGAGGGGGACCTGATCCTGCGTTACGCGGTCCGGCGCTAGCTCCTGCACACCGCTGGCGCTCACGCAGGGGCACCGAGTCCAGGCGAGCATCGCCTGCCCGGGTCCAACTGCATGGATCCTTCACGCCATGCGCCGATCGGGGTGTGAAGGATCCATCCAACTGCACGCCCAGGTGTGGCGCGAGTGGCGCCTGGGACACCGCGGTGGAGTCCAGGCAGCATGGTGGGTCAGCTCGTGATGGTGGTTCAGCTCGTGCGGGAGATGATGGCGAAGGCGATCGCACCGACGAGCAGCTGTGCCACCAGCAGCAGGGTCAGCACCATCGGCACATAGGCGCCGAGCCCGATGGCCACCGCGGCGGCTCCGGTCAGGGGGAAGGCCGCCAGCCCCAGCACGGCCAGCGAGCGGGTCAGGACCGCGTCGTCCCGCTCATCGCCCTGCTGGGTGAAGGCCCGCTCAAAGCTGGTGGCGCGGCCCGGACTGCGAGTCACGCGCCAGGCCACCACCGCGACGCCGAGCACGCCGACGGCGCCCCCCTGCAGGAAGCCGGTGCCCATGTTGCCCGGTCCGTGCTCACGCAGCAGGAGGCCGACCACGATCACTCCCCCGAGGGCGACCATCATGGTGAGCAGTGCGATGGCCTTCTGGCGGCTGCTCATCTCAGTTGTCGACATGGAAGATCTCCTCAACGGTGCTGTGGAAGTGGCGGGCGATGGCGATCGCCAAGGGAAGTGAAGGGTCGTAGCGACCGGTCTCGATCGAGTTGACCGTCTGGCGAGACACCTGCAGGACCTCCCCCAGCTCGCGCTGGGACAGTCCCGCTGCGAGCCTCAGCTCGCGGACATCGTTGCGCACAGAACCCTCCGGATGTGTCATGCTTCCTTGACATGTCAAGGTTACTTGACACGATGGCCAGCGTCAAGCGACCTTGTCATAAGGGTCGCGTGCCGAAGCCAACCCGCTGGCCCCACAGCGCACGTGAACGCCCCCGAAATTGCGCGACGGGGGTCAGAACTACGCCAAAAAGGGCCGGTCAGGCGAGGAAGTCGCGGACCGCCTGCTCCCAGCGCTGGGTGTCGGTGTTCCACTCGCGGCAGTGCAGCGGTCCGTCCCACAGGTCCAGCGTGATCAGGTCCGGGCGCTTCTCCGCGAGAGCCTCCGACGGACCGAACGGCACCACATCGTCGCTGCGTGAGTGCATCAGCAGCATCGGGTGGCGCAGCTCGTCGGAGCGGGCCACCCAGTTGGTGACCGCGATGTCCAGCGGCTCGGCCACGCCCACCAGGTGGCGGGTGGCCTTGCGCCCCATCAGCAGCTTGCCCAGCATGCTGGCCGCCCGCGGGATCTTGTTGAGGTCGGCGTTGTGGGTCAGCACCACGCCCCAGTCGATCACGGGGCAGTCCAGGACGACCCGGTTCACGAACTGCGCGAAGTCGGAGCGGTCCAGGGTCTGCAGCACGATCGCCCCGCCCATCGACCAGCCCAAGAGGGTGACCTGCTTGGCACCCCTGCCCACGGCATAGATGATCGCCGCCTCGATGTCGCGCCACTCGGACAGACCCAGGTTGTAGCGGCCGTCCGCGCTGGGTGGTGCGCCCTGGTCGTTGCGGTACTTCGGCACCAGCGAGGTGAAGCCAAGGTCGTGCAGGAGCGGCAGCGCACGGATCGTCTCCTCGCGCTTGGCCGAGCGGCCGTGGACCAGCACCGCCCACTCGCCAGGACGCTCCGCCTCCTCCCGGGGCGGCACCAGCCAGGCCGGCAGGTCACCGATGTCCGAGGGCACGTGCACGTTTTCGAACTCGAGACCGACCGCCGTCCCCGGGTCGCCGCAGTAGTAGTAGCTGTTCCACCGGGCTGGCCCCGGGACGAGGCGGCCCTCGTCGAGGTCGAGCAGCTCGCGGACCACCGTGCGGTCCACCGACCTGCGCGGCGTCAGGTCGCTTGAGATGACGTCACCCACCCGGGCGTGCCCCTCTCCGTGGTCGAGCCACAGGCCGTAGCGCCCCGGCGAGAGGGTGTGCGGGGCGGCGACGAAGGTGATGGTGCTGGCATCCGGTCCGTCGCGGTCGATCGAGACGATCCAGGTGTCGTCCTTCTTCTCGTGCTCCGGGGTCACCACCCGGCGCGCAAAATAGGTTGCCACCCCCAGGGAGGCCAGGGCCGCAGCCACACTCACGCCCACGCTGCCCACCGCCAGCACGGTGCCGAGCCGGGGCACCACCCTCACCTCAGCCACCCAGCACCTCCGAGAGATCAAAGTCGACCGGTTGCTCCAGCTGTCCAAAGGTGCAGCGGGACGGTTCACGGTCCGGCCGCCAACGGACGAACTGCGCCGTGTGTCGGAAGCGCCGGCCCTCCATGTAGTCGAACCTGACCTCGACGACCCGTTCGGGACGCAGCGGGACGAACGAGAGGTCCTTGCCGGCGTTCCACCGGCTGGTCTCGTTCTTGCGGGGGGTCCCCTCGAAGGAAGCTCCCCAGTCCCACGGGTGGCCCTTGATGTCGGTGACCAGCGGCGCCAGCTCGCTGAGCAGCTCGCGGCGGCGCGCCATCGGCAAGGCGCCGACGACCCCGACCGACGCGAGAGTGCCGTCCTCGTCATAGAGCCCGAGGAGCAGGGAGCCGAGCGCGTCCGGGCCCGACTTGTGCAGGCGGTAGCCCGCGACGACACAGTCGGCGGTGCGCTCGTGCTTGATCTTGCTCTGCACGCGCTTGTCCGGTTGGTAGGTGCCCTGCGGGTCCTTGGCGATCAGCCCGTCGAGACCCGCCCCCTCGAACTGGACGAACCACTCCTGCGCGACGTCGGGGTCACGGGTCAGCGGCGTCAGATAGACCGGTGGCTGGGCGGTGGCCAGCGCCTCCTCGAGCCTGACCCGACGCTGCTCCAGCGGCAGCCCGGTCAGGTCGTCGTCACCCAGCGCCAGCAGGTCGAAGGCCACGAACGCCGCCGGTGTCTCGACCGAGAGCTTGCGCACGCGGGAGTCGGCCGGGTGGATCCGCTGCTGCAGCACCTCGAAGTCGAGCCGGTCGGCCTCGGGGTCGGCATAGATGATCTCCCCGTCGATGACGGCGCGCTGGGGGAAGTTCGCCAGGACGGCGTCGACGACCTCCGGGAAGTAGCGCGTCATCGGCTTCTCGTTGCGCGAACCGATCTCGACCTCGTCACCGTCGCGGAAGATGATCGAGCGGAAGCCGTCCCACTTGGGCTCATACAGCTGGCCCTGCGGGATCCCCTTGACCGGCTTGGCGAGCATCGGCTTCACCGGCGGCATGACGGGCAGGTCCATGGCGTCAGTCTGCCTGATCGGTGCTTGCTCGTGCGCGACGCGGCGCCGGTCGGTCCTCCGGGTCGGGCAGGTCGTGGCGCTTGCGGCTGGGCTGCACCCGGCGCGGCTCCCCCGGCATCTTGGGGTGGTCCGGGGGGAAGTTGAGCTCGCCCAGCCCGCGCTCCAGGTCGGCCTCCCACAGCGCATAGGCAGCATCGATCGTCCCCGGCTCGGCGTGCAGGTCCTCCCACGCGTCACCGTGCTCGGCCAGCCACTCCGGCACGGTCCGCACCGTCAGCTCGCCCGGGCCGATCTGACCCAGCTGCTCCCAGGTCATCGGCACCGACACGGGGCCACCCGGCAGCACCCGCGGTGACCAGGCTGCCGCGAGCGTGCGGTCCCGGGTCGCCTGGTTGAAGTCGACGAAGACGCGCTGCCCACGCTCCTCCTTCCACCAGGAGGTCGTCACCAGGTCGGGCATCGTCCGCTCCAGCTCCCGGGCGACGCCGATGACGGCGTGCCGCACCTCGAGGAACTCCAACCGGGGCTCGATCGCGGCAAAGACGTGCACGCCGCGACTGCCGGTGGTCTTCACGAACGGCGTGAGCCCCACCCCCTCCATCACCTTCCGCAGGCCGCGGGCGACCTCCACCACGTCGGTGAAGCCGAGGCCGGGCTCGGGGTCCAGATCGATCCGGATCTCGTCGGGGTGGTCGTTGTCAGCGCTGCGCACCGGCCACGGGTGGAAGGTTACGGTGCCCATCTGCGCTGCCCACACGGCGGTCGCCAGCTCGTCGACCACCAGCTGTGGGTGGCTGCGCCCCGAGGGATAGGTCACCATCGTCGTGCGCACCCACTCCGGCACTCCCTTGGGCGGGTTCTTCGAATAGAAGACCTCCCCCTCGATCCCGTCCCGCACCCGCTGCAGCGTGACCGGCCGGTCGGCCAGCGCCCGCAGCAGCGGCTCCCCCACGGCCATCAGGTATGCCGCCAGGTTGGCCTTGGTGATGGCGCCGCCGTCGTCGGTGGCCGGCCAGACCACCTTGTCCGGACTGCTGAGACGCACCTCCCGCTCCCCCTCGGGGCCGGGGACTACCAGGATCTGAGGACTCGCCATACTGCGCGACGCTACCTGTGCCCCCTGACACTCGCGCGGTTTCCCTGACCGGCGCGGGACCGAACTGGACTTTGTGCGTCTGCGGCGTAATGTGGGGGAACTATGAGCGAGAACAAGACCTATGCCGTCACCAAGACGGACCAGGAGTGGCGTGACCAGCTGACGCCGCAGGAGTTTGCCGTGCTCCGCCAAGCAGGGACGGAGCGGCCGTTCGTCGGGGAGTTCACCGACACCACCACCGAGGGCGTCTATGCCTGCCGGGCCTGCGGAGCCGAGCTCTTCCGCAGCGAGACCAAGTTTGAGAGCCACTGTGGGTGGCCGTCCTTCTATGCCCCGCTGGCCGAGGACCGCGTGGACTACGTCGAGGACAACTCGCTGGGGCGCACCCGCACCGAGGTCCTCTGCGCGAACTGCGGTTCGCACCTGGGCCACGTCTTCGAGGGCGAAGGCTATGAGACCCCGACCGACCAGCGTTTCTGCATGAACTCCATCAGCTTGACGCTGGAGCCCTCGGGCCAGCCGGCCGCCCTCGCGGGCACGCCTGCCAAGAGCCAGACCGCCAGGTCCGGCGGCACCTTCTAGTCGACCACCAACACCCACGAGACCCGCTCCGGCTGTTGCTGGGGCGGGTCTTCTCGTAACCCTCGACCGTGGGCAGGCGTGTCGCGACCCGAGCTCAGGCCAGGCTCGCCACCAAGGCCGCCGCGTCGACCCGCTTGCCGGTGAAGAACGGGATCTCCTCGCGCACGTGCAGCCGTGCGTCGACGCCGCGCAGCTCCCGCATCAGGTCCACGATCCGGTGCAGCTCATCGGCCTCAAAGGCCAGCAGCCACTCGTAGTCCCCGAGGGCAAAACTGGCGATCGTGTTGGCCCGGACATCCTTGAAGTCACGCGCGGCCAGGCCGTGCTCGCGCAGCATCCGGCGACGCTCGTCCTCGGGAAGGACATACCACTCGTAGGAGCGCACGAACGGATAGACGCACAGGTAGTCCCCCGGCTCCTCACCGGCCAGGAACGCCGGGATGTGGCCGCGGTTGAACTCGGCCGGGCGGTGCAGGCCGACATTGCTCCAGACCGGCTCCAGCTGGGCGCCCAGTCCGGTGCGGCGCAGTCGCTGGTAGGCCGACTGGAGCAGGTCCACCGACTCGGCATGCCACCAGATCAGGAAGTCGGCGTCGGCGCGCAGCCCGGAGACGTCATAGAGGCCGCGCACCACGACCCCCTCGTCGGCGATGGCGGCGAGCAGCATCTCCAGCTCATGGGTCAGGTCGTCCCGGTCGTCCCCGAGCGGGGTGACGGTGCGGAACACTGAATACATCGCATAGCGGACCTCGCTGTTGACGCGGTCGGCGTCCGGCGTCGGGGTCTCGGCGGGCTCTGCTGCGGGCTGCTCAGTCATAGCGCCATTGTGCGTCGCTCCCCTGAGTGGCCGGGCACCGGGGTCTGAGGCGTATGCCGTGGGCGCGGTGATCTGTCCGCCCCACCTGGGCAGCCGGCTGGCTCGGTGGGCGGGCCAGCTGGCTCAGCCGGCCAGCACCTGGACGGCTGCGGCCCGGCCGCTGGCGATGCACGCCGGGACGCCCACCCCGTCATAGGCCGCGCCGGCGACCGCCAGGCCCGGTTGTCGGGCCACCGAGTCGAGCACGGCGGCGACGCGGTCTCGGTGCCCCACGGCGGCCTGCGGCAGCCCACCACCCCAGCGCTGCACGTGCGCGTCGAGGGGTGCGGGGAGGGTGCTGCCCGTGGCGTCGCCGAGGTCGGTCAGCGCCAGCTCGACCAGGACCCGGTCGAGATGCTGCAGCGAGGCCTCCTCCTGGTGCCGTCCCACCGAGGCTCGCAGCAGCAGCACGTCCTGGCCGTCTGGACCGGCATCGACCCCGTGGGCGCGCACCCAGTCCCACTTGTTCATGCTGAAGGTGGCGGCCTTGAGGAAGCGGCCGTCGCGCGGTGGCACCAGGAACCCGGACCCGGTCAGGTCCGGCGGCTGGTCGGCGGAGAAGGCGAAGGTCAGCACCGCCATCGATGCCGTCTCGACCCCGGAGAGGGCGTCGGCCGCGACAGGCGCTGCCTCCCGGAGCAGCCGGGCGGTGGGTGCCGGCGGCACGGCGAGGATGACGCGATCAGCGTCGTGCACCCGCGGGTCGGGGACCGGGCCGGTGACAACCTGCCAGCCTGTGGCCGTGCGGCGCAGCTCGCGCGCGATGGTGCCGCTGCGCACCGTCACACCACGCTCGGTCAGGCGCTCAAGCAGCGCCGCGGGGAGACGGTGCAGTCCCCCCTCGATGCCCGCAAAGACCGGCGGGCGAGGTGCCGTGGGGTCAGCCGGGACCGGAACGGCTCGCCCGGCTGCCGCCACGAGGGACTCCCCCGCGCGGGCGGCCGCCAGGAGAGCAGGTGCCGCTGCCGCGGCCGAGATGAGCCGCGCGTGTCCGGCATACACCCCGCCCAGCAGGGGCTCGACCAGGCGGTCGGACACGGCGTCGCCCAGCCGGCGCGCGACGAGGTCGCCGACCGAGATGTCTGCGGCGGCCAACGTCTCGGGGACCTCGGCGCGGATCCGGGACACCTCCTCGTCCGTGAGCAGACCCGCGAGGTCGTCCGGGTCTGCGGGGACGCCGAGCAGGGTCCGGCGCGGAACCGGGTGCAGTCGCCCACGGCTCCAGATCGCGGCGCGGGCACCGGTCGGGTGCACCAGCTCGTCCCCGAGGCCTGCCTCGTGGATCAGGTCCAGCGCCTCGGGTCGCCTGGCGAGGACCGACTCCGCGCCGACGTCCACGTGCACCCCGCCAACGGTCGCGCCCCGCAGCTTGCCGCCGGGACGGTCCCCGGCGTCGAGGAGGGTGACGTCGCGACCGTCCACGTGCTGGACGAGCTCCCAGGCCGCCGCCAGACCACTGATTCCGCCACCGACCACCAGATATCGCACGGGTGTTAGCCAATCACGTCCAAACAGAGACCGATTCGTGACCCCCACGGGTGGAACGCGCTGCCACGATCGGTGGTCACAGACGCAGGACTGCGCGTCCCGCCCCCGGCAACCGGTCGGCGACCCATCGATGAAGGGACGAAAGCCATGCTCCGCATCACCCCACGGCACGGCCGTTCGACGCTCGTGGCCGGCGCCATCGCCCTGGCACTGCTGGGCGGGTGCTCCGCCTCCTCGGACGACGCCATGGACGAACCGGCCCCAGCCGACAGCGCGGCTCAGGCTGAGGAGGCCGGGGCGGCCGACGCAGGCAGCGACGGGGCCGACCGAGACCTCGCCGGGGAGGACTCTCAGGCAGCTGCTGCTCCTGCGGCCGGAGAGGGAGAGTCCGGTGTCGACCCGGTGAGCCAGAACCTCCCGGAGGGCCGGATGATCGCCCGTGACGCCCAGCTCGGGATCGCGGTCGAGGACGTCAACGAGTCCGCGGCCCAGGTCCGGGCGGCTGCAGTCGCCGCCGACGGGTGGGTCGTCAGCGAGGAGCTCAGCCCCGACAACAGTGCTGAGCGGTTCGACGGTTTTGCCACCCTCGTCCTCTCGGTGCCCGGTGACCGGCTTGACGCGACCCTCGACCAGCTCGGCCCCACCGGCCGGCTCACCAGCAGGGTCATCACCAGCCTCGACGTGACCCAGGACTTCACGGACACCAGCGCCCGTATCGAGACGCTCGAGGCGAGCGTCACCCGGGTCCGCGGCCTGCTCGAGGACGCGGGAGGCATCGAGGACATCGTCTTCCTCGAGCGTGAGCTCGCCGACCGGGAGGCCGAGCTCGACGTGCTCAAGGCGCACGTCAAGGGTCTGGAGGCCGACGTCGCGCGCTCTTCGATCACCGTGCACCTCACCGAGACTGATCCGGCCGAAGCCGTGCAGCTGGCCCAGGAGGAGGAGCCGACCGGCTTTGCGGCCGGCCTGTCCGCCGGCTGGGACGCCTTCCTATCCGGGGTGGCCTTCGTGCTGACCGCGATCGGCGCGCTGCTGCCCTTCGCGATCGTGGCGGCGCTCATCCTCGCGCCGGTCCTGTGGTGGCGCCGCCGTCGGGCCAGTGCCGACCAGCGAGCCGCCGAGCCTGTGCCGGTCCCGTCGACGGAAGCCTGACCCGCCCTGTCGACGGAAGCCTGACCCGCCTGTCGACCGACGCCTGACCCGCCCTCAGGCTCGCGCGCGCAGCCAGGCGATGTCGGCAGCCTGCTCGGCCGCGCCTCCCGGGGTCTCCACGACCGCTGGGGCTCCGGCAGCCCGCACCACGTCCGCCACCGCGTCCCCCGCGATGTGACCGGCGCCCAGGTTGGTGTGCCGGTCAGCACCGGAGTCGAAGGCGTCGCGCGAGTCGTTGGCGTGGATCAGGTCGATCCGACCGGTGATCGACCGGACGCGGTCGACGACGTTTGACAGCTCGATCCCTCCCGCGTGGGCGTGGCAGGTGTCGAGGCAGAAGCCGACCGTGTCTCCACCCTCGGCCTGACCGATCGCCTCCCACAACCGGTCCAGGGCCTCGAGCCGGCGGGCCATGGCGTTGTCCCCACCAGCAGTGTTCTCGATCAGCACGGGGATCGGCATGTCCAGCCCGTCGATGCACTTGCGCCAGTTGTCGAAGCCCTTGGCGGAGTCCTCGTCCGCGCCGAGGTGACCGCCGTGCACGACGATGCCCTTGGCGCCGATCTCGGCAGCCGCGCTGACGTGCTGCTGGAGCAGCTTGCGCCCCGGGATCCGGATGCGGTTGTTGAGTGAGGCGACGTTGATCGGATAGGGCGCATGCACATAGAGCGAGACGCCCGCCTCCTCCGCCGCAGCCCTGAGGGCAGCCGGACCAGCGGCATACTCCACCACCGGCCCCTTATAGCTCTGCGGGTCGCCGAGGAAGAACTGGACCGCATCCGCACCGCGGGCTCGTGCCTCAGCGATGGGGTCGGTCTGACTGACGTGAGCACCGATCGGGTATGCCATGACCCCACCGTAGGCGTCGCTGCTGACAGTGGATGAGGTGCGCCTCGGCATACTCCCTCACCACCCGGCGTTGGGGTCGATGTGAGCACTCCTCCTCCCGTCCCGCATGATGTCCCCGTGGATCTGCCCCTCGAGCCCGACATGCCCCGCTCCGTGCTGGGCCTGGCGCGGATGACCCCGCGCCAGCAGCTGCGGGCCGGCCGACTCCCCCGCCGGCTCACCCAGCTGTTCGTCGGGCTCACCATCTTTGGGCTGTCCATGGCCATGCTCATTCGGGCCGGCCTGGGCATGATCCCGTGGGACGTCTTCCACTATGGCGTCGCGACCCACGTGCCTCTCAGCTTCGGCACCATCGCGATCCTGGTGTCGCTGGCGGTCCTGCTGCTGTGGATCCCGCTGCGCGAGGCGCCTGGTCTGGGGACGATCGCCAACGCGATCTGGGTCGGGCTGTCCGCGGACGCGGCGCTGGCTCTGCTGACTACACCTGACTCG
Organism: Ornithinimicrobium cryptoxanthini; assembly: GCF_023923205.1. Classification (NCBI taxonomy): domain Bacteria; kingdom Bacillati; phylum Actinomycetota; class Actinomycetes; order Micrococcales; family Ornithinimicrobiaceae; genus Ornithinimicrobium; species Ornithinimicrobium cryptoxanthini. Next base: position 1,578,823 of record NZ_CP099490.1, on the reverse strand, counting down.
CTCGTGCTCCAGGTGCTGATGATGCTGGGTGGCATCGTGCTCAACGGGGCAGCGACCGCGCTCTATATCGGTGCCCAGCTTGGGCCCGGGCCGCGAGACGGACTGATGACCGGGCTCGCGCACCGCACACGCTTCAGCCTGCGCCTGATCCGCACCGGCATCGAGGTGACCGTGGTGCTCATCGGCTGGCTGCTCGGGGGTGTGGTCGGGGTGGGCACGGTCCTGTTTGCCGTCTCGATCGGTCCGCTGACCCAGCTCTTCCTGCCGCCGCTGGTGGTGCAGCTGGAGCCGACGGCCAGCGAGGGCTCGGGCTCAGCCCAGTGAGTGCACCAGCTCGACCACGCGGGTGAGCACGGTCGGGTCGGTGTCCGGCAGGACACCGTGCCCGAGGTTGAAGATGTGCCCCGGTGCCGCCCGCCCCTCCTGCACGATCTCGCGGACCCGGCCCTCGATGACTGGCCACGGCGCAAACAGGAGGGCAGGGTCAAGGTTGCCCTGCACGGCATACTTCCCGTCCGTGCGAGCGACGGCATCGGTGAGGGAGAGCCGGTAGTCGACCCCGATCACATCCGCCCCTGCCGCCGCCATGTCGGCGAGGAGCTCGCCGGTGCCCACCCCGAAGTGGATCCGAGGCACCTGGTCGCCCACCGACTCGAGCACCGCACGCGAGTGCGGCTCGACGAAGCGCAGGTAGTCCGTCCGCGGCAGGGCCCCCACCCACGAGTCGAACAGCTGCACCATGGAGGCCCCGGCGTCGATCTGGACCTGCAGGAAGGTCGCGGCGATCTGGGCGAGGCGGTCACAGAGGGCCCGCCACAGCTCCGGGTCGCCGTGCATCATCGCCTTGGTCCGCTGGTGGTTCTTGGACGGCCCACCCTCGACCAGATAGCTCGCGAGAGTGAACGGCGCCCCGCTGAAACCGATGAGCGGGGTCGGACCCAGGGCGGCAACCAGTGCCCCGACCGCCTCGGTGATGTAGGGCACGTGCTCCGGCGTGAGGTCCGGCAGCCGGTCCAGGTCGGCACGGGTGGCGAACGGCTCAGCTACTACCGGTCCGACGCCCGCGACGATGTCCAGGTCGACCCCGACGGCCTTGAGTGGGACCACGATGTCGCTGAACAGGATCGCGGCGTCCACTCCGTGCCGGCGGACCGGTTGCAGCGTGATCTCAGTGACCAGGTCCGGGGTCGCGCACGACTCGAGCATGTTGGTGCCCTGGCGCAGCTCGCGGTACTCCGGCAGGGACCGGCCGGCCTGGCGCATGAACCAGACAGGGGTATGCCGTGGGCGCTGGCCCCGGGCGGCCTGCAGCAGAGCGCTCTGGCTCGGGTCATCTGTCGTCGCGGGTGTGGTGGAGGTGGTCACGGTGCGATCCTGCCACGCCCTGCTGACGGGTCCGGACGCCGTCGGCGTGGCCTGCCTGGTTCGACCGGTGGGGGGACCTACGCTGATCCGGTGGGTAGCCGCATACAGTCCGGGCGGCGCAGAGCGTCCGGAGGTGAGATCGTGCGTGAGGACTCGACCTTCGCTGAGGCGTTGACGTCGGTGCGCGCAGCAGTGCTGCGCCCTGAGGTCCTGATCGAGGAGGTGCCGGCGCCGACCCGCCTGGCGCCCTCGGCCCTCGCCCTGTCCGGCGAGGTGATCCCCAGCCGCAACGCCGACGACGAGCCGATCGCGACCGGCCGGTTCGTCGTGCTGCACGACCCGGCCGAGCCCGAACCCTGGGAGGGTCAGTGGCGCGTGGTCACCTATGCCAAGGCCACGGTCGAGCCCGAGGTGGGCCACGACCCCTTTGTCGGCACCGTCGGCTGGTCCTGGCTGACCGATGCGCTCGAGGCCCGGGGGCTGGAGTGGGCGGCCACCGCCGGCACCGTGACCTGCGTGCTCAGTGAGAGCTTTGGCGCCCTGGCTGAACGCGAGCCGACCGTCGAGATGGAGATCCGCGCCTCGTGGACCCCGCTGGACGGACGGATCGACGCGCACCTGCAGGCCTGGGGCGACCTGTTGTGCACCATCGCCGGCCTGCCGCCCCTGCCCGAGGGCGTCGTCGCGCTGCCCCAGCGACGCTGAGGTCGGTCCGCGATGACAGACTCGTCCACCGTGCCCCCCAACCAACCCGACTTCAACGACGGCTCTGCTGCCGTTTCGGACGCGGGGACGGGGCACGCAGCCGCCCCTGAGGAGCCAGCTGTCGTCGTCGCACCGCTGACCGCCCCGTCGGAGGGCGTGCCTGACGTCACGGCCGACGCGTCCGCCCTCGCGGAGGCGGTCGCGGCGCTGGCCGGTGGCACCGGCCCGGTCGCCGTGGACGCCGAACGCGCCTCGGGCTATCGCTATGGTCAGCGCGCCTATCTGGTCCAGCTGCGTCGCGAGGGCGCCGGCAGCTGGTTGATCGACCCGATCGCGGTGCCCGACCTGAGCCCGGTCAACGCCGCCCTGGCTGACGCCCAGTGGGTGCTCCACGCGGCGACCCAGGACATCCCGTGCCTGGCCGAGGTGGGGATGCGTCCCTCCTCCCTCTTCGACACCGAGCTCGGAGCCCGCCTCGCCGGGCTGCCCAAGGTCGGCCTGGCTGCGGTGCTTGAGCACTACCTCGGGGTCAGCCTGGCCAAGGAGCACTCAGCCGTCGACTGGTCGACCCGGCCCCTGCCCCAACCCTGGCTGCTGTATGCCGCGCTCGACGTCGAGCTGCTCGTCGAGCTGCGGGACGCGGTGGCTGCGGACCTGGCCGAGCAGGGCAAGGCCGAGTGGGCCGAGCAGGAGTTTGCCTTCGAGGCACAGTTCAGCACCGCCGGTCCGCGCCCGGACCCGTGGCGCCGCACCTCGGGCATGCACAAGGTCCGCAGCCGCCGCATCGCCGCCCACGTCCGCTCCCTGTGGACCACGCGCGACCTGATCGCCCAGCAGCGCGACGTCGCCCCGGGCCGAGTGTTGCCCGATGCGACCCTGATCGACCTGGCCGTGCGCCAGCCCCGGACCTCAAGCGCCCTGCTCAGCGACCGGTCCGTGGAGTCCGGCCGCTCCCGCCAGCGTCGCGCCAGCCAGGGGATCACGCGCTATCAACGACAGTGGCTGGAGGCCATCTCGGCAGCGCACGAGTTGCCGGAGGATGACCTGCCGGAGCTGGCGCGACGCAACGACTCCCCACCGGCCGCCCGGATGTGGGCCGACAAGGACCCTGTGGCCGCGGCCCGGCTGGCGCAGGTGCGTGCCGGGCTTGCCGAGCTGTCCGAGTCGGTGCGCGTCCCGATCGAGAACCTGATGACTCCCGAGACCCTGCGACGCGTGCTCTGGACACCGCCCGAGGCCTTCGATGCGCCCTCCGTCGACGCCGCGTTCGCCGGTCACGACGCACGGCCCTGGCAGCGTGACCTGGTCACTCCCCTCGTCGTCAACGCTCTGCGCGAGATCCCCGACGCCGACTGATCGGCGCGGTCGCCACCCACGCCACAGCCTGCGCACCCAGACTGCGACACAGCCTGCGCCAGACCCACGTCGGCCCCAGAGTTCACCTGCACGCTAGGGCCGTCCACCCCCGGCGTGTCGTCGGCCCCAGAGTTCACCTGCACGCTGCAGCCGCCCGTCCCTCGGCCGCTCGCGTCTGTGTCGTCCCAACCGTCCCGACTCGCGCCGACACACCCGCCGACTCACCCGCGATCCGGTTCCTTATCTCATATGTGATCTACAGTAGTTCGATGACTGAGAGCTATCTGTCCCGCATCGGCGCACTGATCCGGGACGCCCGCCGGCACAAGGATCTGACCCAGGCCGAGCTGGCAGCCCTCCTCAACACCAGCCAGTCGGCCGTCGCGCGCATCGAGCAGGGCAAGCAGAACCTCTCCCTCGAGATGTTGGCCCGCATCGGGGAGAGTCTGGACTCCGAGATCGTCTCCGTGGGCAGCGCGCTGCCCCAGAACCTCCGCATCAACGGCGGCAAGCGCCTCTCCGGCGAGATCGACGTGCGCACGTCCAAGAACGCTGCCGTCGCCCTCCTCTGCGCCTCCATGCTCAACAAAGGCAGGACCACGCTGCGCAACCTGGCTCGCATCGAGGAGGTCAACCGCATCGTCGAGGTGCTGTCCAGCATCGGCTTCAAGATCCGCTGGCTGCAGGACTCCTCCGACCTCGAGATCATCCCGCCGGCCTCGATCGACCTGGCGGCCATAGACGAGGCGGCGGCCCGCCGCACGCGCACCATCATCATGTTCCTCGGCCCGCTGATGCACGAGTTCCACGACTTCGAGCTGCCGTATGCCGGGGGTTGCGACCTCGGGACCCGCACCGTCGAGCCGCACATGGTGGCACTGCGCCACTTCGGCATCGACGTCACGGCCACGATGGGCAGCTACCACGTGACCGTCGACCCTGACCGGCGCCCCGGCCGCCCCATCGTGCTGACTGAGCGCGGCGACACCGTCACCGAGAACGTCCTGCTCGCCGCTGCCCGACACCCCGGCACGACCGTGATCCGCAACGCATCCTCGAACTACATGGTCCAAGACCTGATCGTCTTCCTGCAGCAGCTGGGCGTGACCATCGAGGGCCTGGGCACGACGACGCTGACCGTCACCGGTGTCGAGTCCATCAACCAGGACATCGAGTACTCCCCCTCCGAGGACCCGATCGAGGCGATGAGCCTGTTGGCGGCGGCCGTGGTGACCGGCAGTGAGATCACCATCAAGCGGGTGCCGATCGAGTTCATGGAGATCGAGCTGGCGGTGCTGGACACGATGGGGCTGCACTACGAGCTCTCCGAGGAGTATGTCTCGGCCAACGGCCACACCCGTCTGGTCGATCTGAAGACCATCGAGGGGCCGCTCAAGGCGGCGATGGACAAGATCCATCCGCTGCCGTTCCCCGGGCTCAACATCGACAACCTGCCCTTCTTCGCGATCATCGCAGCGTGCGCCGAGGGGTCGACCCTGATCCACGACTGGGTCTATGAGAACCGCGCGATCTATCTGACGGAGCTGACGACCCTGGGCGCCAAGGTGCACCTGATGGACCCGCACCGCGTCATGGTCGAGGGCCCCACCAAGTGGCGTGCTGGCGAGATCATGTGCCCGCCGGCGCTGCGTCCTGGCGTGGTCATCCTCCTGGCGATGCTCGCGGCCCCGGGCGAGTCGGTGCTGCGCAACGTCTATGTGATCCACCGCGGCTACGAGGACCTGGCGACGCGGTTGAACAACCTGGGCGCCGACATCCAGACCTTCCGCGACATCTGACCCCCCTTTTGGGATAGGTGCGGGTGGGCTACTTCACGGAGCCGGCGAGGACGCCCTGCTGGAAGTAGCGCTGGAACGAGAAGAAGACCACCAGCGGCACCACCAGGGACAGGAAGGCGCCGGTGGCCAGCACGTCGATGTTGGACCCGAACTGCCTGGTCTGGGACTGCAGCGCCACCGTCAGCGGCGCCGCCGAGCTGTCGGCGAAGACCAGCGCGACGAGCATGTCGTTCCACACCCACAGGAACTGGAAGATCCCTAGCGACGCGATGGCCGGCAGGCCGAGCGGCAGGACGACGCTGCGGAAGATGCGCCACTCCCCCGCCCCGTCGAGCCGCGCCGCCTCCATGAGCTCGCGCGGGACCCCGGCAAAGAAGTTGCGCAGCAGGAAGACTGCGAACGGCAGGCCGAAGGCGACGTGGAACAGGATCACCGAGATGCGTGAGCCATAGATGCCCACGTCTCCGAAGAGGTTGGCGACCGGGATCAGCGCCACCTGCACCGGCACGACGAGCAGCCCGACGATGACGATGAACATCCAGTCCCGTCCCGGGAACTCCATCCACGCGAAGGCATAGGCCGCGAGGGAGGCCACCAGCACCACGAGCAGGGTCGCCGGGATGGTGATCCAGACCGTGTTGAAGAAGGCGTTGACCATGCCGTCGTTGTTGAGCATCTTCTGGTAGTTGTCGACGGTCAGCTGCGCCGGCTTGGTCAGCGCCGTCCACCAGCCGGTGGTGTTGTTGTCCTGCGCCGTGCGCAACGACGCGACGAACAGCCCGATCGTCGGCATCAGCCAGAAGACCGCGATCAGGGCCAGCACGACGGAGACCATGCCCCGGCTCAGGAACTCGCTGACGCGGGACCCGACGCTCGGCTTGCGCACCGCGGGGGTCGACCTCTCCTTGAGGTCGACGTCCTCGGGCACTGCGGCGGCCCCGCCGCCGGTGGCGACACTCATAGCTGCTCCTGCCGGAACCGACGGATGTTGAACAGCATCGCGGGCAGGACGAGCAGGAAGAGGAAGACGCCGAGGGCACTGCCCATCCCGAAGTCCTGCGCGCCGCCGAACGACACGGCCCACATCTGCACCGCAATGACGTTGGCCGCCGAGGCCGACGAACCTGGCGCGATAATGTAGATCAGGTCAAAGATCTTCAGCACGTTGATGATCATCGTCACGAGGACCACCGTGAGCACCGGTGCCAGCAGCGGCACCGTGATCAGCCGGAAGACCTGCCACTCGCTGGCCCCGTCGATGCGCGCGGCCTCCAGAGCGTCGCGCGGGATCGAGGAGAGCCCGGCGCCGATGAGGACCATCGCAAAACCCGCCCACATCCAGACGTATGCCGTGATGATCGAGGGCGTGACCAGTCCCGGGCCGAGCCACGAGACACCGCGGAACGGTGGGGCGAAGTTCTCGGCCGGCAGCACGATCTGGACCACGCCGGAGTCGAGTCCCTCCAGGGTGAACTGACCGCTGTCGTCGGTCGTGGCGTCCGCCACCACCTCCCCGTCACGGACCGCCTGGACCACGACGCCCGGCAACGCCGCCTCTCCGTCGTCGATCTCACCGGGTGTCCCGCCCCCTCCGCGCACGAAGTCGAACCACACCGTGCCGGTGACCGTGTCCGCCGCGGCCTCCCCGGGTGGGGTGGCGAGGGTGGGTTCCTCCGGAAGTTCATCGGCACCCACGCCGACGAGCGGGATCTGCAGGACGGTGCCCGGCTCCACCTGCGCGGCGGAGGCAAATCCGCCCGCGTCCGCGGCGGGCAGGGCCTCGGCGTCCCGGGGTCGCGCGCCGGGATACTGCGACGAGTCGTTGAAGATGTCGTGCACGCTGGTCACGATGGCGTTGGCCAGGCCGCGGTTCGGGTCCTCCTCATAGACCACCCGGAAGATGATGCCGGCGGCCAGGAACGAGATCGCCATCGGCATGAAGACGACCAGCTTGAACGCCGTGCTCCACCGGATCCGCTCGGTCAGCACCGCAAAGATCAGCCCAAGGACGGTCACCAGGATCGGCGCGACGATCACCCAGATCAGGTTGTTCTTCAGCGCCGTGAACGTGTCCGGGTCGGTGAAGATGCGCTGGTAGTTGCCCAGCCCGATGAACTCCTTGCCGGTGCGGTCGAACAGGCTGCGCCACATCGAGTAGACGATGGGCCACAGCACGAGGGCCAGGAGCACAGCCGACGCGGGGGCCAGGAAGACCCAGGC